>CALGOA010000055.1 GCA_937958015.1 uncultured Acidimicrobiales bacterium | reverse complement strand
CAGGTCCGTCCCGCGGACCAATCGTTGCCGAAATCGGGCGCAGGCAAGATCCTCAAGCGCGACCTGCGCGCGCCGTACTGGGACGGGCACGACAAGAACGTCGGTTGATCGGTGACCGTGAGTCGTGCGGCTACGGCTGTGCGCCTCAGGGTGCTGGTCGTTCGGCGATGCGCGTGAGGAACGAACCGGGCCCCTCTGTTCGAGCCGCTTCATCGAGTCGGGCGATCAGGCCCTTGTCGGCGGTGATCACAGTGATCGGCGAATCGATCTGAGCTGCCAGCTCGACGATCACATCGTCAGCTGCGTTCCGCCCGGTACGAGCCGAGAACTGGACCTGCAGATTGCCACCGCTCATGTCGGCGACGTCCAGAACCGTCCGGCCATCGAAAACCAGGGTCACCTCGTCTTCATGAGTCCAGCACCACTCCGCGATTTCCTGTGTCAGTCGTTCCATCGCCGCGGGCCGGTCGTTCCACCATCCATCGGGACGGCTCCCCATCACGTTGTTGCCGTCGACGAGCCAATGCATCGACCCCTTGTAGCAAACAATGGTGCCCGTGGCTCACGTCGGTCTCGGGTTGGAGTCGCTACGGCCCCAGATTTCCGGCATCCTCTGACGATGAAGAAGTTGTTAGGGGCGCTCGAAGCTGGCGGAACGAAGTTTCGGGCGGCGGTGGTCGACCCATCCACGATGGAGATCGAACGTCAGGTGCTCGTGCCGACCACCTCACCAGACAAGACCCTGACTCCGATTATCGAGTTCTTTCAGGAACACACTCCTGGCGCGGTCGGTATTGCCTCATTCGGCCCGCTGATCGTCGACCCGGACTCACCGCAGTACGGGGCGATGGGTCCGACCCCCAAGCCGGGATGGACCGGCGCTCCGTTGCTACAGCGCATTGCGACCGAGGTTGGTGTGTCATGTGAGATCCAGACCGACGTGGAGGCAGCCGCCGTGGCCGAGTACCGACTTGGTGCTGGGCAGGGGCATCGAAGTGTTGGGTACGTGACCGTGGGAACCGGAATCGGCGCGGCGATCGCCGTTGACGGCGTGCCCTTTCGGGGTCGAGACCACACCGAAATGGGACACGTCCCGGTCCGTCGGATCGAAGGAGATTCGTTCGCTGGCCGTTGCCCATTCCACGGCGACTGTCTCGAAGGGATGGCGTGCGGCCCCGCGATCGGAGATCGGTGGCAGGCGGATCCGGTCACCCTGGACACTCGGGAGGATGTGTGGGAGCTGGAAGCCAAGTACCTCGCACAACTGGTCCGGGTCTATGCATATTCGTTCGCTCCCGACATCGTGCTCTTCGGTGGCGGGGTCGGCACCCGACCCGATCTTGCCGCTCGCATTCAACGTGCGGTTACTGAGGACCTCGGCGGATACTCGGTGTCGCATGCGAACAACCAGCAACTGGTGGCCACCGCAGGTCTCGGTGAAGATGCGGGGCTCATCGGCGCCGCGCTTATCGCCGAGTCGCTCCTATAGGCGTCGACGGGCGAGACTAGTCCGCCCTCTGGAGGAGAGACGTGGCGTTTGTCGACGTGATCTTGTCGAACGCACTCTCGGAGAGGCCGGTCGATCGGATGTGGTTCAGAAGTTCAGTAGCGGTGCGACCCGTGTTCGGCGCGTCGGTTCCGAAGAGGATGCGATCGCTGTGACGCTCGGCGTCGGCCGCGGTCAGGGGCACCGGTTCGAACGTGACCGGCGTGAGGTCGCAATACAGGTTCGGGTGAACCGCCAGTAGCTCGATCGCCTCGTCGTACGCGTGGTGGCCGCTGTGGGCGAGGATGAACGTGGTCTCGGGGTGGGCAGCAACAGCCGCTGCAATCGGGGCGAGTTCGGACGCCTCGGTATGGCCGGTGATCGAGTGACCGGCATGGATCGTCACCGGCATCCTCACCTCGGCCGCAGCGTCGTAGACCGGAGCCAACCGAGGATCGTCGGGGTTGTAGTCGCCCACCGAGCAGTGGAGTTTCAGGACCCGTGAGCCCGCAGCGTAGGCATCTCGAACGTCGCCGCCCGGATCGGGATCGTCGGGATGCACCGTGCAGCCGCTCACAAAAGTGACGCCGTATCCGGCACACTCGTCGGCCACCTCCAGCATGCTTTCATTGAGCGCCGCAGCCATGCCGGGTTTGTGGGCGTAGGGAAGATTCCAGATGGTGTCGATGCCGTCCTCGACGTGACGGGACAGGAGTTCCGGGTAGTCGAGGGTGTACGCCAGGTCCTGATCGATCAGGAAGTCGTCAAAGAACGCCCGGATCTTCTTCGCCAGTCGCTGGGGGAGCAGGTGGGTGTGCACATCGGTGGCCATACGGGTTGGACTCTAGGAGATTTTCTCCAGTTACTCGATTGCTGGAACAAACTATCGCGATATATCGTTAACTTACTATCGGCAATGTCTGCCGATCAAAACCAAATGGAGAATGCGCTTTGAACGCACCAACACATACCCACGAACACCCCTTCGATTCCGAAGGATTCAACCCACAAGATTTCCAGCGGGGACGGCGCGGCCGCCTCGGACGAGCAAGGATGATGCGAATGAAGAAACATGCAGGAGGACATCACCGTCGGGGACCCGGCGGCGGCCCTCACCGAGCACGAAGGGGAGCGACGGTCGACGCCGTTCTCCTACTCCTCGGAGAACGACCGATGCACGGCTACGAGATCATCGCCGAGCTCGATGAGCGAAGCGACGGTGCTTGGCGGCCGAGCCCCGGCTCGATCTATCCAGCGTTGCGCCGGATGGAAGCCAAAGGGCTCGTCAGCGGAACCGACGACGACGAGGGCAAACGGGTCTACTCCCTGTCCGACGAGGGCGTCGAGCGGTTGAGCAACCGCGACGCCGATGCCCCGGCGCCCTGGGAGGCCTTTGCTGAAGATGGGGCGTCACTTCGCCCGATCATGCAGGAACTGATATCCCAGGCTCGGCAGATTGGTCGGTTCGGCTCGCCCGAGCAGCGAGAGCAGGCGAAAGAGATTCTGGCCAAAACCAAGGCCGACCTCTACGCCGTGATGGCCGAGCGGTAGTGGTCGTTATCGCCACCGGCGGGCGAGTCTGATCGCCCGCCGGATCTGGCGATCGTCCAGATCGAACCACTCGCCATTCATCCGATTCCGCTCGAAGTAGTGGTGAAGATCCCCTTCAACCGCACGAGCGTCGGCGGCGCTTCGACACCGAATCGAACGCACCAGTCTCAACGGTTCGGGGTGTCCGGTTTGCAGGGTGGCCACTCGCTGGCGGGGGTCGCCTGAGATGCCGATCTTCGTGGCCGCCTGCTCGTCCTGGATGAGATACAGGTAGGTGGCTGGACCACGCGTGAACCGGAACGGAAGCCGCTCGATCGCAAGAATCATCTGTGCACCCAGATGCACGCCCCCGGTTCGGCCCGTAGCTAGCCGAAGACCGGTTCCGGCCAGCCCGATGGCCAGACCGCCAGCCACCATGACCAGCGCAACGATGGTCAGAACCGAGGCGGAGATCATGCGTGCGATCAGAATCACAATGATGTAACTATCGGCTCCGCCGCCTGAGCATTAAGTGGTGCGTCAATCGAGTGTGGGCGGGACGGTTCGAGCCCCGGTTTGGATCTAGGCGGTCAGCGCCGCGGACGTGCTGATTCGCGGTTCGGTTGCCGCGTGGTGCACGCCATCGACGATGTCGATCATGTGCGCATGCCCCACGTTCACCGGACGGTGTTCCACCGTTTGACCTCGGGCTTCGAGGCCCGGCACCCAGGCGGCCGGAGCCGACGGTTCGAGGATGATCGCAGGCGCGTCGGGTTCCTTCCACGTGTCGAAGCCGTTCGACTGGGGTGGTTCAAGAATCCAGCGCGGTGCGGCCAGGACCGAACCGGGCTCCTCTTCGTTGTGGAGAAGTCGAGCCAACATCTGGAGGACGATCTGGGGTTGGGCGTCCCCGCCCATGGTTCCCAGGACGGTGCGGAGGCTTCCGTCGGTGTTCGTCACCAGCGCCGGTGCGAGCGTGTGGGGCGCCCGCTTGTGCGGCTGGTATTCAGCCGGGTGACCGGGCTGCAGGTTGAAGCCGTACCCCCGGTTCTGCAGGAAGATCCCGGTGCCGGGGACCACGATGTTGGCTCCGAACCCGGCTGCGTTGCTGTTGATCAGCGAGACGCCACCACCGTTTCCATCGGTTGTCACCATGTGGATCGTGCCACCGTCTAGGTAGGTGTCGGACAGGCTGGCCGTGCTGTTCGGGTCGATATGGGCTCGACGTTCGTCGAGCCGATCCGCCGCGATCAACTCGAAGCCGTCAGCCCCATCGAAGAGGGCGTCGATCCGATCGAACCCGGCGTGCCGTGCGGCTTCGGCGAGTAGGTGAACCCAAAGGTCGCCATCGGCCGTTGGCAAGTCGAGGCCGTCGGCGATTCCTGCTGCGGCCAGCGTCAGGTATCCCTGCGAGTTGGGCGGCACCGTCCACAGCTGGTGGCCCCAGGCGTTGAGGTGGAGCGGCTCGACCCATTCGGCATGCCGGTGGTTCATGTCGCCCGCGCTGTATTCGCCCTCGCCCAGTTCGATGAGGGCACGGCCGAATCGGCCGTTGTAGAACCCGTCCCGACCACCCGATCGGATGTCCTGCAGGATCTGGGCCACGAGGGGCCGGGTCAGCGTGGCCCCCTCGGTGAGGTTCTGGTAGTCGTCGGCTCCGGGCAGTCCGGCGACGTTGTGGCTCGATCGAACCAGATGGTCCGGGGTCGCGAAGCCGTCCTGCGCTAATCGCTGAGCCGGTTCGAGCAGGCGGTCCAAGGGCATGGTTGCGTAACGCTCGGCCAGTGCGACCCAGCCATCGACACAACCCGGAACCGGCACCGAGCGAATGTCGCCTCGGAACGGCATCTCATTTGCGCCTTCGGACCGGAGCGCCTCGGCATCGGCGCCGCAACCCGCCCAACCCGATGCATTTAGGCAGGTCGGGTCGCCGTCCTGCAGGTGGACGAGAGCGAACAGGTCGCCACCCATGCCGCACATGTGTTGGCTCACGACGGTGAGTGCTGCCGAGGCTGCGATCGCGGCATCGACGGCGTTCCCGCCAGCCTCCAGGATATCGATACCAATCTGACTGGCTCGATAGTCCACGGTGCATACCGCGCCGTTCGTGCCCTCGGCTGTGAGCTGCTGCATGAAGCAGACCCTAATGGTCTGTCGCAGAAATGACCTCAAGGGGCGGCCCCTCCAGAAACGCCGTACAGCTACGGATCCAGAGGGTCCTCGGGCCAGGCATGTTTGGGATACCGACCACGAAGGTCAGAGCGCACCGCTGAATAGGAGCCGCGCCAGAAGCCGGGCAGGTCGTTGGTGGTCTGAGCGGGTCGGTTGGCCGGCGTGAGAAGTTCGATCGTCACCGGAGTTCGATTCGGGCCGACCGTTGGATGCTCATCCATACCGAAGAGCCATTGCAGCCGTACCGACCACACCGGCCGCCCGGAGGAGTAGTCGAGCGGGTGGGGGCGACCACCGGGATCGGTGAGAGTGGATGGCGCCTCGGCATCGAAGGCGGCGCGCTGTTGCCAGTCCAGAATGTTCAGCAGACCCCGACCGGCGGTGACCGCGCCCGGGCTTCGGGCCGCGCCGACCTCGACCCATTCCTCAAGTCTCTCGAGCAGCACGCGCTCGGAGACCTCCGGCCACTGCTCACCGTCCTCGGCGTGGAGCCATCGCAGCCGGTGGAGCATGGCCGTTGCCTCGTTGGTCCATCGCAAGTGCGAGGTTCCCAGCCGTCGGAGCGCGACGACGAGTGCCCTCTGAACCTGCTCTCGGTCCGGCGCACCAACGGTTTCGCGGTGGAGGACAATGGAGCCCAATCGGGTTTCGCGGGCGGCGATCACCCGAGCTGTCTGGTCATCCCACTCGACTCGCGATTCGGTAGTGATCTCGTCCTTCAGCGTCTCGAGCACCATGGTGCGGTCGACGGCAGCCGCGGCCCGGACCCGACCGGCAGGGGAGGACCCGTCCGCTTGGATGACCACGATGAACGGTGCACCTGAAAGGGGATCACGATCGTCGATCTGGACCTCCGAACCGGTCATCAAGAGGAATCGACCCGGCCGCCCGGGTCTAGCGGCGGCAACCCGATCTGGCCAAACGGTCAAGAGATGTTCGGCCAGGCTGGTGTATTGCGTTGGTTCGACCGGCGAGTCTGGGATTCGTCGAAGTTGGTCTGCGGTTGCCTTTGCCTGTCGACGTTCGGCCGAGGTGGCCGCCTCGATGTCGACACTCGCCAACCGAACCCCATGTTCAACGATCGCAAGCCGTTGTACGAGGTCGCTGAAACCGGGTGTTCCGGCGGCTCGTGTCAACGCTGCGCCGATGCGGGGATGGGCGGGCACCCGCGCCACCGCGCGCCCCAATTCGGTCAACGACCCCGATTCGTCGACGATCCCGAGGAGCCGAAGACTGCGCTGTCCGGCCTCCAGGCGGTGCAACCCTGGATCGTTCAGCAACGGCAGGTCCTGGGCGAGCGGATCTCCCCACCGCGACAGTGCCAATGCCAATGGCATCGGATCGCCGGACACGATGTCTGGTTCAAACGATTCGGCGAGGTGGCGTTCATCCTCGACCGACCACATGCGATGGCAGATTCCCGGCTCTACCCGACCAGCTCGACCCCGTCGCTGGTCTGCGCCGAATCGGGGAACGAAGATCGTTTCCAATGCGCCCAGACCCGAGTTGGGGTCGAACTGGGGACGACGGGCCAGCCCGCCATCGACAACGATCGTCACCCCCGGAACGGTGATCGAGGTCTCGGCGATCGCGGTGGCCACGATGATGCGCCGTCTCGATCCACCGTTCAGAATCGCGCGTTGAGCATCCGGGGCGGTACCCCCATGAAGTCCAAGAACCTCCACGTCGGGGATGTCACCGAGCGCTCGGACAACGCGACTCACTTCGCCTCGACCGGGAACAAAGACGAGGGCATCACCGGCTCGTTCCCCCAGTGACCTTCGAACCACGGCCGCCACGTCGTCACCCCAGGCACGTCGGGCCGGCCGGTCGTGGTGGACGGTGGTGACCGGGTGGGTTCGGCCCGGAACGGCAACGACCGGAGCGTTGCCCATCATGTCCGCCAGCGGATCGGTCGCGATCGTGGCCGACATCGCCACGATCACCAGGTCGGGGCGCAACATCGTGCCCGCCTCCAACGCCATTCCCAGCCCCAGGTCCGCGTGAAGGCTCCGTTCATGAAACTCGTCGAAGATTAGGGCGCCAACCCCGGGCAGCTCCGGGTCAGCCAAGAGTCGATTGGTTAGGACGGCCTCGGTCACGACCTCGACTCGACAGTTGTTCGACACCGTCCGTTCGCCGCGGATCGTCAGTCCAACCAGATCCCCCACCTGTTGTCCCAAGAGGGAGGCCAGTCTTGCGGCGGTGGCCCGAGCGGCAAGCCGGCGAGGTTGCAACAGAACGACGCGGCCTGCAACGTGGTTCGCCACCATCAGTGGCGCCAACGACGACTTGCCGGCCCCCGGTTCAGCGGTCAGAACCAGTCGTTTCGTGCCCTCCACCGCCGCGCCGATCGACTCGGAAGCGGCTTCAACCGGCAGTCCGGTCAGATTCCACTCGAGCCGTCGCAAGGGACGAATGGTAGGCGCCCGTCAGCAGTGCAAAGCTGCCTGCGGCAGGTCTCGCCTGTTACAGCTGAAGTTCGAAGAAGTCGAGCACCTGGTGCAGCGCAGCGTGAGTGGGGTGACCCGGCACGTCGATCAGATCTTCGGTTAGAACGGAATGGGCCGTGCGCTTGATGTCGATCGATCGGTCGGGGCTCTTAATCTCGACTGCAGTGAATCGATCTCCCAACTGCGACTTCAGCGAGGCGAAGCGTTCGGCCGGTACGGCCGCATCGCCAGTGAACCGCAGTCCCAGAACATTGCAGCCGTTCGCCACTACCGCAGCCATGTCATCGGCCGATACGTGGGCCGAGCTTCGGCGGCCAGATCCGATCGGGGCGGGGCCAGCCGGTTGGGCCAAGACGGGTGCCTTGACGACCGGGTCAGCAGCCATGGCGAGGGCGAACCCGCCGCTGAAACACATGCCGAGGGCCCCGACGTTGGACACACCAAGGTCGGCGCTCATCGATCGTGCGAGAGCCCGGAGCCATTCGGTGATCGGAGGCGTCTGATCCGAGGCCCAGTAGGCGAACTCTTTCGCGACGCACAACTTGGCCAGGCTCTGGGCCATATATGGGATGTTCCGCTCCTGGCCCGGAATGCCGGTCAAGGACGGCAACCACACCTCGGCGCCGCGATCCACCAGACGGTCAGCGAACTGCAGCACCGACGGTGTAATGCCGGGGATTTCGTGAACTACGATCACGGCTCGCTTTGCAGGACCCTCGGGCGAACCTTTCAGGACCTGACGTGTGACTCCCTCGTGTTCGAAGGAGCTGACGATGTAATCCGAAAACGGCACTCCGCGACTCTATGCGGGCTCATGGATTGGTGGCTGATCAGCTCCACTGGTCGTTCGTCGCATCTGATCGGTAGGTGAATCGGGCCGGCTCCAGCGATCCGATGATCAGGGCGGCGACAACGAAATAGACGAAACCGCTGACGATATTGACCGATGTCACAGCCGACTGCACCTCGGCACCGTTGAATTAACCGGTCTCCTCAGATTCTCACCCGATTGCGGTGACGAGGTCGTTCCAGAGGTCATCGACATCCTCGATCCCGACGCTCATCCTCACCAGTCCCGCCGGCAGGTGTTCCTGTCCGTGGATCGCAGCACGACGTTCGATCGTGGACTCAACCGCTCCGAAACTGGTGGCGTTGGTGATCAGTTGAAGCGCCTTCATCACCCGATCAGCGTTCTCGGCCCCGCCGGAGACGTCGAATGTGACGATGGTCCCGAACCCGTTGAGCTGGGTCTTCGCCAGCTCATGTTGGGGATGGCTTGAAAGGCCGGGATATCGAACGACGTCGATACCCGGATGGGATTCGAGCCGCTCAGCGAGAACTGCGGCGGACGCCTCGGCGGCCCGCAACCGAAGCGACAGCGTGCGAGCGCCGCGGGTGGCGAGGTACGCCTCGAGGTTGCCGGGCGTGGCGCCATTCAGCAGGCGAGCTCGAAAGATGCCTTCCTGGAGAGGTTCGTTTCGGCAGACCGTGATACCGCAGAGGAGATCGGAGTGACCGCCGATGTATTTGGTCGCCGAGGTAATCGAGACGTCGGCCCCCATGTCGAGCGGCCGTTGATTCAGCGGTGTGGCAACGGTGTTGTCGACGGCCATGATCGAACCGGTCTTGCGTGGGGCAGCGCCGATCGTTGCTAGATCGGCGATGGCCAGCAGGGGGTTCGATGGCGATTCCAGCCAAATGAGATCGGCCGTTGCCGTCTTTGCCACCCAGGTATCGGTGTCGTCAACCGCAATACGTTCACTGGTCCAGCGCCCCTGCCTTTCCCCGGTTTCGATGACCGCGGCGACTCCCTGGTAGCAGTCGTCGGGCCAGATGATGTGCGAGCCAACGTCGAGCTGATCAAAGACGGCGACGATCGCAGCCATCCCGGAGCCGAACGCCAGCGCCGTGCCGCCCTCGAGGCCTGCCATGAGTTCTTCGAGCGCGATCCACGTGGGCGTCCCCTCGTCCCGTGCGTATCCGAAGTCGCCGCCGTAGATGTAGTTGGAGGCCGGCACGATGGGAGCGTTCAGTGGATCACCGAGCTCGCGAGGGCGACCTCCGCCCACCAACCATGATGCTTCCGACCACTCCTTTGGATTCACCCCATCAGTATCGCCCGACCGGGTGGTGATGCGGCCCGCCCGAGGATCAGGGCTGAAATGGGCGCCGAACTGGGGATCGATTGACATGTCGGAGCTGTTCCGGCGAGCCATGCATCAGCTCATACATAGGTCTAGTTCTGTGACCGCAGACATCGTCGGCCAGTACAACAACAGCCAGCCATACACCGGACTCTCCGTATGTCTGTCGGGTGATGCGTCAAATGCGGTCAAGTGTGGCACCATCAGCGCCGTGTACACCTCGTGGACATCCAACACTTGCAATTGCGTTCAGTATGGTGGTGATACGTCCTACTCGACTGTCGTAGGCGATAGCGGGGCACCTGTCTATCACTGGCAGTACCTCCCGAACGGTGTTGATCAGGTCGCATACGCTGTTGGGGTCGGAAATAGCTCAGCTGGCAATTTCGCTCGAATTCAGAACGTCCTGGACGGCCTTGTTTTCACAACGCTAGTTACATGAGGTCACCCGTCTTTCTGCTGGCCCTGCTGACGCTCATCGTTGGCTGTTCGTCGGGCAATGGCGCCCCGGCGACGAACGGCTCCGGAGATCCGGCGTCGCTCGTGGGTGTGGCGAACCTTGAGATGTTCGAACCGGTTGAGGGCGTAGACAGGCCGGGCGTTTCAGTTGTTGATGATTCAGTCGTCGAAATCGTGTATTTCGGGGGCCCCGTATGCCGTCCTGACTGGCAAAATCAAGAACCTGGGGCGATCGAGGTCGTGTACACGACTGATCAGATCGAAATCCGACTAGAGCCCGCCACGAGGAATTGCGAGGGGGACACGATTGCCTTCGCCGCTGGTGCCAGAATCACGCTCGAAGAACCGGTGGCCGAACGATCAGTCGTCCTTGCCAGTTAGGCAGTCCCTTTACTTCGAAACCGATACACCCCTACACCCGACACCGGACAGCCAGCGAAATGCCATTAGGACCTTGGTGCATCGTGATGGCAGTAAACAACAGGGAGGGGTTGTGCGCGGGCGTTCGGAACGGCAGTCGGGCTTTGTGGATTGCCGCAGTACTGCTTGTGATGTTGGTTGCCGGATGTAGTAGTGACAGTTCCGATGCAGCAGATTCGAGTCGCCCGTCGGGGGTGGGCCCCATACTCTTCGTTGAGCGTGATAGAGCCGAAGTCGGCGACTCCGACGATTACGTCGGAGAAATCCTGATTGAGCGTTCCGAATCTAGCGCGACGGCGTGTTTACATGTGGTGAGGACCCAGCCGTCGGGTGAGACCTACACCTTGCCGTCATTGCTGGCGTCTGGTCCCGAGGAAGCCGGTGAGGACTACTTCATCGCCAACGGTGTTCGGGTCGAGTCAGGAGACGTTGTTGTCGGCGACGGGGAGTTGGGGTCGGCCGATCGTCCCCCAGAGCTGGCTGAGAAATACCACCAAGCCAGGGAATCATTGTTGGCTGCTTGCGAACCGTTGGATCTACAACGCCGTTTCGATGAAGTGTTCGACTCGGTGCCAATAATCTTTATCGAAGAGGTGCGGTCGAACTGATTAGTTGAGCCCTATGAGCTCAGTAGAGAGTTCGGCCAGTCGGAACGTCCGCCGTTTGTGGAGGACATCTGCCGCAGAAACAGATGAGTCCAGCCTCCGTTCTGGCTTCCGATAATGTCCCCTTCTGAGAAACCAGAAACCATTAGATTTTCGGTCATGGTTCAGGCGTTGGAACGATGAGTGGTGATCTTGGGAATCAGCGTCGAAGACTCGGGGAGAGACTTCAGGTTCTGAACGCCTTACACGCTACCGATCCGGTAGAACTGCTCGGGTTTCTGGTTGAGCACGAGACCAAGGCCCGGGATCCGAACTCGATAGGTACTGCTGGCCCGGCTGGTGTGTTTCGGGAGGTACTCGAGCGGGGGTTGCGTGAGCGGTTCGGGTTCTCACCCGAGGTCGCCAACTATGTGTTGTCGATGCAGTTGCGACGGATTCTGCCGGGTCGTGTTTCCCTCGAGCGGGCCGAAACTCTCGATGCCCTCCGCCAGCTCGACCATCCTGACGACGATCTCGACGACGACG
>CALGOA010000054.1 GCA_937958015.1 uncultured Acidimicrobiales bacterium | reverse complement strand
CGCGGAAACGTCAGGCGGCGGATACATCGGATCTATAGATGAGTACCTAAACGACCTCAACTATCGAGATCATCTGCAGCTACTGATCGCTGCGGCCGACGGAGAGTTACAAGAGTGGCTTCTCCATCAGGTTGACAAGTTTGATGAACTGTTCATCCAGAACACGACACTCGAGTTCACAAACTTGATGAAGAACGCAAGCTCCATCAACTGGCGCGATCCGATCCAATGGTGGAGCCGCAGAGCACCCAACCTCCAAGCCGAACTGAAACTCGTCTTCACCACAACGCCCGGTAGCTAAACGACCAGGCGGGTACGAACTGGAAGCCGAACTGGGCGTGGGTGGCAGGTTTGGCGACCAGTTGATCGTGCGGATGGGTGGGAGCCCGGAACTGGGTTCTAGTCCATCCGAAGGAGCTTCAGGTATGGAGGTTGCGGCGGAAGAGGTCGTGCATTCGCTCCCAGTGACGCTCTGAAGCGTCGCGAACGTAGGCGGGTCGTTCGGCGAAGGCGAAGCCGTGTTCGGTGCCTGGATACCACTCGGTCCGACCCGCACATCCCGCCGCTTTGCGAGCCGCTTCGAAGCCGTCGATCATCTCCGGAGGGGCGTAGCTATCAACCTCGGCCGCTCCGACGTAGACCTCACCCGCCGCATTCGCCAGCTGCAGATGGGGTGAGTCGGCAGCATCGGTAACGAGCGCTACGCCGTGGAACGACGCAGCAGCGGAGATTCGGTCCGGCATCTGGCCCGCCAGATACACGGCGAAGGGACCGCTCATGCAGTAACCAACCGTGCCGATGCGATGGGTTGTGGCCGCATCGTCGGCTTCGGCATATTCGATAAGGGACTTCGCATCTGAGACGACCATGTCGTTCGACAGGTTGCTCATCAGCTCGAACATCCGATCCCTCGTTCCTCCGTCGAAGAGGTTGAAGTGCTCCACCTCCCGGTAGTAGAGCTGCGGAGCCATGACGTAGTACCCACTGCTGGCCAGTCTTCGAGCCATGTCTCGTATCTCTTCGCGCATACCCGGCGCGTCCATGAAGAAGATCACCAGCGGGTGCGGACCCTGTTCCTCGGGATGCACAACGAAGGTGACCATGGGTGTGTCGTCGGTGCTGTCAGCGGTACGTAGGTCGACGGTGGATTCAATCATGCGGTTGGCTCGGTCCGGAGTTCGTTGACGAGGGAACCAACGATCGGAACCGCAGCAACGATGTGCATTACGTTGAGCCAGATCCCGGTAGAGACCTCCTCGCTGGCGGTGAATGGCAGGATCGCATAGATGATGAGTGCGACAGCACAGATCCCAAGAAAGGCTGCCGCCGGATTGCTGAGGAACTGCTTGCACACGGCGGCGATCCCGATCCCGATGACACCGGCAAAGACGGTGGAGAAGATCGCCAGCCCAACGTTCACCTCCTGAACTTCGTCGCCCCCTGGCGGAGTGACCAGCAGCGGTCCCGAAATCGCATCGGCGATGAAGAACGCTATGCCCACTCCGATGATCGCAATTCCAATTCCTATTGCTCCAGCTTTGAACATTTGTTGCCTCCCGTGTGACGTTCCTCCAGTGTGGCCGCTCAGCCCCGAGCGTGCTGAGTACGAGGAGGCTCCGATCGAAGCCCCGTAGGATCCACTGGTGCACCCGATCGCTGCAGCCGAATTGACGAGGGCTCTCGAGGGACCGATCACGGTTGACATCACCACGATCGGCCGACGCACCGGTGTGCCTCGCCGCATCGAGATATGGATCGTTAACGCTGACGGAAGAGTCGTGATCGGTGGCACCCCCGGTCGGCGAGACTGGTATGCAAACCTCGTTGCCGATCCCCATATAACGGTCCACTTCAAGGAGCACGGCGAGGTCGACATCGATGCCACCGCGACGCCCGTTCGCGACTCGAAAACGCTGAAACAGATCTACGAACACCGATCCACCCGCTGGTATCGAGAACGAACGCCAGTCGAGGAACTTGTTGCAAGCGGGCCCACCGTTGAGCTGACGTTCCTGACCGGCGACCGGTAAATCACCAGCTCAACCGCTTCCGACGCAAAAAGGGCCGACGAATTGTTGCAGCTGAGCGTCGATCAATGTGGGCCGAATGAACCAATATCGTCAAGATGAGGACACTCTTTGTCGTTTCATCAAGAAGCTTGACCACGTACCAATGATTAGAGGCCGTGAGCGACATGTTGAAGCACACCCGGAGGAAGTCAGAACGAGGGGCCACTACCACCGAGGTCGCCCTGCTACTGGCCAGCATGGTGGTGATAATCATCGGAACGGCGGCCCATGTCGGCAACGCATCATCGGGTCAGTTCGCCGCAGCCGAGGTTGCTCTGGCCTTCGACGACACCGAGTTGGCCGGTGAGTGCCGCAACGACACCTGGACGTTAGTGCCCACCAGCCACAAGGCGAGGAACGGCGACAGGCTCGATTCGAACGGCGACGGCATGCTCTGTCACAAGGTCGTGATTCGAGACGGAAGTGAGCGCCTGCGGTATCGAGACAACGACAGCTGAACCGATTCGCACCGGTTTCGGCCCGCACTCGCTCGGTCGGCGTTGTCGGAATCGAATGACACCCGATCTCGCGAGGCATAGGTTGGATCCATGACCGGCATCGTGAATCACTTCGAAAAGACCCCTCTGTCGAAGATGACCCTCTCGACCCAGGTGGTGATTCAGCAGGGTACGTCGTGCCGTGACGCAGTGCTGGCCATGGCCGATGCCGACACCAGTTGTGCCTTTGTCATGTCGAAAGACGACATCGTCGGAGTCTTCACCGAACACGATGTCACCCACCGCGTTGTGCGCTCACCGGATCAGTGGGATCTCCCGGTTGAGAACATGATGTCGCCCAACCCGATTGCCGTAGGCGGTGAACGCTCTGCGATGGATGGCCTGCGCATCATGACCGAGCGGCACTCTCGAAACCTTCCGGTCCGCCTCAGCAATGACCAGCTCGCCAATCTCACCCACTACGACCTCATCACTCTCGCCTCTGATTTCCTGTCGGCCGACGCCCAAGAGCCGGAGGAGTTCAGCGCCGAGCACGCGCTCACATACGTCGACTTCAACGGCATGCCCCGCCAGGACCTGCTCGAAGTCATGGTCGACACATCACTGTTCGATGCGATCCAGATGATGATCGACAACGACCGTGGCCTGGTTTCAGTGGTCGATGAACGGGGTCTTGTCATTGGAGAGTTCACACAGCACGACGTGTTCCGCAAGGTGGCGTGCCGGGTGGAAGAGTTGAACGATGAAGTGATTGGCGATTGGATGACAACGGAGAACATGGCGACCGCATTGCCATCAGCCAGCGTGGCAGACGGCCTCCACGAAATGGCCCGCAAGCGCCATCGATACCTCGTCGTGATGAACGAGACCGGTCGCGGAATCGGCATCGTCACCTTCAGAGACATTGCCGACTACTTCGAGGCTGCGTTCGTAGCGGACTGATCCATCCAGTCGTCAGCGTCGACGCTTTCGTTTGGGCGGAGCGAGATCGAGTGCAGCCTTCTGACGAAGGAGCGAAGAGATCCTCTGTCGGGTCACGCCGAACAGATCGGCGATCGCCGTTGTCGTAACGCCTTCCGCCCGAAGAGCCAGCGCAAGCGAAGCCCGGAACCCCGACCCGACCGCGTCGAGAGCTGCGGCGTTCATGGTGAGCAGTTCGACGATCCGGGGCACATCCTCGCGGCTCACGATCTCCTCGATCGACGCACCCTTCTCGATCTCCCGGCGATACCAGGCGACCCGCCGTTGTATCTCCTGGCTGCGTTTCACGTTCGCTGCCGCAGCCTCATGAATCTCAAGCAGTGCGTTCGAAAACTGGGTGACCGAGTCAGTACTCACCAGACCATGCAAGTGCTGATCGCGGTCAGCCGTCAATAGCTGTTACCGAACCGGCGCCTGACTAGTTGTTGCCGCGTTCGGACCAGACGATGATGCCGTCAGCATCGATGGCGATACTGCGCACGGATGAGCCGAATTCACGTCCACCCCTCGGCAACAAGCCGCCGGTTGTACCCTCTCCGGCCGGCCACTCCTGGTACGCGATGCCGTTGACCACGTTCGCTGCCACGAAACGTCCGGTCGCAGTTTCAGTTATGAGAGTCGTGGACTCCAGCGGCAAGCCGGAAACCGCGAGCGAATACCACGTGCCGATGGGACGTTCGTCGGTTCCCCACAAGACCAGTGGTTCGACCCGTCCGGTTTCGCCGCAGGCAACAGAACCGCCGAACGCTGTACCAACCCCAAGGCAATCCAACGTTTCGCCAGTGGCACTGTCGAGCAGCAGAGCTTCGTACGAGTACAGATGGGTCTGTCCGGCGGGCGACGACACGCTGGAGACGAATTGGACGGTGCCATCGACCGGAACCCGATCTTCACCTGGGGTCAGATCGGAGGGAACGGAGACACCCGGACCGGATTCGAGGAATACCTCAACGGCCATTTCCATGTCGAAATTCCGAGGAGCATCGAATTCTTCCCCGCTGACGCGAACCACCGACACCTCGACAGCACCGGCCCGAAGGAAGACGACACCAACGCCGAAGAGAAGAACCGGAACGACGATCATCCCTGCCACGACGAGTCCGATGATGGTCGCGGCTCGGCTCCAAGTCGCCCTAGCTTCAATCACGGTCGGCTGCGGTGGAGCCGCTGGTTCTTGAACAACCGGGGTGAACATCTTCTGTTTGCTGCTTTCTGGGTCGCGTCGTGCGCCCGTAGGTGCCAACACGGTGCTGGCTAATTGCGAGACTGTACGTCACGGCACTCCAAATAGCAATAGCTATTGCGCTCGATCTATTTCGATCCAGAGATCGACCCAAAACGCGATCGAAGGGGCCCCTGTGGAGCCCCTTCGGCATTCAGATTGCTAGTCGTTATTGGACCGACATCACCGACGGAGATGCGTCGGCAGACCCGAGCATGGGTCGACCGATCGTCGCGTACAGGACGGATCCAACCAACGGCATCAGGAGAATGACGAGCGTCCAGACAATTCGATTCTGGCCCGCATCTCGAAACGTTTCCTCCCGACGCTGGAGCAGATCGATCAACGCTACGACCGGCACGACGAACATGAGCAGAAACGTCGAGATAATGATGAACTCAACACCCAACACCATGATGGCAATTTTTCCTTTTGGAGAAGCGGACAGCAACAGCTGCTGCCCAGAGTCAATGTACGACCGGTGACTGCAATTGTCAATAGCTATTGCCATCTCTCCCAGCGGGCAAATTTCAACAGCGCCCGCTCAGCCTCAGTCGACGATTGGTCGATCCGGTCCGCGAATTCTGGAGACCATCAAGCCAAGTTCTAGGGTCTGTCGATGACCGACGATTCTGTTTCTGACCACGACCAAGCGATCATCGACGAAACGATCGAGTTCGCGGCCGTACATGTCGCGCCCCACACAAACCGGTGGGAACGGGACCGTCGATTCGCATCCGAGGCGTTCGACCAGCTCGGCTCGGCCAGCCTTGGCGGCCTGAGGGTGCCCGTCGATCTCGGCGGACGAGGAATAGGCGATGTGGCTTTCGTTCGGGTGCTGGAAGAACTTGCGTCTGTGGATCAGGGCGTTGCGCTGAGCTTCGTTGTGCACAACAACATGGCTCGAGCTGTTGTGGATAGCGGGAACGCAACGATGATCGCGGAGTGGCTTCCGAGTCTGGTCTCGGGCGAGCGGATCGGATCGTTCCTTTTGACCGAGCCGGGGATTGGCTCGGACGCCACTGCGATCACCTGCAGCGCCCGCCGCGATGGCAACGATTGGGTACTCGACGGCGAAAAGGCCTGGGCCGCAAGCGGCAGCCATGCGGGAGCGCTCAACGTGTTCGCTCAGACCGACCCGGCACTGAAGCACCGTGGCGTGGTTTCGATACTCGTCGACGCCACCGCACCCGGGGTGACCCGCACCGCACCGTATGAGCTCATGGGCGGACACGCCGCCGGTGCGGCGGGATTCGAATTCGATGGCGTTCGGGTTCCAATCGCCAACACGCTGGCTCCCGTCGGAGAGGCGTTCGCCGAGGCCATGAAGGGGATCAATCTGGCCCGCATCGTGGTGGGTGCGATGTGTTGCGGAATGCTTCGCCGGTCACTTCAGGTAGCGGTCGAGTACACGAAAAGTCGGCCACTGTTCGGCGGGACCGTTTCCGACAAACAGGGGGTGCGATGGATGTTGGCCGATGCCGCCACAGATCTCGAGGCGATGCGGCTCCTCACCTACCGCGCCGCACGACTTCAGGCGGACGGTGCGGATGCGACGTTAATGGCATCACACGCCAAGAAGTTCGCCTCCCGTAAAGCCGAGGAACGAATCCGGGACTGCATGCAGGTGATGGGCGCGGCTGGGTACCGAACCGATGGCGCCGACAACCCGCTCCCCCGTCACTTGGCGGCGGCTCGAATGACCGGCTACATCGATGGCGCCACCGAGATTCAGAACGTCCTGATCGCCCGCAGCCTGTGGCCCTGATCCGACCGCATCAGCTCGTGGCTGCGTTCACGAAGTTCTGAACAGCATTCGTCGCAGCTGTGGCTTGAGGTAGTTCACCGATGCCATGCCTTGTGGTGAAGAAGGCGATGTTGTTGGTGGAGACCTTGGTGCTTCCATCGTCGTCCTGCCATACAAGAATCTTCAGCGGCAGATCGAGGCCGGCGCTGGGTTGATCCTGCATGAACGGCGTACCCAGATTGGGATTGCCAAAGGCAACCAGCCTCGTCGGGGCCAACAGCCCATTGGAGTTTGCGCCGTGGTCGACGGTGAATGCGACCGACGCTGGCGATCCTTCGATAGCAGCGAGCAGGTCGGCCCAGGTCTCGTCGAAGTTCTTCGAACTGGTCACGGTGATCCGACCGGTGACCTGCCCAACCGTGCGGACGACGTTGATGTTGTCGGCGTCGGGGGTATTGCCGGTCGCCTTTGTGGCGATTCCCTTCAGTGCGGCGTGAATCGTTGCGTACTGCGGTAGCGGATCGGTCCAATGGCGTGAACCGAGGTACTGCACCGAGTTGTAGGCCAGATAGACCTCACCGTTCTCCTCGAACACCTGCATCTTCTGAGGTAGATCGAGCCCGGCGGTGCGGCCCGCTGCCATCACCGGGCTGCCGAGCCTCGGATTACCGAAGACCGCGACCCGATTCGGTTCGAGTTGGAGGCCCACCCGTGCCGCTGCTGCGGCGTGATCGACCTGGGCGATGAGTCGGAGGTTGGGATTCGCTTCCACCGTGTCGACGACCGACTGCCAGGTGGCCTCGAAGTCGTTGTTGCTTCGCACGATCACGAGGCCGGTGACGTCTGAGTCATTGGTGGTGGTCGCTGCCGAGGATGGGCCGATCGGGGCAGCCAGGATCAGCGATGCGAAAACAGCGAGGGCGACGAGTATTCGAGCGATGGGGCGCATCACCATTGTCTAGTCGCTGCTTGTGGCTGCGTGGCCGCGGCCCTGCCAAGGCGACCGGTCTGGCACGAGAAGTTGCCGCTGGGTGGCAACGAGTCGGGCAAGACAGCGTTTAGGCGTTCTGGCTACACAAAGTGCCCGGCGGGTGAGCACTTCGTGTCACCGGAAGGGTCACTTCGACGGGACCATGGCAGCCAGGATCTTACCGAGGTTGAAGATGCGTTCGGCCCGGTCGTTCCGACCGTCGATCTTGGACCGCAACTCCACCCCGATGACCAGCGAGAAGATCACATCGGCCAACTCGGCAGCCGGAACCATGGCTCCGAACGGAGTGGTGGCGGCCACTTCGGCGATCTTCTCTTCGACGTACACCAGCCACTCGCCGGTGCTTTCTTCGATACCGGCGCGCAGGTCGGGATTGGCCGTGATGCCGCCAACCAGCTCGGCCATCACGGCGAGGTGTCCGGACTCCCGGTCCTCCCGGTACAACTCGTCGAGCTGTGTCACCAACGCCGGTAGATCCAGGTCGACGGACAGTGCGCTGCGGTAGCGCTCGAGCCGATCGGCACTCCCCCGCTTCAGCGCCGCTATCAGAAGCGCATCCATCCCACCGAAGTGGTAGTAGATCGCGGCCTGGTTGCAATCGGCCCGACCGGCGATCGATCGGGCCGTCGTTCCGCCATAACCATCGATCCGCAGACTCTCGGCAGCTGCGTCGATCAGGGTGGTCCGGGTCTGCTCGGGATCGGCACCACGACCCCTCTTTCTCTTGGGCGCGGCGGCGTCAGCGGTGGGCATTCCTCCACATTACATCATTTCTGAACGTTTGTTGTAAACATCTGTTGCATTTAGAGATGACGTGATGTACCAATGGAGATGTGAGAAGTAAACAAACGTTTCAAAAGGACATTCCCGGCTGGGCGATCCGTTCCGACCGTGCCATCGAGGAGCTGGATCTCCCCTCGCTGCGCTCGCTTCAGACCGAAGTCTTCGATCGCATGGGCGTCGCCACCTTCCTGCTGATCGTGCGACCGCTTGTTGCAGTGCTGGTGTTCATCGCCAGCGCGACCCAGGGCTGGTGGTTGCTGGCAGTCCCCAGCGTCTGGTTCGTCTACGGGTCGACACTGACGGCGGTCCACCACCTCATCCACTCCAGCCTCGGCCTCTCCGCCCGGGGCCGTCGGTTCTGGCTCCGCACGCTGGGCCTGATCGTGATGGAGAGTGGCCATGCCCTGCAGGTGACCCATCTGGCCCACCACCGGTCAAACACTGACGTTCCCGACCCCGAGGGTTACATCGAGAACGTCACCTGGGCGCAGCTACCTCTCGCCGCTCTGCAGTTCCGCTATCGGCTCGCTCTCTGGGGCCTCCGCAACAGCCCTCGACCCCGCCGCGTCGCAGTGGAACTCGCTGTCCATGCCATCGCCCACATCGCCAGCCTCGCACTACTCCCCTTCAGCCCGATTCTCTGGATCTACCTGAGCCTCACCCACGTGGCCTCGTTCGTCTTCGCCGTGCTCGCCGGCAAAGGTCCACAAACCAACTGGGGTCGACCGGTGCACACCCCACTCGTACGGGTTCAGACCCGACTGGGCCGCATTCTGTTCTTTAGTCACGACCAACACCTCGAGCACCACGCCTACCCGAAGGTGCCACTGTTTCGGCTTCGCCGCCTGCACCCCGAACTGAATCCAGAGTTCGCAAAGCTCGACGTCATCAATGTGGAAATGAGGATCTGATGTATTCCGGACTCGTGAGAACCGCGGCTCAGGGGCCGTTCGGTTGGGCGATCGCTTTCGCCATGGGGCTGCCCGCCAACGGGCAACGGCCAGCAGGCCTCGAGACCGCCGAGACAAGTCGCGGACTCCGGTTCACCCGCCGGTTCGGCAGCAAGGAACGAACCAGCTATTTCACGAAGACGAATGAGCACACGGTCGAGCAACTCGGCCCGCTTCGGCTTTGGTTCCGAGACACGGTCGTGGGTCAATGCACCGATCAGGAGCTGACCCATTTCGGCATGGGCCCGGTTCGGATCCCCGCCGGTTCTTTGGTCCGGGTCACCTCGCACAGCATCGAGGACGACACCTCGCTCGAAAGCACCGTCACGGCGGTGATCGCCAGCCGCCGAATCGCCAGCCTCGAGTACCGAGTACAGCTGACGACGCCGTCAGTGAACACACCCGAAACCCAGAAAGAGCTGCCATGACCACCGTCCTCACCCTCCTGCTGATCTCCGCCGTGCTCGGCGCCTGGGACACGCTGTGGTTTCACGAGTACCGAGCGGCACTTCCCCGAAACATTGCCAACACCCGCACCGAACTGAAGTTGCACGCCATTCGGGACAGCCTGTACGTGGTGATCTACGGCGTGTTGGCCTGGTGGGTCCCATCCGGCCCGGCCGTCTGGGTGCTCGGGGCGCTTATGTCCGCCGAGATCGTGATCACCCTGGCCGACTTTGTTGTGGAAGACCGGGACCGGCCTGCGATCGGCGGAATGGCTCCGACCGAGCGTGTACTGCACACACTGATGGCGATCGTCTATGGGCTCGTTCTTGCCCAATTGGTTCCGCTTCTGATCGATGCCCGAATCGACGATGCGTTCCTGATTCGGCACGATGCCCCCGTGTGGATGAGCATCGCCGCAACCATCACAGCGATCGGAATTGCCGGGACCGGCATCCGTGATGCCCTAGCGGTGCGGGGTGTGGGCCTGACCTTTCCGCTTCGGGCGGCGGGCCGAACGACACCACCACAGCAGATCGATCAACAGTTCGACCCTCTTGCGTGGCAGGTGCCGAACTGACAGCTCACCCGAGACGTTCCGTCGGCTGGCAACATCTCGTACCAGAGCGAGCCGACCTGCTCCCCGAACGCAGAAACACCTCACCAACGGCGGGCGGGGGAGACCGTGGTGAGGTGTATCTGTTGTTACTCCGAGCGGGATCTTAGGACTCGGGCGGCGGTCGCCTCCGGTGTCGGGCTCGAAGAGCCTTGGCGAGCCGGGAGCCAGTTCGGGTCGGTTTCACACCGCAACCCCCTGACATAACGCCGGTGGGATGGCAGGTTTCCAACGGGTCTGGAGTCCGACGAGGCGTTCGCGCAGCGCCTCGAGTTCGTGAACGTCCTCGGAGCGCAACTCACCGAGGGTGTCCCTCAGCACGATCCGTTCGATATCTGATTCGAGGTTGATGAGTTCCAGAACCTGGTTCTCACGGTGGATCACGTCGCTGTCGTACGACAATGCCCAGAGAAGGCGAGCCGATTGCCGGAGCGACTCGGCCGAGAGCGGCGTGGAGTTGTTTGATGCGGTCTGTCGGTTGAAAGTTTTCATGATCGCACCTCCTTGAATACATACTACGTGAAATAGCTATTTTGTCAACTGTTTTATGGAGTATTTGTCGAAGCGCTGTTTTCGCTGGTGAGCGCTACGTTCGTCGTTCATGCCCCTGCCTCACTGGGTCGCCCGTTTCAATCGCCGATTCACCAACCGATTCATCGAACCCGTTGCCAGGGTCAGTTCCGGTTTTGCCGTCGTACACCATCTGGGTCGATCGAGTGGGACGCCCTACACGACGCCGGTCAACGTCTTCGATGCCGACGGACACCTGCTCGTGGCTCTCACCTACGGTCCGAGCGCTGACTGGTTTCGCAACGTGCAATCCGGCCCCGCGTCGATCGAGCGGGCGGGTCAGGTACACCGGATCACCGCGGCTCGGGTCATCGCTCGAGACGAGGCATGGCCCCACCTCCCGAGTTTCGTACGATTCGCATTACGCATCCTCACCGTCCATGACTTTGCCCTGCTCACAACGTCGACCGAGGCGCAACCGACCGAGCAGTAGCGCCGACCGACGTTTCGGTGACACGAAACGCCCACCCAGCGAGCGGTTTGTGTCACCAGAAGCTGCGATCTAGTCGCTGCGGCTCAGGATGGCGATCAAGAAGTCCGAGTCATCGTCGAAGGAGCGAAGATCCCAGGTGGACAACTGCACATCAATCCGCAATCCGGCTGCAGCGACATCGGCCCCGAAGTCTTCGAACGCGTAGTCCCGGCCCGCACCGAAACCGATGACCGCTCGGCCGTCCGTAGCGAGATGCGCCGCAAGTCGGCGTAGCACTTCAACTCGGTTCTCCGGTTTGAGGAACGTCACGACGTTCCCAGCCGAGACGATCAGATCGAACCCGTCGCCCACAAGGCCATCCGCCAGATCGAGTTCAGCGAGGTCGCCGACAAGCCAGGTGGGGCCGGGATGATCCCGTTCGGCCGCCGCAATCAGCACCGGGTCCAGATCAACCCCGACGACCGTGTGTCCGAGCCCGTGCAGCGTTCCTCCCACCCGTCCCGGCCCGCAGCCAGCGTCGAGAATGCGGCTCCCACGAGCCGCCATCGCATCGATCATTCGTGCCTCACCATCGAGGTCCCGACCTTCGGCCGCCATGTCCTTGAACCGCTGCACATAGTTGGCCGAGTGCTGGGGATTCTCTTCGATCAGTTCCAGCCAGTGGTTCTTCGCCATCCCGGCACGATATGCCGATCACGCTCTCGCACGAGAAGTTCTCACTGTGCGGTAGTTGGTCGTGCGAGACGACGTTCTCTCCGTTCTGGTGACACGAAGTGCTCGCTGGGTGGGCGGTTTGTGTCGCCGGAACGGTTGTGGGCTGGTTGGTGTGGTTGGATGGGCGCATGAGCGAGCCGGTGCGACTTCTCACTTACAACATCCAGTACGGGCGGGGTCGCGACGGCAACTACGACCTCGGCCGAATCGCCGACGCGGTCCGAGGCGCCGACGTCATCGGGCTCCAGGAGGTCACTCGTTACCTCCGTCCGAATCCGGACCAGGATCAGCCGGCCGAACTGGCGTCACTACTGCCTGAGTATTACTGGGTCTATGGCGCACCCGCCGACGCCGATGCGTCGATCGTTGACGACGACGGCATCGTCATCAACCGGCGATCGCAGTTCGGCATGATGCTGCTCAGCCGTTGGCCGGTCACCTCTATGAGGCTCGAACTACTCCCCCGGCTGGGCACCTACGACACCGTCGCACTTCAGCGGGGTGCACTCGAAGCGATCATCGCGCATCCGGCCGGACCACTTCGGGTGTACGTCGTCCACCTCGACCATCTGCTCGAACGGCACCGGGTGGCCGAGATCCAACACCTCCTGCAGTTCGCCGATGACGCCGAGCGGCATGGCACGTCGGTCACCGGACCGGCCTCGCTGCTCGGGTTCGACGCCACCGTGCCCCGCGACTACATCGTGATGGGCGACCACAACATGCTGCCCGGGTCCCCTGCCTACCTTGAGATGACGGGAGAACCCGACTACTTCTACGGCGATGTCTCTGCTTCGGACAAACTGGTCGACGCCTGGCGAGCGGCGGGTCGCGACATCCACGACGGCATCACGTGGTGGAACGAGGCGACCGACAACACCGAAGGCACCCGGCTCGACTACCTGTTCGTGACCCCCGGTCTCGCCCCTGGCGTCCGGGCGGTGGGGATCGACACCGAGGCGATCGGATCGGACCATCAACCGGTGTGGCTCGATCTCGATCTCCACCCGGAATCGGAGGTCGGTCCGGGCCCGACCAACAGCGATCCGATTCGACCGGGATGATGTCAACCCCACGACAGATTCGGGAGGTGATGGAGCCGATACAAGCGGTCGTGTTCGACAAGGACGGAACGCTGATCGACCTGAATGCCCGCTGGGCGCCGTACTTCAACCGATTCATAGACGACCTCGCACGGTCGCTCGGTGATCCCGCCGCAGCTCCAAAGCTGAAGCATCTCTTGGGAATTGAGGCTCGACTCCTACTGCCCGATTCGGTTGCCGCGGTCGAAACCGAACAGCGGATGGCCGAGAGGATCGTGGCAGAGTTGGCACCACGGGGCCACGACGCAGAAGCAGCGATGAGAGCTATCGATGATGTGGACTGCATGGACCACCTCGGACCGCTCCAGCCGATTGGCCCGGTCACGGCGGCTCTCGAATCGTTGGCGAACAGCGGCTACCTCCTGGGGGTCGCCACGTCTGATGAACGGGCCAATTCCGTCCGCGAGCTGGCCGAACTCGGCATCGATCAACTGATCGGTTGGCTCAGATGCGGCGATGACGATGGGCCGGTGAAACCCGACGGTCAGGTACTGGTCGGGCTGGCTCGGCACTTCGATTGTCCGGTTGACACCCTCCTGTTCGTGGGCGATAGCGAGCAGGACATGGCGACGGCTCGGGCGTCCGGATCGAAGTTCGTCGTCCGGTGTGATCCCGCCGCGCCACCCGGCTGGGTCGACCAGGCCGACGGTGCGATCGCCGACATCGGCGAACTTCTCGACGACCAGCCGGGCGACACTAGGGTTCGCCCATGAACGAGGCTTGCGCGAACGTCGCAGTAATCGGACTCGGACTGATCGGTTCGGGAGCAACCCGTCACCTGGCCCGACGCAGCGTCGACGTCATTGGCATCGGCCCCGGCGAACCCGAGAATTGGAGCGAACACGAGGGCCCCTTCGCCAGCCACTACGACAGCGGTCGCATCACTCGACGGTTGGATGCCCGACGCGAATGGGCAGTGCTGGCCAGCAGGGCGATCGCCGAGTATCCCGAGATTGAGTCAACCTCAGGAATCAGCTTCCACAACCCCGCCGGACTCACCTTCGTCAGATGTGACCCCGAAGGGATCGCCAATCAGAAGGAAGTGATCCGACGGCTCGGATTACCCGTCACCGTCGGTCGTACCGAATCGGATTCGCCCCCTCACTACGCATTCCCCGACAACTGGACGGCCATGACGGAACCGGCACCCGCCGGTGCGATCGACCCGCGCCAAATGGTGCGGGCTCAACTCGCCGCAGCCCGGATTGCAGGCGCCAACATCATCCGAGAGCCGGCCACCAACCTCGAGAAGCTCTCTGACGGTTGGCGAATCACGACGGCATCGGCGGAGATCGACGCACGATCGGTGCTGTTGGCGACCGGCCCCTACCTGGAGGACCTCTACGCCATAGAGGTGGAAGCGAGCGTTCGTCCCGAGACCGTGATCCTCGGACGGATCTCCGACGCCGAGGCCGAACGACTCTCCGACCTTCCGTCGGTCATCTACCTGCTCGAACATGCGAAGGTTCAGGACGTTTACCTGTGTCCTCCGGTCCGTTACCCGGACGGACGGTTTTACATCAAGATGGGCGGATCCAATACGGCCGCCGTGACACTGCGATCGGCAACCGCCAAACGGGCCTGGATGTCGGGTGATGACGCCGACGAAGAACTCGACGTGATGACCGAGGTTCTCACCACCATCCTGCCCGATGTTGCGTTCGAGTCGTTCGAGATGAAGCCGTGCCTTATCACCGACACCTCCTCCGGCCTGCCCTTCGTCGATCAGATCGACGAGGGCCTGTTCATCGCCGTGGGCGGCAACGGTCATGCGGCCAAGAGCGCAGATGCGCTCGGAGCGTTGGCTGCGTCCTTGGTTCTCAACGACGGGCAGTGGACCGATGCCGATCTGGATCAGGAACAGTTCGCTATCCGCCGGGGACGCTGGACACCACCCGACCGATCTCGCCACGGCAACTGACCTCAGGTCGCGGCGCCCGCCCACTTTCGCCCTGTCCGCAGCGGTCGACTACAACGGGTCGATGACTTCGATCCACACCGACGTCCTGATCGTGGGCGCCGGCATCTCTGGCATCGGGGCTGGTTACCACCTCCAGAAGCAATGTCCCGACCGGTCGTTCACGATTCTGGAAGGTCGATCCGACCTCGGTGGAACCTGGGACCTCTTTCGATATCCGGGCATCAGGTCCGACAGCGACATGCACACCCTGGGGTACTCATTCAAGCCCTGGAAGGGCGTCAAGACCATCACCGACGGCCCATCCATCAAGAGCTACGTCCGCGAGACCGCTCAGGAGAACGGCATCGATCGCCATATCCGTTTCAACCATCAGGCGCACCGGGCGGAATGGTCGAGCGACGAAGCGAAGTGGACGATCACGGCGACAAAGAGCAACCCTGTGGACGGCTCATCCGAGACCGTCACCTACACCTGCGGGTTCCTCTTCATGTGTTCGGGTTACTACAGCTACCGCGGTGGCTACCAGCCCGACTTCCCCGGCCAGGAGAACTTCGGAGGCCAGATCGTCCATCCTCAAAAGTGGCCCGAGGACCTCGACTATCGGGACAAGAACGTGGTGGTCATCGGCTCCGGTGCCACCGCCGTCACACTCGTGCCGGCGATGGCCGAGCAGGTCAAACACATCACCATGCTGCAGCGCTCTCCCAGCTACATGGTGTCGCGACCCTCGATCGACGTCTGGGCCCGGCGACTGGACCGGGTGCTGCCATCCCGCTTGGCCTATGCGATCACCCGGACCCTCAACGTGCAACGGGTCGACAAGCTTTACCAGGCCACCCGATCCAGCCCCGACAAGGTTCGAGCAATCCTCCTGGGACTCATGAAGAAGGAGCTTGGCTCCCAAGCCCTCATCGACGAGCACTTCACCCCCGAGTACGACCCGTGGGATCAACGTCTGTGCCTCGTTCCCGACAGCGACTTTTTCGAGGCGATCAAGACCGAGAAGGCCTCGGTCGTCACCGACCAGATCGACACGTTCACCGAGCAGGGAATCCGGACGGTATCGGGGACCGAGATCCCGGCTGACATCATCATCACCGCAACCGGACTTCAACTGGTGACCCTCGGAGAAATGGACTTCACCGTCGACGGAAAGACGGTCGATTTCGCCGACACATGGACGTACAAGGGCCTCGCGTACTCGGACGTCCCGAATCTGGTCTCCACCTTCGGATACATCAACGCTTCATGGACACTCCGGGTAGATCTCACCTGCAACTATGTTTGCCGGCTGCTGAATCACATGAAGTCAACGGGAACGGAAATCTGCACGCCCCGACTGCGCTCGACCGACTCGAACATGGCCGCCCGTCCGTGGATCGACGATTTCTCTGCCGGCTACATCCGCCGCATGGTTCCGCTCATGCCCAAGCAGGGCGATCGTGAGCCGTGGATCAATTCACAGCACTATCTGGAGGAGAAGAAGAAGTTCGCCAAGGCCCCGATCGACGACGGTGTCATGCACTTCGATCAGGCGCGAGACCGAAGCCCGGTGTCGTAACTTCAGTCCAGTGTCGGCCCTCACCACACCGAGGGTTGTGTGTCACAATGACGAAATGGTGATGGACCAGGCACCGCCAAAGACTCCGAAGATCAGTATCAGCCTCGCAGATGCGACTACCGAAGTTCAACGGGCTGCCACGGATCTGCACCACCTCACGATCGGACCGGGACCGACCCTCACCGACCAGTGGCGACAAGCCGGACTCGAACCGCCCGACCTTCAAGCGATGCGTACGTATCGAATCGAACGCGTGCGGGCCCAGATGGCACTGCAGGGCTACGACGGTGCCCTGTTGATGGACCCGATGAATATTCGTTACGCAACGGACTCCACGAACATGCAGGTCTGGGTGATGCACAACGGGGCCCGCTACTGCTGGGTCGGCGCGGACGGTTCGCTGATCGTGTGGGAGTTCAACGAGTGCGAATTCCTCGACGCTCACAACCCCCACGTGACCGAGGTGCGGCCAGCGAAGGGTTCCACCTACTTCCTCGCCGGCCCCCGGTGGGCCGAGAAGGCCAACCAATTCGCCGACGAGATCATCGCCATCGTTGCTGAACATGCTGGCCCCCGACCCAGGATCGCCGTCGACCAAACCCATCAGGTGGCCTATCAGAGGTTCGCTGCAGCCGGAATCGAGGTGGGAAACGGTCAGGAGATGATGGAACTCGCCCGCCGTATCAAGGGACCGGACGAGATCCGGGCTATGCGATGCGCAGTCCACGCTTGTGAAACCACCATGACCGAAATGCACGAGGCCCTCACGCCGGGAATGACCGAACGCGACGTGTGGGCCATGCTCCACTCCGGCAACATCCGTCGAGCCGGTGAGTGGATCGAAACCCAAATCCTTGCGTCGGGACCTCGCACCAATCCTTGGATGCAGGAGGCCAGTAGCCGGGTGATCGAGGACGGCGACCTGCTCGGCTACGACACCGATCTGGTCGGCGCCTACGGAATGATGGTCGATATCTCCCGCACCTGGCGGGTAGGCGGTGGCACTCCCACCCCGGCACAGCGACATGTGCATTCCCTGGCCCTTGAGCAGATCGAACGGAATACCGAGCTACTGCGTCCCGGCGTCACGTTCGGCGATCTGACCTTCAACAGTTGGGCGCCGCCCTGGTCGGAGTACCGGCGGTACTGCTGTCAGTACCACGGGGTCGGGCAGTGCGACGAGTACCCCGAGATTTACTGGCCCGAACAGTGGGACGACTGGGGATACGACGGCGTCCTTGAAGCGAACATGGTGATGACGGTTGAGAGTTACGTCGGACCCCGGTCCGGAGGTGAAGGGGTCAAGCTCGAAAACCAGATCCTCATCACCGATGACGGTCCCGAACTACTGACCACCCTTTCGCTCGACCTCTAGCAGGGTCACGCTGAGGTTGGGATTCCCACCTTGGCTGCGAAGTCATCGGGTTTGTTCAACCGCGGCAACTCGATCACCATGTGGGAGCCGTCGGAGAAGCCGAGAGCCAGCTCTGATGTCGCCTTGCCCGAGGTGTACTCCCAGGACCGGACATCCTCTCTCGACACCGCCAGGGTGGGATCCTCGATCTTGGTCTTGAACGTCCCCTGCTTGTAGGCGAAGAAGATCACTCGGCGAGTGGTCACTGCGATCACTCCCTTGTCGTCGGGAATCTTCGAACCCATCGAACCTTCGGGGGCGTGGTTCTGGCTCATCTCCGCCTGTTTGGCTGCTTCGGCGAACTGTTGCGCCTCGGCGGTCAGTTGGCTGTCTACCTTGTCGCCGGGGTTGGGACCGAACCGACGGCCGGCGAAGGCGATCATCGCATCCAACGAGCCTCGACCTTGGAAGAAACACGCATCGACCAGTTCCTCATCGGGGAGCAGGTCTCCCCCACGTTCCTTGTTCACTCGTTTTGGCCAGTCCGCCATCATGCTCCCCTTCTTGGAAAGGGTCAGGATTTCAGCGCCGCGTGAACCGGCCCGAAACCGTCAGCAGCGAACGACGCCGAACCTCGCTGCAGTTTCGACAGCTCCAGAACCGCTCAGGCATCGAACTCGAGAAGTAGATCCTGATCGGCATCGCTCAAGCCACCGCGGGCCTCGATCAGATCCATCCGCCGGTCAAGCGTGAGCCGCAGCGCTTGGGCTCGTCTCCACCGCTCCACACGGGCATGATCACCGCTGGTGAGGACGGCCGGCACGTCCCAACCTCGAAATTCGGCCGGGCGGGTGTACTGGGGGTACTCCAACAATCCGTCGCTGAACGACTCGTCCGACGTTGAGGACGCGTTGCCCAGAACACCCGGCACAAGACGCCCGACGGCTTCGATCACCGTGAGTGCGGCAACCTCGCCACCGGCGAGCACAACGTCACCGATCGAGATGACGTCATCGACCGCGTGATCCAGAATTCGCTGGTCAACACCCTCGTAACGTCCACACAACAGCGAGAACCCATCGAGTTCGGACAATTCCTGCGCCACCGCCTGAGTGAGCGGGCGACCGGCGGGACCCATGTAAATGAGGGGTCGGGGCGGCTCGACGGCATCGATCAGATTGAAAACGGGTTCGGGTTTGAGCACCATGCCGGCCCCGCCACCGAAGGGCGCGGCGTCGACCGTCTGGTGCACATCGGTCGTTTCCCGACGCAGGTCATGGACCCGAAGATCGAGCACGCCACTGGTGGCGCCGCGGCCGATAACCCCAACCCCGACCGCCGTCTGAACGAAGTCCGGAAAGATCGTGAGGACATCGATGCGCATGACTCTGGTTTAGTCGTCGTCGGCGTCGTTCAACAGCCCGTCGGGCACATCGACGGTGACGGTGTCCTGGTCGTGGGACACATAGAAGACCATGGGGACGAGGCGTCCATCCGCCAGTTCCATCAGATCGGACGCCGGATTCGACAGAACCGTGGTGATTTCGCCGTGGTCTTGCCCGTCGGGGGTGACCAATCGGCGGCCGATGACTTCGTGGATGAACACGTCGCCGGTGTCTTCGAGCGGGTCGGCGAAGAGCAGTTGGCTGTGCAGCGAGTCTGCCGCTTCGCGTCCGTTGACACCTTCAAAGGTGACGATCCAGCGATCTTTGTGGAGCGAAGCGCGCTCGACCACAAGAACCCGACCGTTGGCCAGGGTCAGTTCAGATCCGACCGCGGCGCGTTCGTCGATCCGATCGGTCACGAACTTGACGAGGACATCGCCCTTCAGACCGTGGGATTTGGTGATCCGACCGACTTCGAGTTGATCGGGCATGTCGACGAACGTCGAACTAGTCGACGAATTCGACCTTGCAGGTAACGCCATCTCCGCTACCGGCCGCATTCACGATGGTCCGGATAGCCGAGGCAACCCGGCCGCGGCGGCCGATGACCCGGCCCATGTCTTCACCGTTGACCGATACGTCGAAACGAACCGCTTTGTCGCCATCGACGGAGGTCTCGATGGAAACCTCGTCCGGGTGGTCAACGATTGAAGTGCAGAGGTGGTTGAGGACCGCGTGGGCCTTGGGGGCCAGATCGCTCACGCTGAGGCGCCTTCGGCGGCAGCAGCGGCTGCTTCGGCTTCTTTGGCAGCTGCGGCGGCGATGACCTCGGGGGTCTTGCCGCTCTTGAAGTCGTCCCATGCACCGGAAACTTCGAGAAGCTTCTTCACCCGCTCGGACGGCTGGGCGCCGTGGCGGAGCCAGTGGACGGCCTTGGCCGAATCGATCTTGATGACCGAGGGTTCAGCTCGGGGGTTGTAGGTCCCGACGATCTCGATGAACCGACCGTCACGGGGCGAACGAGCGTCAGCAGCCACGACACGGTAGGTAGGTTGCTTCTTCTTGCCCATGCGCATGAGGCGGAGACGAACAGCCACGGTAAATCCTTCAACTAAGCGGTAGTAAGACGCCCCGGACAGGGCGACCTACGAGGATACTGGCGACCACCGCCGTTTGCGCCTGCGAATCACTGCGGCAGTCCACGAAATTGCGTGCAACGCGTCACTCCGGAAGGTATGGGTAGGCGGACTCGAACTCTGCGGAACCGGTGATCCAGCGCACCGCCTCGCCCCGACCGATCAGTTTCAGTTCGGGGTTGCCGCCGCCGTCGTTTGAACCCTGAAGCAGGTCCAGCCAGTAGTCATATCCGGCCTGATCGAATTCCCGGCCCAGAACGTTGCGGTACACCTCGGCGAGGAAGTCCTCGTCGGACGTGCCGGCGTAGGTCGTCGTGAATTCATCCGACAGGAGAAGCTTGTTGTTTTATCTGCCCTCAGAGGCTGCGCCGGTGGCTCCGATCGTGGGCGCGATACGCAACAATGAGAGAGTGGAACCCTCCGAGATCCTGCCCAGGGCGTTGGTTGCGCTCCTCGGCTACGTCGTGGTGATCATCGGCTGGTTCATCACGGCCCGGCTGTTCGCTGTAAGCCTTGCGACCGCCGGCGCTTTGGGTCTGGCCGTAGCAGGAGTGAGTTGGATGATCTTCCGCTCGCTTCGTCGGGCGGCACAGCTGGACGATCTCAACCAGGCCAACCTCGCGATCGGCGGCCTGCTTGGCTTCGGAGCGCCCGCCCTCTACCTCGCCTTCTCGAACGGTTTCTACGACCCGACGTTCCTCGCCCGCATGCTGATCGCCGGCAGCCAAGCGGCCGGGGCGATGCTCCTCGGGTTCTCGACCCGCACCGCAGTGATCACTGTCCCGGCCGCAATCGTGATGACCGCGGCGGACCTGCCGCTGGGTGGCATCGTGCTGATCACACTGGTTCTGGCTATCTACCTGGAGGCCCGGCCACCGGCCTGGTTGCCCGGCTGAGTTACCGCACCGGTGGCGCAGGATGGGCTCCTACCGCCCGATCCGAGCGATAACCTCGGAGCACCATGTTTGAAGGCCTGACAGACACATTTGAAGGGATCTTCGGACGCCTCTCCAAGAAGGGGAAGCTCTCCGAAGCCGACGTCGACGAAGCCCTGCGCGAGATTCGCCTCGCCCTACTCGAAGCCGACGTAAACGTCCGGGTCGTCAAGGCGCTACGGAATCGCATCAAGGAACGGGCTGTCGGCGAAGAGGTTCACAAGGCACTGAACCCGGCCCAACAGGTAGTCAAGATCGTCAACGAAGAGCTCACTCAGAGCCTCGGCGGCGAGACCTTCACCCTTACCTACAACCCGAAACCGCCCACCATCGTCATGATGGCGGGCCTGCAGGGTTCGGGTAAGACGACGACCTCTGGCAAGTTGGCCAAGTGGTTCAAGACCCAGGGCCGCAATCCCCTCCTCGTCGGTGCCGACCTCCAGCGCCCCGCCGCTGTCACCCAGCTGGAGACACTGGGCGAGCAGGTCGGTGTTCCGGTCTTCAGCGATCCGTCCAGCCCCGTCGAAGTAGCCCGCAAGTCGATTGAACACGCCAAGGAGACCGGTCGCGACGTTGTCATCATCGACACCGCCGGTCGGTTGGCGATCGACGAAGCGTTGATGGAGGAGGTCCGCCAGATCGGCCAGGCCACCATCCCCGACTACATCTTCCTCGTCGTCGACGCTATGACCGGTAACGACGCCGTCACGGTGGCCGAGTCATTCAACGACAGTCTCGAACTCGATGGCGTCATCCTCACCAAACTCGACGGTGACGCCCGAGGCGGTGCTGCGCTGTCGGTCAAGGAGGTCGTCGGTAAACCGATCGCCTTCGCCGCCACCGGCGAGAAGTTGGACGCTCTTGAGGTCTTCCACCCCGACCGCATGGCCAGCCGAATCCTTGGCATGGGCGACATTCTGTCCCTGATCGAAAAAGCCGAGCAGACCTTCGAGAAGGACGAAGCCGAGGCTGCCGCCCAGGCGATGATGGAGGGTCGATTCACCTTCGACGACTTCCTCGATCAGATGCAGCAGCTCAAGAAGATGGGTTCGCTCTCCGGCCTCATCGGCATGCTTCCGGGTATCCCCAAAGAGGTCCGGAACATGGAGATCGACGATCGCGAGATCGGCAAGGTCGAGGCGATGATCAAGTCGATGACGGCGGCCGAACGTATCGATCCCAAAATCATCGACTCCTCCAGAAAGCGTCGTATCGCCAAGGGTTCGGGCACCGACACCCAGCAGGTCGACACGCTGGTGAAACAGTTCGACGAGATGCAGAAGATGATGAAGAAACTCGGCGGTATGGGCACCAAGAAGGCCAAGGGCAAACGCAAAACCAAGAACAACAAGCGCAAAGGCGGCGGTGGTGGTCGCGTAACTCCCAAGGGCGGCGTGAAACCCAACAGCCGCGTAACCCCCAAGGGAACCAAGGCGAAGAAGGCCCCGCTCATGCTCCCCGGTATGGACCGCATCGGCGACGCCATCGACGACGACTAACCACCGACCCCCAACCACCCCGAACCGCTCTCCGGCGCTGCGAACACCCCCGAAACGACCGATTCGAGCAGTTCAGACGGGTTCAGCAGGACAAAGAGCAGTTCGAACGCGTTCAGCGAAGGACTGTGGGTCTTCGGGTAGACCGAGTACGCGCTGCCGAGGGACTGTGAGTCTCCGAGCCTGCGGGTAGACCGATTGCGCCTCATCAGGCAGGGATGCTTGTCCCTCCGGGGGCCGTTCCGTCGCCACGGAGGCGCAGCCTCCGGGCATTCCACAATGCGCTCCGTCAGTCTTGCCGGTCCAAACAATCCAGCCCTCACCCCTCCGGGAGGACACAATCGCTCAACCCGTGCGCAACACCCTGAGGTTCAAGCGAGTTCTTCCTCCACGGAGTGGATGAGCGCGTTGCTGTGTGAAACCGGGAAGCGAGACGAGCGGTTAGTGTCACGGCGAAGCCGAGGCCTCCGTGGCCGGCGGAACGGCCCCCGGAGGGAATAGCAGGGTGCCTGATGAGGACAACACCCCCGGAACCAGCACGTAAGTAGGGCGCAATCGGTCTACCCACCTGGCTTGATGAGGACAACACCCTTGGAGCCGGCTCGTGAGTGGGCGCAATCGGTCTACCCACGTGCCTGATGAGGACAACACCCTTGGAGCCAGCACGTAAGTAGGGCGCAATCGGTTTACCCACCTGGCTTGATGAGGGCAACACCCCTGGAGCCGGCTCGTTACAAGGCGCGCATCGCATCGTTTGAAGAATCTTGCAAGAAAGCGAACGATTCCGATCTACCCATTGCGTCTAGTTGTTGTGCAGGGTGCCATGGTTCAGGATCAGACGGTTGTGATACGACCGTCGGGAAGTCGGATTGTGCAGGCTCTCGAAACTGACGGTGACGTAGAACGGGTCACTGCTCTGGCGCGCCAGGGCGACACGTCTGCGCTGCTGTCACTGATCGAGCACTGCAAGGGCCCGATCATGGCCGCAGTGGCGCGGGTTCGACCGCCGGAGGGCACCGATCTGGACGAAGCGGCCCATCTGGCCCGAGTGCAGATCTTCCAGAAGTTTGCTGATGGTTTCGACGGTTCCGGCGCACCTTGTGCGTGGATGGCCGTGGTGGCCCGAAATCGGACCCGAGATCTGGTCCGAGCCGAGGCTCGTCACACGAATCGAGCCGTTTCGATCGACCTCGTGGATGAGAGCGCCCGACAGACGATGCCCTCGACCGAACGGGTCGAGAATTGGGACCTTGTCTACCGGGTGTTATCCCAGCTGTCCGAGAGCGACGCCGAGTTGCTGACCCTCCACTACCTGCACGGACTCACTCGACACGAACTGGCCGATCGATTGGGATACAGCTACGAGGGTTTGAGGTCAAAGCTCAACCGGGCCTGTGCGAAGGCCCACACGATTCTCACCGAAGCGGAGGCAGGCTCATGAGTCGGTATTCGGATACTCCCGATCCCGAAGAGGCCCTCGAGGCCCTGTTCGGCGACTTCAAGGCCGAGGCGTTCGCCGATGGCTGGGAAGTTGGTGTGCTGGACGCGACAACCACTGCCCCCGTCGTTCGTCTAGAAAAGGTTGACGGTGGCGCAGCGCTCCCGGTTCCGCCTCGGGTCGTTGCGCCGCCTTCTTTCTGGACTCGACATCAACTGTCAGCGGCCCGGATCGCTGCCGGCCTTGTGCTGATCGCCGGCCTGTTTGGAGTCAGCCGGTTCCTGCCCGACGGCGCCGACGTCGACTCCAGCGAGGACGCCAGCCTCATCGAGGTGGCAGGCGAGAGCCAGACACAAGACGATTCCGCCACCACGATCGCAGCAGGATCCGAGGTGCCTCAGTCGGCTGACGGGACCATCGCTCCGGACGCTTCCGAGTCGCCGGCATCCACATCGACCACGATCGAGGCGCCGTCCACGAGCGCGGCATCCACCACGCAGACGCCCACGACCCAGGCCTCGACATCGGCTCCGACGAGCGAGGCTCCTCCAACGACCGATCCTCCGACGACACCCGCACCCACGACGCCACCCACCACGGTGGCACCAACCACGGCGGTGACAGCTCCACCGACCTCGGCGGCAACCACAACCACCGAGCCGACCACAACCACCGAGGCGACCACAACGACCGAGGCGACCACAACGACCGAGGCCACCACGACGACCGAGGCCACCACGACGACCGAGGTGACAACAACCGTTGCTGAGGAGGTCGACGTCCGTATCCGGGGTCTGTCGGTCTCCAGGGTCACTGCGACCTCGGCTGTGGTTTCGTTTAACACTGCCAGTTGTGCTGGCGTTCGGCTGCAGACCAACCGCGGTGTCGGCACCTACTCGGCCGGGCTTCCCAACTCCAAACAGTGTTGGACCAGTCACGCGATCCAGATCGGCGGGGATCTTCAACCTGGAAGGACCTACCGGGTTCAGGTCACCACCTTCGGGGCTGATGGATCAACCGACCAGGACCGTATCAACTTCACCACGGCCGATCTCGATGACGACGACGATGACGATGGTGACGACGACTAGAACGTCCAGCCGGTCGATTCTGCCCACGCTTCCGCCTGGGTGAGGGCGGCCGATATGTGCGGCTCCTTCTGCGCGCCGTAGTCGTCGATCTGTTGCCCGGCCAACCGGTTCTTGAGGACTTGATACCTTGCTCGACCATCCGCATCGGCTCGCAGCCATTCGGCGAACAACACTGCGTCCCGGGCGACAGGGGCATCGAGCCCTCTGATGTTGCAGTTCACCGGCCGCCCCGGATCCGAATCGACGACGACCTGCTCAGGGTGTCGTCCACCAGATCGGTCAAGGCCAAACCATTCACCGGCGACGTGTGTGAAACCTGCGTCGGTGGCAGCGATCGCCACCGGCAGAGCTGTCTCGGTGTCGGGCACGAGGATCTGGATGTCCACCAGACTCTTCGCTGTTAGTCCGGGCACCGACGTTGAGCCGATGTGGTCGATGCGGAGTACCGGCAGGCCCGCGGTTGCGTGTTCGAGCCGCGCGATCAGGCGCCGACCCGACAAGATCCACCCCGGATCGTGCGGACGTTGGGTAGCGACCTGGGCTCGGGGTGCTCGACGGCCGTCATTCCATTTCGTCGTCCAAGGGAGAAGGCGGTCGTCGATCAGTTGATCGACGTCTTCAGACGAACTGACGGAGACATCAGCCCACGCGGGTGTTGGTCCACCAGCGTGCACCACCAGGTGGTGCTGCTGGCAGACGGTTCGGTCCGGCTCGCCGGACGCGCTCCAGAAACGGAGAAGGTCCTGTGTCGTGCTGTCGTTTCCAAGACGTGCGGCCGCAATCTCGTCCATCTGTTGTATGAGGCGATCCACGTCGGCCGCCGCACCCGAGACAGCAACGTTGAGTGTCCGCATGGCTCGAATCTAGATGAGAATCGGTCGATGGGCCGTGGGAGTTGGCTGCTGAAGCTGACCCCTAGCCTGCGTTTCTGGCGATGACCTGGGTGACCACGGCGTCGCCGGTGTGTCCCGAACCTTCGATGACCGATCGGGTGAACTCTTCGGCATGTTCGAGCGTGAGGCCGGTCAGTTCGGATCGGAGGCCGTCGACGGTCATGGTGAGTTTGGGGTCCTTCGGGCCGCCGGTGCCCCGGCCGATCTGATCGGGGTGGTACGACTCGAGGATCAGCAAACCATTGGGGCGTAACGCATCCTGCAGAGCGTTGTGGACCCGGGCCCGGATCTCGGGCGGTACGTGCGCAAAGACCGAAACCACCAGATCCCATCGATCCTCGCCGAGATCGAAGGTGCCGAGGTCGGCCTCGATAGTGGTGATGGCAACTCCTCGTTCGGCGGCGAGTTGTTGGGCCTTGGCCAGACCTGCGGAGCTGAGATCGACCGAG
>CALGOA010000053.1 GCA_937958015.1 uncultured Acidimicrobiales bacterium | reverse complement strand
CGTGGTGAACCATCAGCTGCTGCTACTTCTGGCGAACTCGGTGTGGGGTTGGCCCGGTGGGTGGGCAAACGCCTTCGCCGCCGGCGTCGCCATGATCCCGTCGTACCTGCTCACCCGAGCCTGGGTGTGGTCCAAGTCCGGCGAACACTCGATGACCCGTGAAGTCGCTCCGTTCTTTGCGCTCGGAGTCCTGGGTCTCGTCGTCTCGTCCGCAACCTCGGAAATCGCCGACCGGGCCTTCGGTCCCGGCCTGTGGGTCAACCTAGGCAGCCTCGTCGGCTATGTCGGCGTGTGGATTCTGAAGTTCTTCGTGCTCGAGCGGATCTTCGCCGATCGATCCCATCCGGTCGATTCGACCGAACCGGAAGCCGCTCGCATCGGATGACTCCGCTCGAACGCCAGCGGGCCGAAGCGGCCCGCGGTTTCATGCCGGCCGACGAGGGTGCGGCGCTGTACGAAGCGGCCCTGCTCGCCGACACCGAACTGGGTCCGCTCCTTGAGGTTGGCAGCTACTGCGGAAAGTCGGCGCTGTACCTGGGCGTCGTTGCTCGGGATACCGATTCGGTACTGTTCTGCCTCGACCATCACCGTGGCTCCGAGGAGAACCAAGCGGGCTGGGAACATCACGAACCTGATCTTGTCGACCCTGCGTTGGGGGTGATGGACACGCTGCCGATCTTCCGACGCACGGTGTACGACGCCGGGTTGGAACCGTGGGTGGTTGCACTGGTCGGCGATGGTCCGCGGATCGGTCGAAACTGGACGACACCGCTCTCGTTTCTATTTATCGACGGTGGCCACGGGGAAGAACCGGCTCGTCTGGACTTTGAGCTTTGGACACCGCTGGTGGCCGAGGGTGGCATCCTGGCGATCCACGACGTGTTCCCGGACCCTGCCGACGGCGGACGCCCGCCGTATGAACAGATCTATCTGCCCGCTCTCGAGGCCGGATTCACCGACGTATCGGCGACGGGGTCGTTGCGGGTTCTTCGTCGTTAGGCGGGATCGTGCCGGGTGAACAGATCGGCGGTGGGGTTCACGCCCTGCAGTGCGTCGGCGGCGAGGATCACCGCGGCGGCGGTGTAGGTGCTCTTCTCAACCTCGGGAAAGTGAATCAGCTCGGGATAGACGATTCCGGTGAAATACCGTCCATCCTCGTCATCGCGTAACGACTGGGCTGCGGTGAACAGGTCGAGGGCGCGTTCGTCTTCGCCGGCCGCCAGATGTGCGATCACACATTCACTCGTCTCGGCTGCGGTGACCCACGGTCGATCGTGAACACACCGGCAACCCCGTCCCTCCATGACAAACTGGTCCCACCGGTCGGCAAGGTGTTTCTTCGCGTCGTCGCCGGTGATGGCGCCGGTGAGCACCGGGTAGTACCAGTCCATCGCCCACCGGTCCTTCGGCTCGAAGGCATCGGGTTGGTTGGCGATGACCGAAACCAGACGGTCCCGACCTTCCTGCCAGCGAGGGCGATCCTCGCCCACGAGGTCGGCCAACAGCGACGCACAGCGGAGACTGTGGCCGATCGACGATGAGCCGGTTAGCAGCGCGTAACTCCAGGGTGTTCCGTCGGGGCGTCGAGCCCAGATGATCTCGCCTCGTTTGGTCTGGAGATCCAACACGAACTCGATTGCCACATCGACGATGGGCCAGTAACGATCGAGGAAGGACCGGTTCTCGGTGACCAGCCAGTGGTGCCATACCCCGGTGGCGATGTATGCGATGCAGTTGGCATCGAACTTCGCGTCCTCGATTCCGCCATCCACGTAGTAGTTGTGCCAGCTCCCGTCGGGGCGTTGGATATTGGCGAGCCATTCGTATCCCAGCTCAGCCTCGTCGATCAGACCACACGTGGCCAGAGCCATCGCCGCCTCCACGTGGTTCCACGGGTCGGCGTGGCCGCCGGGAATCCACGGGATCATCCCCGACGGCAGCTGCCAGTCGGTGATGCTGGCTGCGGTCTTGAGGACCTGATCGGTGGTCAGGACACCGGGAACCTGGGGAACCTCCACGCAGCTATCCCTTAACCGAGTACTGAACGAGGCTCTTGCCGAGGATCGGGTTGAGCAGTCGATCGGCGGTCCGCGTGATCCACGGACCCTTCACTATGTCCCAGGTGAGAAATCGCAGGTACAACTTCACGAGCGGGTGATCATCGTTGGTGACACCCACGGCGCACTTCAACCACCAGTAGGGGCTGTGGAGTGCGTGGGCTCGGTGATGCTCGCTGGGTCGAAGACCGACCGACTCGAGTTTCATCTCAAGTTCGGGTCGGCTGTAGATCCGCACGTGCCCGCCGACGCTTTTGGGGGCGTGGTACGCATCGTCGAGCCACCAGCAGATCTGCTCGGGGATGGTGGACGGCACGGTTGCCGCCAACGCCCCGCCGGGTTTGAGGACACGATGCAGTTCGGCCATCACCCCCAGATCGTCGGGGACGTGTTCCAGAATCTCGCTGGCGATGATTCGGTCGAAGGTGTTGTCGGGGAACGGGAGTGTGAGGCCGTTGGCCTGGACACAGCCGGCCTTGGTTCGTTCGTAGTCGAGTTCGCCGTTGGCGTACATCGCCGCAAAGGTCCCGCGCGTCGACTCCATCTCGTCGAGGGCCAGGTCGGCCGCTACGACGTTCACCCCGTGTCGGGCGCTCTCAAAGGCGTGGCGCCCGAATCCGGCGCCGAGATCGAGGACGGTCATCCCGGGCGTCAGAGCGAGCCGGTCATAGTCGACGGTCAGCATCGGTTACGCCCCCTTCTCGATGGCGTGTTGCCGCATGGCGATAACTTCCCGGTACTGCTCTGCGGTGCGGATCGCCGTCTGTCGCCACGTGTAGAGCTCGGACACCCGGTCGCGTCCGGCGGCGCCGATTCGGGCCCGAAGTTCTGGGTCGTCCAACGCTCGACGGATTTCGGTTGCCAAGGCGTCAGCATCGCCCGGCTTACATTGAAGGACGGTTTCGCCATGGGTCCCGGTGACCTCTTTCAATGCGCCGCCGGTGGTTGCGACCAGAGCGGTTCCGCTGGCCATCGCTTCGACGGCGGGGAGTGAGAATCCCTCGTACAGGCTGGGCACGACCGCCACCGAGGACTCGCTGTACAACTCGACGATCCGCTCGTCCGGCACGCCCGTGACGAACTCGATGTGGGGAGCGAGATCGAGTTCCTTGATGAGTTTGTCCGAGGGGCCGCCGGGTTTTGCTCGGCCGATGAGCGTCAGCTTCAGATCGCGGCCCTCAGCCCGTAGTTTCGCCATCGCTTCCAGCAGGAACTTCAGGCCTTTCATTTCGGCATCGGCGCTGGCGGTGGTGATGATCCGGTTCGGTTGGCGCTGCACCGATGGGTCGGGTTTAAACAGATCGGGGTCCACCCCGACGTGAACGAGCCGCATGTTGTCCCGGTCGACGCCCATGTCGTTGTGGATGTCGTCGATGCTGTTTTCGCTCACGACGACGATGCGGGGCATCCGTCGAGCCACTCGGGCCTGCATCTCGACGAACGAATACCAGCGCCGAATGCTCCACCGCTTGCGCCAGTTGGGCGCCGCTGCCAGCTCCAGTCGGCGATCAACCGTGATCGGATGGTGGAGGGTGGTGAGAACCGGGAGGATGCGGTTGATTCCCAACATTCCGTAGCCGAGGCTTTGGTTGTCGTGCACGATGTCGAATTCGGCAGTTCTGTTCTTCAATTCCTGCCACGCCCGCAGCGTGAACGCGAAGGGTTCGCTGAACGCCCCGGTGGAGAACTGCAGCGCCTCGGCGACATCGGGAAGTGATTTGAACTCCCAGTAGGCGGGGAAACGACCGGGGTAGGCATCGTTGAAGATGTCGAGACTGGGCAGTTTGGTGAGCGTGATGCGTTCGTCGAGGACCGGGTAGGGCTGGCCGCTGAATACCTCGATGGTGTGGCCGAGGTCGACCATCGCCTTGGTGAGGTGGCGGGTATAGATTCCCTGTCCACCGACGGTCGGCTTGGACCGGTAGGACAGGTACGCAAGCCGCAACGGCCGATCATCACTCACAGTTAATTATGCCGCCACCCCCCAAATTTCTGCTGTCCACTACAAACTTCGTAGTTCCCGGCAGACAGAACAGCTTTTTGTCGCCGCCAGCAGACAGAACGCCCCAGTACCGTTGCGGCATGAAGTTGGTCGTACAACGGGTGGGGATGGCGGCGGTCAGCGTCGACGGCGAGATGGTGGGTCAGATCGGATCGGGGCTCTGCGTCCTGGTGGGTATCACCCACGACGACACGAGCGAGGGCATCCAGAAGATGGCCGAGAAGTTGGTCAAGCTGCGGATCTTCAACGATGACGAGGACAAGATGAACCTCTCTGTTCAGGACATCCAGGGCGAAGTCCTGCTCGTGAGCCAGTTCACCCTCTACGGAGACGCCCGGAAGGGAAACCGGCCCTCGTTTGTGAACGCGGCCCGGCCCGAACAGGCGTTGCCGCTCTTCACCGAATTCGTCGAGGCGGTCGCTCTCACCGGCGTGCCGGTAGCGACGGGGCAGTTCGGCGCCGACATGAAGGTGATGATCGCCAACGACGGTCCAGTAACCCTGATCCTGGAAGGCTGACACTCGGCTGTTTCTTACAGCCCGACCATGTTTGTGCCGAAAAACCAACATGAGCGTTTCGTCGGGTCCGGGGTCGAATGAACAATGGGTTGCCTACGACGCCTCATCCGGCGGTGTCGGCACATACCTGACGCCAGAGGTCCACGGTCTCAAACCTGTTGATGGTCGCCTTGGTGTCCTCCGGGTTCTGTTGGGTCTCAGCCTTGCTCTCGCAGCTCTCTCGATCGTCGTCAATAGCGTTCTCTACCAGCGGCTAAATGGACCGCGAGCCTTCGACGAATCAACCGACACACTGCTGCTTGCGGCAGGTCTGGCAAGCTTTCTAGGTGCCATCCTTCTCCTGTGCACCGGCATCGCCACCATGATGACGTTCAAGCGGATGCTGGAGAACGGTCGGATTCTCGCTCCGGACAGTGGGAAGCACGCTCCCCACTGGGCTATCACCGGTTGGTTCGTCCCGTTCTTGAATCTCGTCCGTCCGAAGAGGGTTGTCGATCAAGCCTGGGTGACAAGTCGCCCCGCGAACGAACGGACACCTCCGGGATATGAGGTTCCGTCGTCCACACTGTGGTGGGGGGCGTTCCTGATCTGGAGCTTCGCATCCCGAGCGGCCCCCACGGCGCCGATCTCGAACTACACCATCGAGGAATTGGCGAGCGAGTCACTGGGAACTGCGATCGTCGACGGATTGTTCATCGTCGCTGGGTTCCTCTACTTCCGGTTGCTCTCAGAAGTAGGTGGACGCCATCAGGCCGCCCTCCGGAATCCATGGGTCAATCCGCGTCGAGCGAGTGCCAGCCCTTTTCTGGCCGAGCCTTCGGTCCAACCGCCACCACCCGACGGAGGGCCGACGCCGCCGCCGGGAAACGGGTTCCCCCAGCCGAGCTAAGCCCCACGGGCGGTCATCCATCCAAGGATGGATGGTGTGAATCATCGATCGTCCGTAGGTTCGGCCTATGGACAAGATTGCGATGGTCATCACGTCAACGGCTGCCAGCGGAAAGCGGGATCAACTGTTTGATCTCTACATGGAACACCTGGCGCCTCGAACCGAAGCGAACCCTGCTCAGGAGGTTGTCGTGTGGTGCGCCGACCAACAGGACCCCGATCGGTTCGTATTGTTCGAGATGTACTCGGATGCGTCGGCCTTGGGAGAAAACGCCGGCGCCGAGTGGTTCACCGACTACATGCAGCAGGCGATGCCGCTTCTGGCCGGTGAACCCACGATCGTGATGGCCCATCCCCACTGGAGTAGCGGTGTGTGATTTCAGGCGGGGTCGAAGTTCTCCAGACCGCCGTACCACGCCGCAATGAGCTGGGATCGAGTTTCGAAGCCGGTCTTGGCCAGTATCGAGTGCACGTGATCCTTGACCGTTCCCAAGGAGATCTCGAGCGCGACCGCAATCTGCCGGTTCGTGAACCCGCTGGCGATCAGTGTGGCAACCTCAAGTTCCCGCTTGGTCAGTCCGGCAACCCGACCGTCCCGTCGGCGGTCAATCTTTGCGATCACCCGGTCCCCGCTGGTGTCGATTCGAACGTCGTGGCCACTGTTGTGGATGTCGGTCATCGCCTGCAGCGGGAGTCGGGCCGGGTCATTGGTGACGGCGTCGATCATGCGATCGATCGGTTCCATAGGATCAATGGCCACACACCGAAGGTACCGGAGGCCACATGACCGATTCCACGCAGACGATCGAGGCCTACTTCGCGGCGATGCGTCGCGGCCCCGAAGCCGAGGCCGACATGCTCGACCTCTTCACCGCCGACGCACTGTACGAGGAGCCGTTCAGCGGCTCGGCCGATCCCGCCCGCGGAATCGCCGAGATTCGCGATCGCCTACGCGCCGGTTGGGCGACGCCACTTCCGAACATGGAGCTGGACGTACTTTCGGTCGAGGTGGTCGGCGACGGCGCCCTGTCGCGGTGGGAGTGTCGATCCTCCGCCCTCCCCGGTCCGGTGCGAGGCGTGGACAGGTACGAGTTCCGGGAGGGCCGAATCTCCGCCTTGCGGGTCACGATCGAGTCGGGTTCAGACGACACGTCGGCCTAGCGCGTGGCCGACGCTTCCTTGGCTTCGAGCGAAGAGGTGTCGGCTTTCGACCTGGAGGGCCGGGGGATCAGGTCGCCCAATGGCGTGGTAATCGCCAGCGCCGCCAAGGCATACAAAACGACCGGCCAGATTCCCAGGTAGCTGAACAACGTGCGACCCTCTCGCCGTTGGATGGTCTCGGTCATCACGATCCGCTCGCCCAGATCGCTTCGTTGGAGCAGTTCGCCGCCCGGGTCGATGATCGCCGAAAGGCCGGTTGGTCCCGCCATAAGCATCCAACGGTCGCCCTCGATCGCCCTGAGTTGGTTGCTGGCGACCTGCTGGGTGTGGACCTGAGTCAGCCAGAAGCTTGCGCCGTTGGTCGGGTTCGTGAGGACCTCGGCATCGTTGGCGATTGCGTCGCGGGTGCGACGTTCGAAGTACGCCTCCCACGAAATGGCGACGCCGATGACACCCTCGGGCGTGTCCAGCACGGCGGGCCCGGTGCCGGCCCGAACGTCGGCGTTGGGAAGATCGGGACTGAACCGTTCGATCAGACCTCGAAGCGGAACGAACTCGCCGAAGGGAACGATTCGGACCTTGTCATACCGATCGATTTGGCTGCCATCGGAGGTATGAGCGGCCTGATAGTTGACCGTTTCGACACCATCACCATCGGCTCGGTCAACCCGATAGAACCAGCCGGTCAGCAATGTCGCGTCGGCCTCTCGGGCAACGTCGGCGATGATCTCGGACGCGTCATCGACGCTGAAGAAGCGGCCCGGGTTCACCACGTTCTCGGGCCAGAGAACAAGGTCGACCTGCTCGTCGAGATATCGGGTCGCTTCGATATGCCGGCCGAGCACGACCGATGACGATTCGCCGGTCGCTCGGGTTCGAGTGGCGCCACCACCCTGGACAACGGCGACGTCCAGTTCGCCCACATCGGACGCCCGGGGGTAGATGATCCCCAACCCGACGAACCCGACCGTGATTGCGAGACCCAGTAGACCCAGACGGCGGTTGTCGGTCGTCAGGAGTTCTCGCAACGAAAGACCGACCAATGCGACCAGAGCGATGATCAGGTACGGCCCGCCGACCCGTGCGGTCCACGCGATCGGTGTCTCCACCTGACTCAGTGCGATGTTGGCCAGGGGGACGCCGCCGAAGGGGAACCGCCAGCGGATCAACTCGGCTACCACGATGACGATGGGAAAGACGATGAAGCGGTGTGGTCGATGGGTTGGGGTGAGCGCCCCGGCTATACCGAAGTAGGCGGAGTACGCCAGCACCGCGACGATGAACCCGGGGAGGGTCAGATCGATCATCCAGAACATGGCGATCGTTAGCCAGGTTGCGGCGATCACGAACGATCGAATGAAGCGGGTCGCCGGCCCGACGTCGGCGGTCAGATGATCCCATCCGGCCATGCCCAGAAAAGCCAGCGGCCACCATCCCCACGGTGGGAGCGAACCGGCGATTCCGATCCCGGCCAGGATCGCGCCACCCCACCACGGAATCTTGGGGAGCTCGGGCACCGGAGAAGCTTACGCCGTTTGCTTGGAGCGCCACCGCGGCGGTGGGGGACTCGTCCCAGGAGGAACGATGCAGGTCAGGGTCGTTTGTTCTTCTGGGCATCCCGGATGATCCGGCCAAGCTTTCGGTCGGCTCGGTGTCGTGCCGCTTTGTCGTTGCGGATCTCCGAATAGGCGGCCTCCCGTCGCAGTTGTTCCCACGACTGCATCCGTTCGTCGTCGAGAGTCCCGTCAGCCACCGCCGCCCGGACCGCACACCCCGGTTCCGTTTCGTGCCCGCAGTCGTGGAACCGACAGTTGGCGCTGAGTTCGGCGATGTCGTCGAAGCCTTCGTCGACGGTGCCGAGATCGGTATGTATCCCAACCTCCCGAACCCCGGGGGTGTCGATAAGACAGCAGTTCCCGGCTAGTTGAAACAGCTGTCGCGATGTGGTGGTGTGCCGGCCCTTATTGTCGCCCTGTCGCACGCCACCGGTGGCTCCCAACGTTCCGCCAGCCAGCGCATTCAGCATGGTGGACTTCCCGGCTCCGGATTCGCCCACAAGCACGACCGTACGATCTGTGAATCGCTCCAGCAGGCTGGTCAGCCCGGTCGAACCGTGTGACGAGACCGCGATGACATCGACGCCCGGGTCGTGTCGGAACAGTTCGTCCTCGACATCGGTGGTCGACTCCACCAAGTCGGCCTTCGAGAGGATCACAAGCGGAGCGGCCCCGGCGTCCCATGCCAACGTAGTGAAACGCTGGATGCGTCCCGGGGCCACCGGTCGATCGAGGCCACAGACGATCCCGACCAGATCGACGTTGGCCGCGATGGGTTGACTTCCGCCGGTTGACGGGTCGCGCCGTTGCAGCAACGAGTGGCGGGGGAGTAGCTCCACGATCTTCTCGCCGTCGACGAGCAGCCAATCGCCGACGGCGATCGCCGGGAGGGATCGTCGGAGCGGAAATTGCTTGACTGCAGTCTCGGTGCCGACCAGCACTGCGGACCGATCGTGACGTAACACTCGGGCTGGTTCGCCGGGCGAGTTGGCGTCGAGGTGGGCGGCCCACCGGTCAGACCAGCCAAGGCTGGTGAGGTGGGCGTGTGGTGATCGGGTGGCGGGGTGGTCGTCGCTGGGGAACGACCCGGATGAAGAAGACATGGCAGAACCTTTGGTGAGAACGATTTGTGAGGCACATCGATCAGCTGAACTGATCGTTCGCCTGGCGGGTCAGGCGCGACGGGAGGATCGATCGACACGGGCCACGCTCATGAAATCGCCTCCTTGCTCAGTTCGTTCCGGTTCTCGTTTGATTCGACCCTAACCCACCGACGCATTTCGTGTCACCGATTTCGGTCGCCGGAGCCTCACGGCGCCACGAGGTCATGCCGCGATGGCGGCAGCGGTCCGGCGAGCGAGGCCAATTGTGGCGGGGATACCTATACCGCGATAGCTGTTGCCCACGACGTGAACCGTCGGCGCGTCAGATTCCAATGCCGAGTTGATGTCGTCAACCCGCTGGGAATGACCGGGTTCGTACTGAGGGAACGCCCGGGGCCAACGAACGATTCTGGTGGACAGGGGTGTTCCGGGATCGGCGAAGACGGTGGCGAATTCCCCGAGGAGGGTGTCGGCCAGTTGTCGGTCATCCATCGAGATCGCCCGTTCGTCCCCATACCGGCCCGACGTGATGCGAATCAGGTACCGATCATCGGCGGAGTACTGCGCCCACTTGGTGGAAAAGAACGTGCAGGCGGTCATGACGAAGCCGTTCGGCCGGGGCACCAGAATGCCCGAGGCATCGAACGGGTCGAACCGTTCGGCGGGAACCTCGATCGTGAGTTGCGCCACCGACGCATGCCCGATTCCGTCCAGCAGCTCGGCCGCGTCGACGCTGACAGGCCGAATCAAACGACTGGCTGAATGGGCCTCGGTGGCGATCACCACATGGTCGGCATCGATCGGAAGTTCCCCGACCGCGGAGGCGGTGTGGAGGCTGGCACCGCCGGCTTCCAACTCCTCGACGAGCCGGGCGATGAGGGTGGCCATGCCGCCCTCCAGTCCATGAAACACCGGCTGGTTCTGTGCAGCTGACCCCAGCGTGGCTCCGACTCCGATCCGGGCCTCGCGCAGGCCGGACACGAGGGAAGGATTTCGTTGGGCCGCCGCGAAGAGTTGGCCGGCGCCATCGGCCATGGAGAGGGTTTCGATCGACGATGCGTTGATTCCGCCGACCATCGGGTCGATCAGCGTGTCGGTCACCTCGTCTCCGAGGCGGGCCCGGCAGTACTGAGCGACCGTGGTGTGTGCCGACAAGGGAGTGGGCGGAAGCTCGAGGTCCTCCTTCGCCCGTGCGATACCGGCGGGCGAGATGATGGATTCGAGCGCCTCAAAGTCGGTCGGGACACCGAGCACGGTACCTTTCGGCAACTCCTCCAGACGGCCGTCCACATAGAGGTAGGCGGGTTTGGGAGACACCGGCACGGTCAGCCTGTCCTGAAGCCCCAACTCGACGCAGAGCTCGATGCCCTCGGGCACACGAGCGAGGAAGTTGTCCGGGCCGGCATCGGCCAGTCGGTCACCAACCGCCGACGAGAAGATCTTGCCACCCCAGCGATCCGACGCCTCGTGAACGCTCACCTGGACGCCCGACTTCATCAGGTCGTAGGCGGTGGTGAGACCGGCCAACCCGCCGCCGACCACGACGACCTTCACGCCAAAACCATCATGCTGACGCCTCGGACGTCAACGATCGACGGGTGGGTCGATTCATCGACTCAGCACCGGCCCTCTTCGTGGACCAGTTCCACCACCTGCTTCAGGACACCGGGATCGGACTCGGGCATGACCCCGTGGCCCAGGTTGAAGATGTGTCCGGGATGGCCGTCGTTATCGGCCAGCACGCGGCGCACTTCCTTCTCCATCACTTCCCATGTTCCCGTCGTGAGCGCAGGGTCGAGGTTGCCCTGAAGGGCAACCCGGCCACCGGTTCGCTCCCGGGCTACCGACAGCGGGGTTCGCCAATCGACACCAACGACATCGGCACCGGCATCAGCCATCTGGTCGAGCAGCTCGCCGGTGTTGATGCCGAAGTGGGTGCGGGGCACATTCAAGTCGGCGACGCCTTCGAGAATCCGGGTGGAGTGAGGCAGGACGAACTCTCTGTAGTGTTCGGGTCGTAAAGCCCCGGCCCAGCTGTCGAACAGCTGCACTATGGAGGCTCCGGCCTCAACCTGAGCCCGCAATGTTGCGATTGCGATGTCGGCGAGAAGTTCACACAGTTGATGCCACAGCTTCGGATCGCTGAACATGAGGGCTTTCACCTTGGTGTAGGTGCGGGAGGGACGTCCCTCGATCAGGTAGCTGGCAAGGGTGAACGGTCCGCCGGCGAAACCGATCAACGGGACGCCGCCCTCGGCGACGACCGCCTTGATGGTCTCGGCCTGATACGGCAGATCGACGTCTGGCTCCAAGGGACGTAGTCGATCGAGATCGGCGGCCGATGCGAAGGGATGTTCGCACATGGGACCGACGCCGGGAACGATGTCGATGCCGAAATCGACCGCCCACACCGGTGTCACGATGTCGCTGTACAGAATCGCAGCATCGACGCCGTATCGGCGCACCGGTTGCAGCGTGATCTCGATCGCTCGGTCGGTATCGGCGATGACATGAAGGATGGTTCCTTCACCCCGGACCGCCTTGTACTCGGGCAGGGATCGTCCCGCCTGTCGCATGAACCACACCGGCACCCGGTTGGCGTCGGACCCCGGTTCACCGGGGATCTGGCGGGCGGCACGAAGAAGGGGGAACACCCTTTCAGGATACGCCCGAGCGACGTTTTGAGTGCTGTCGGGAACTACTCAAGAGTTCAAGGCGTCTAATCGATGTGATGGAATTAGCGTCGAAGCGCTCGTCAGAAATCAAAGTCGTCATCTTGGTGTTGGTGGCGTCGATCGTCGCTGGCAGCTGCAGTTCTGAGTCGAGTGAAGTCTCGAACCCGACTGTTCCCACAACCAGCACGAGTACGACCAGTACGCCCGAGACATCCACGACCGTGGATGTCACAGGCGTGTTCGTTCACGAATGCGCACCAGACGGCGGCGTTCCTCCTCGAGATCTGGAATTCCTGATCGGGCGTCCTGTTACTGAGGCAATAGCGTTTGCAGAAGCAAACGGTCTCGATCCGCTCGTAACGGTTCCCAGTGAGCCCTTGGCTATGGAGCAGGTATTCGACCGTCTACTTATAAGCGCCACCCCAGACGGACAGACCGTTGCCCTTGCCTGCAACCAGTAAAGAAGGTCGTGACCACGACCGCTGCGGGCAGACCCCTGACCTGGGTCCAGCTGCATGTTGAGGTGACTGGAGTGATTTTGTCCGCTGTCGGTCATTGTGTCTTCAGCTGCTCTCGGCGTATTCGAACTCGGGCCGAGCGCGAGCGTCAACCCCCTCAGCCCGGTCGTCGTCTAGAACAGCGAGGTCTGGTCGTTCGTTTCGGTTGGTTCGGCGGATTCGGCGGCGGGGGCTTGGGACGTCGAAGTTCCGTCGAATCCGAGCCGTTTGCTGAGACCGAAGGTGCCGTCGTCGTCGGCATCCATGGCGGCCGGGTCGCCGATGATCGTCATGCGCTGGGTGGACCGGGTGAGGGCCACGTAGAGGCTGCGAAATCCTTGGGGGTTTTCGTCGACGATCCGTTTGGGGTCGACGATGATCGACGCATCCACCTCGAGGCCCTTGACCAAGCCGACGGGGACGATCGTGAGACGGCTGTCGAGGCTGTCCTGAGGAGCACGCCCAACCTCCACGCC
>CALGOA010000052.1 GCA_937958015.1 uncultured Acidimicrobiales bacterium | reverse complement strand
GCCGTTCACGTGATCCACCAAACCATCGGGTTCGACCGCAGCGTTGATCAACCCCATGTCTGCAGCTTGAGCCGGCGGAAACCGTTCTCCGGTCAGGAAGGTTTCCATTGCGTCGGCCCGATTCAGTTTGGGTAAACAGACCACGGAGATGACCGCAGGGGCGACCCCCAGTCGCACCTCGGTGAAGCCGATCTTTGCGTCGGAGCGGACGTAGGAGAGATCACACGCCGCCATCAGGCCAACGCCGCCACCAACAGCATGGCCATCGACCCGGCCGATGACCGGCTTCGCGGACTGCTGAATGGCAGTGAAGACATCGCTCAGCCCGATAACGGACTGACCGTCGTCTAATGCGGCAACGCCTGGCCGCGCCGCCGTGAGGTCAGCTCCTGCGCAGAACGTGTTCCCGGCGTTGGTCAGGACGATCACGCGGACGGACTCGGCCTCGTTGGCGGCAACCAGAGAATCCACTAGGCCCCGCATCATGCCGGGGGTCAGGGTGTTCTTCGCCTCGGGACGGTTGAGGGTGATGGTGCGGACCGCGCCATCGTCTTCCACTAGGAGATCGGCATCACTCATGAGCTGAACCGTAGAGCGGACCGGTGGCCGGAACGAAAGTATGCTCGGCGGAATGGCGTCCATCTTCACCAGGATCATCAACGGCGACATTCCCGGACGGTTCGTGTGGTCCGACGATGTATGCATCGGAATGCTCGATATTCGACCGCTCCATCACGGCCATGTTCTGGTGATTCCTCGAGAGGAGATAGACCAGTGGACCGATCTTCCGACCGACCTTGCATCCCACTTGATGACGGTAGCCCACACGATCGGGAACGCCCAGAAATCGGTCGTCGAGTGTGCCCGGATCGGTCTGATGATCGCCGGATTCGAAGTACCCCACACCCACGTGCATGTGGTGCCGATCGAGGGGATGGGCGACCTCGACTTCCGAAACGCCGAAACCTCGCCTCGCGCTGATCGCTTGGATGCGGTTGCCACCGAGCTTCGGACTGCGCTGCGCGATGCGGGCCACGGCCAGTCGGTGCCCGACGAACCGACGCCCGACTGACCGAAGGTCAACATCGCCGATTCGAGCGGTCCATCCCGGGTCGGTCCGTCTACGATCATTTGAATGGAAACCGAAGAAGGCGCCGCAACCGTCGGACGTCCCCGCCACGCTGTGACCGTCATGCCCTCGTACAAGCCTGGCCGCGACGCCAAGCAGGCCGAGGCTGAACACGGGATCACCAACGCCATCAAGTTGGCGTCGAATGAGAACCCGATGGAGCCGCTTCCCGAGGTGGTTCAAGCGATCACCGATGTGATCTCGGGTGTGAATCGTTACGCCGATCATCGAGCTGCGGAGGTGCGCGGCGTCATCGCGGACTGGGTTGGGCTGCCCGTTTCGCACGTCACCGTGGGGGCCGGCAGTTCGGCGATCCTGCATCGCCTGACCAGCGCTTACGTGAACCCCGGCGACGAGGTGCTGTACCCGTGGCGGTCGTTCGAGGTGTACCCGGTGTACACCAAACTTCTCGACGGGGAGCCGGTCACCGTGCCCCTCACGGGTCAAACCGCCGACCTCCACGGAATAGCCGGCGCCATCACCGAGAACACGAAACTGGTGATGATCGCCAACCCCAACAACCCGACCGGCACCGCGGTGAACACCGACGAACTGGCCGAGTTCTGCGCGCAGGTTCCCGACAGTGTGATCGTCGTGCTCGACGAGGCGTATTTCGAATTCGTCGATGACTCGATGGGAAACAGCGTGACGGATCTGTTGCCCCGCTTCCGCAACGTGGTGGTCACTCGCACCTTTTCGAAGGCCCAGGGACTGGCTGGCTTGCGTGTCGGATACGCCATGGGTGACCCGGACATCATCTCCGCCATCGACAAGACGCAGTTGCCCTTCGCCGTGAACATGGCAGCCCAGGCTGGAGCGATCGCAGCCGTCAAACACGCCGACAAGATCGCCGAACGGGTGGCGGGAATCGTCGCCGAGCGCTCCCGAGTGACCGACGAGATCCGCAGCATGGGGCTGGACATCGAAGACAGCCATGCGAATTTCGTCTACCTCCCACTGAAGGAGAAGTCGAACGAGGTGTTCCTCGGGATGGAACGTCAGGGTGTGGTCACACGACTCTTCGATGCCACCGGTGTTCGGATCACCATCAGCACGGTCGAGGAGAACGATCGGATGCTGGCGGCACTCAGGGCGTCTCTGTAGGCCCAGGCCAAACTCCTACCAGTCGGTCACGGTGTCGCCGTCGATCGCTTCGCGAATGAGGTCGGCGTGTCCGCAGTGGCGGGCGTACTCCTCGATCATGTGAACCACAATCCACCGCAGGTTCCAATGGGTTCCGTCCCGTCCCGGTTCCGCTGAGATCTGATCAAGCGAGCTGCATTCAGCGATTCGACCGTCGGCGTCTGCGACCGAATCGGTGAACATCGCGAAGACCTGGTCCATCGGCATTGTGTCACCAAGATCCATCTCGGCATCGGCCGATGCATCGAAGTCAAGCGCGGCGAAATGGTCGGGCATACCCCCACCGTGCAACCGTTTGCGGAACCAGATCTGTTCGACCCAGGCCATGTGCGCCACGAGTCGGGCCAGCGACAGCGACGTCGGAGGATGGGTGGTGCGGAACTGGGCCTCGGTCAATTCGAGCGACCGATCGAGAAGGGCACCTCGGTAGAACTGGAGGAAGGCCAACAGCGTGGTGCGCTCGTCCGCCTGTTGAGGGATGTCCGGGGGAAGCGGTCGGGTCATCGCCCGATCGTAGATGGTGCTCCCAGAATCTCGCTTCGGTATTCCTTAGAGGGTTTGGCCGGGAGTCCGCCCGCCGCCCGACAGCGAATGGTCGGAACCTCTCGAGCCACCGTCACCCGCACGTCGTGGGACCAGCCGTCGCGGCGCACCTGCACCACGTCGTCGTTGAGTTCCAGGAAGTCGGCCGGTCCATCCGGCCATCCGTGTTCGGCCAGAACGGCTACCTCTGCAGCCTGGAAACGGGGGTTCGAGGCCTCCCAGGAACCTCGACACTTCGCCGCAACCAGTGCCGGTTTCTCGGTTCGGTTCACCGCGATGGACAGGTCATCGACATTGACGAACGCCCACATCCGGCCGTCGGGAAACGTCATCGCCGTCGGGGCGAATCGATGGCCGCCGGTGTGGGACACCCGGAAGACTGCGAACGCCGCCAGGTGATAGTCAGCAGCGATGTTGTCGGCCAGACGGGTGCCTTCGGACCCACAGCAGATGTCGTGGGAACCCTGCGTGCACACCAGAACCGCGTTGGTCGAGATCTCCTCTGCGCCGGGTGCATCGCGCGGATCCGCTACGGAACAGAATCGTTCCACCGCCTCGACCGCGCTGAGATCTTCGAGCGGGAGCTTTGCAGCTGCGGTGCCGGTGGGCGTCTGCGCGAATGCGTAGGCATGCAGCGGTTCTGCGAAGCCGGGTGTCGACGCCAGGACCTTCACGTTGCGACCGTCGGCCCAGGTGATCTTTCCGTCGACGCCGTTGAGGTGGGGGTGTTCGAAGACAGGTTTTGGCCAGGGCAGGGGAGTGTCGACCAGGATCACGCAGTGCGCTGAGATGGCCGTGCCTGCCGGCTCAACGTCGATTTCGGCTGCGAAGACCGAACACTTCAGCGTCTGATCTGGACCGGGCAGGAGTCGTTCTGCAGCCGCCGAAAGGGGGACGAGCGGCTTCTTCTTCATGCGTCCCAGTTTTATCCGACGATGCCGGGTTCCAGCTCGCGGAGGCGGCTAATCACCCCGAGCAGCAGTTTGCGGGCGAGGCGGGGGCGTTCATCGAGCAGCGAGCTGAACTCGCGCTTGCTGAGGACCTCGACCTCCAACTCGGTGTCGGCGGTGACGCTGGCAGTGCGGCGGTCACCGGTGAGCACGCTCATCTCGCCGAGGAAGTCGCCGGGTCCGACCGTCGCCAGAATCTTGGCGCCTTTGCGGACGGTCGCCCGACCTTCCAGCACCAGAAAGGCCTCACGACCCGGGTCGCCCTCGGTGATGAACTGCTTGCCGGCCTTGATCGTCACCGGGGTCATCAGCCGTCGAACCTTGCGGATTTCGGCCTTGCTGAGGCCTCGGAAGATCTCCATGTTTTCGAGCTGTTCGTCGACGGTATTCATGTTGTTCCTTCGTTTCGTGCCGCAACGATGTTGCAGCGAACCTGTACCCAGTACTAGCCGGGTTTTGTCCTTTCGGCATCAACCACCATCGATTGATCGTCAGATCGACGTCTGCACGCAGGTGTTTCGGAGGGTTCCGATGCCTTCGATGGTCGTTGTGACGACGTCGCCGTTCTTCAGGAACTCCTTCGGATCACGCCCGGCTCCGACACCTCCGGGTGTGCCGGTGGCGATGAGGTCGCCGGGTTCCAGCGTGAAGACCTTCGAGAGATCCTGCACGAGGTCGACAGCGTTGAACACCAGTTCGTCGGTGTTCGAGGCCTGTTTGTTCACGCCGTTTACGTCACACGAAACAGCCAGACCGGAGCCATCGCCCAACTCGCTTACCGGCACGATGCCCGGGCCCACGGGAGTGCAGTGTTCCCAGGTCTTGCCGGCCAGGAACTGGATCGTTCTGGTCTGCCAATCTCTCATCGAGATGTCATTCATAATCGTGTAGCCCGCAATCGAGGCGATCGCCTCGGCGGCGGTCGCGTTGCGGACGGGCGAACCGATGACGACGCACAGTTCGACCTCCCAGTCGACGGCGTCGGAGACCTCGACGGGCGGTATCTCGATGTTGTCGGTGGCGCCGATCAGCGCCGCGGAGAATTTGGCGAAACAGGTGGGTGCGGCGGGTAGTTCGCGACCCATCTCAAGCACATGATCTCGGTAGTTCAGTCCGACACACACGATCTTGGACGGGTTGGGAACGACCGGTGCGAAGACGACGTCGCTGATCGAACGTTCGTCACCGGTCCGGGCCTGATCGAGCCGATCGATCGGTGCGGACCGTAGGGCGTCGCCGGCATCTCGGTAGCCGAGCAGCGATACTGCGTCGCCGTCTACCAGTGCCGCGGCGGTTCCGCCGTCGACGACGATGGTGGCGAGACGTTGGGTCATGCCGACCGACTCACTTTTTCGGGCCGGGGATGGGCGAGTTGCGGAATTCGTTGGTGATCGTGTTGCGTTCAGTCGTGAAGTACTGCTGGCACCCGGAGCGGCAGTACCAGGACTCGGTCATCCATCCGGCCGTGTTTTTCCTGATGTACAGGTAGTCACGCCATTCCTTCTCGCTCACCCCATTTGGATCGGGGCGGGTGACCGTTTCCCCCTTGTAGGCCATGTCGGAGCTATTGCGAGGCCCACACACCGGGCAGGGAACGAGAAGCACCGAGTCAGAGTAATCGCAGCGCGAACGCCGTAGCGAACGCCCGCCCGAACCGACCGATGTGGACCCTGAACCCGCCCGAACCGTCGAACGTCGCCCCCAACCCGCCCCAACCGCTCTATTCGAACAGTTCAGGGTGGTTCACGCACCGACTGAGCAGTTCGGGGTGGTTCACGCTAGTGATCGCTCAGAACTACGAGAGCGTTCGCCACGCACCGTTGGAGGCGAGCGCAGGCAGGAGACGTGGCTCCGTGCGAACGTGGTCGGAGCGACCCGGTCGAATCAGAGATCATCGAGCCCAGTGATCGCTCAGAATCTTGAGAGCGTTCGCCACGGACCGTTGGAGGCGAGCGCAGACAGAAGAAGTGGCTCCGTGCGAACTGTCGTGCCTCGCCCTCAACCCGCCCGAACCGTCCGATTCGAGCAGTTCGGGGCGGTTCACGCTCCGGATGAGCAGTTCAGGGTGATTCACGCTCCGGATGGAGGCGAGCGCAGACAGAAGACGCTGACTGGGCCAAACAGATTAGTGCTCAAGTTCGAATGGCCTACGCGCCGAAGGTTCCACCCATGCCGTCTGACTTTTCCGACGTTGCCCACCTTCTCCGCCGCAGCGGTTTCGGAGGGACACGCAGCGAAATAGAAACCCTTGCCGCCATGGATTGGACCGAGCTGGTCGACCACCTGCTCGATATTTCCGACAATCCGCCTGTGACGCAGGGAGTGCCGAACCTCGATGAGGATTCGACCTCCTGGAGCGATCGGTATGTCGGAATGACCCACTTCTGGTTCGAGCGGGCTCGCACCGTACCCAAACCGGTCCAAGAGAAAATGGCCCTTTTTTGGCACGGTCTGCTCTGCAGCGGTCTCGACAAGGTCAACAAGCACTACCTGATGTTCGATCAGATCCAATTGTTCCGCAGTGGGGGTATGGGCGACATCGTGGAGCTGTATCAGGCCATGGCCCTGCAGCCGGCCATGTTGATCTACCTCGACAACAAGGACAACCGAAAGCGCAGCCCGAACGAGAACTTCGCTCGGGAGCTCATGGAGCTGTTCACCCTCGGTCAGGGTCACTACACCGAGGACGACGTGCAGGCCGCCGCCCGCGCCTGGACCGGGCATGGCCTGAACCGTTGGGATGCGGTCCCTCGTGAATACGTCTTCGACCCCGACCAGCACGACAACGAGCTGAAGACGTTCATGGGCATCACCAACAACTGGAACGGTCCCGAGATCATCACCCACATCCTTCTGGGACCCAAGCAGCGTGCCGCGGCGGAGTTCATCAGTACCAAGATGTGGAGCTTCTTCGCCTATCCCAACCCCGAGGCGGGAGTCGTCGGCGATCTGGCCGACGCCCTGATCGCTGGTGGTATGCGGGCCGACGCGCTGCTTAGAGCGATCTTCCTGCACCCGAACTTCCGTAGCCCCAAGGCGAAGAACGCACTGGTTCGCAGCCCCATCGAGTTCACCGTTGCCGCACTCCGCCACGCTGGCCTGTCGAGTTCCGACATCGACCCTCAGTGGTATGTCGGTGAAATGGGACAGTCGATGTACGACCCGCCCAACGTCTCGGGCTGGAAGCAGAACGGCTACTGGATTTCCAGTAGCGCCATGTGGGCCAAGGCCCGTTTCGCCAGCAATCTGCGCTGGCGGGCCTATGAGAACGAGTTGTTGGCGGACTCTCCGGACCTGGAGATCTCCGACAGCGTGACCCGGGCGCTCGACACCTTCGGCGTCTTCGATGCGTCGGATCGCACGCTCGCCTCGCTCAACAACTTCGTGACCACCGAACGGTCCTCGTCCCAGTGGGCCGAACCACCCGGGCTCATCTTCCTGTCCCTGCTCACCCCCGAATTCCAGTTGGCCTGATATGGATCCATCAACCGAACAAGTTCTGAATGCCCTCTCCACTCCTGCCCCTGAGGAGTCCTCCAATCTCAGCCGTCGCGGATTCCTGCAGGCGGCTGCAGTCACCGGTGCCGTCGCCGGCATCCCCACCTGGATGCTGCTCGAGAACTCCGACCTTCTGGCCTCAGCTGAGGCCGCCCCGGTCGGGCCCTCCGACGGAATCCTGATTTCGATCACCATGGGTGGAGGCAACGACGGCCTCAACACCGTGGTGCCGATCGACCAGGGCGCCTACTACGACGCCCGCCCCCGTCTGGCCTACGCACCGGAAGACTGCCTTCAGGTCAGCGCCAGCCATGGCTTGAATCCGAACCTCGGCACGATCAAGGAGCGCTGGGACATGGGTCAGGTCGCCATCATCGATGGTGTCGGCCAGCCGGTCGATGACCTCTCCCACTTCTCGTCGATGGCCCGTCTGATGAGTGGCCGTCTCGGCGGCATCCCCACCTCGGGCTGGCTCGGCCGTTACCTCGACGGCCTTCCATCGAGCGTTGCGATCCCGGGCGTGACACTCAGCTCGTCGATTCCGCTGCACATGCTCGGCAGCAATCCGCGCACGACGGCGTTGCCCCAACGTCGATCGGGCCTGTTCTCGGTCAGCAGCAACCCGGTCGATGTCCGCCAGTACGACACGCTCCGATCGTTCGCCGGCAGCAACGAGCTGGGTCCATGGGGTGCCGCCCTCGGCGGATCCGGTGCCAGTGGACTCGATCTCGCTGCTCGGCTGCGTCCGATCTATCCCGAATCGCCGATCGAAGGGCGCCTAGCCCGCCGTATGGAGGTGATCGCCCGGCTGATCAACGCCGGACTCGGCACCCGTGTGTTCTCACTGATCTGGGGCGACTTCGACTCCCACAGCGGACAACCCGAACAACACGACGCCCGCATGATCGAACTTGATGCCGCCATCAAGGTGCTGTTCGACATCCTCAGCCCAACGTGGCTGGACCGAGTGGTTGTCGTTACCCAGTCCGAGTTCGGCCGTCGGGTGGCAGACAACGATTCCGACGGAACCGATCACGGCGCAGCAAGCATGGCGTTTGCGATCGGCGCCAACGTCATAGGTGGGGTCTACGGCCAGCGTCCCTCGCTCACCGCGCTGACCCGTCAGGGCAACTTGATTCCGACGGTCGATTTCCGTCAGATCCAGGCGACCCTCCTGGACGAATGGCTGGGCGGCGACAGCAACGAGATCCTCGGCGCCAACATGGAGAAGATTCCCTTCCTCCGGGCTCCCGGTACCCCGGCCGACGGGGGTGGCGGAACCCCGCCGGTCATCGACCTGGAGGCACGACGCAACCAGTTCGTGCGCCTGTACCTGGCGTATTTCCTCCGTCTGCCCGACGAAGAGGGGCTGCAGTACTGGCTCACGGTCGGAAACGGCCGCCTCTCACTCGGAGATGCGTCGTACTACTTCACCCAGTCGACCGAGTTCCAGAACATGTACGGCAACGTCGACGATCGTCGATTCCTGGAACTGATCTACCAGAACGTCCTCCGTCGCGAACCCGACGGCGAAGGATTTGCCTACTGGGAAGGTGTTCTGCGCGACGGCTACAAGCGCGGTTCGCTGATGATCTGGTTCTCCGAGTCTGAGGAGAACATTCGGGAAACCGCCCCGATGGTCGCCGAGTTCAACAAGAACCGGTAACGCCTGGCATCCCGCTACAGGCGGAGTCATCAACGCCGATTCCGGCCCACCTTCACCCGCGGTGGCCGGAATCGGCATGACCAGCCCCGATGGGCGATACTGAGCTCATGACCGATGTCACCGAAGTTGAAGGTTCTCTCCTCGGCAATGCCGTTCTGCGCAAGGAGGACCCGAGCCTCCTGTTCGGGACCGACGAGTACTACGACGACATCGACGTGCCGGGCGTCGGGTACGTCCACTTCCTTCGTTCACCCTTCGCCCACGCCAGGATCGACGGCATCGACATCAGTGCCGCAGCTGATGCTCCGGGTGTTCGTGGCGTCTGGACCGCCGAGAACCTCGAACTGAAACCGTTCCTTGGTTTCCCAATGTTCGATCCGGCGTTCTCTCGTCCTCCGCTCGCCAGCGGCAAGGTGCGGTTCGTCGGTGACATCGTTGCGGTCGTGGTCGGCGATAGTCGTGCCGAAGCGATAGATGCGTCCGAGCTGATCGACGTCGACTACGACCCTCTGGATTCGGTCACCGATGGAGAGGCTGCGCTGGCCGACGGTGCTCCGATCCTGTTCGAGGACTACGGCAGCAATGTGGTGTTCGAGACCGGTGCCGGTCAAGAGGAGGACCCGGTCGCCAACGCCGAGCGTGTCATCGAGGCCCGAGTGGTTTCACAACGTCTGGCGGGCGTGCCGATGGAGCCGAACGGTTGCCTGGTCGTGCCCGGAGACAACGGTCATCTCAGCGTCTGGATTCCCAGCCAGAATGCGATCGCCGTGCGTGACGCGCTGGTGGGTCAACTCGATCTCGACCCCGCCAACCTTCGGGTGGCCGCTCCCGTGGTCGGCGGCGGGTTTGGTTCCAAGGCCGGCCCTTACACCGAGTTCCTCATCACGACGAAGCTTGCGCAGGTGCTCGGTCAGCCGGTCAAGTGGACCGAGCAGCGCAGCGAGAACATGGTCGCAATGGCCCAGGGTCGCGACATGGTCCTGAACGCCCGCCTCGGGATCAGCAGCGATGGCATCATCAGTGGCCTCGACATCAAGGTGGTCGCCGCTACCGGCGCCTATCCCGCGGTGGGTGGCTTCCTGACGTTCTTCACCCAGATGATGTGTCAGGGCGTCTACAACATTCCCGAGCTTCGGTACCGCGCCGTTTCAGCGGCCACGAACAACACCCAGATCGCGGCCTACCGCGGCGCTGGCCGTCCCGAAGCGACGCAGATGCTCGAACGGGTGATGGATCTCGCGGGCGTGGAACTCGGGATCGACCCGATCGAGATTCGACGCCGCAACTTCCTGACGCCCGACATGTTCCCGTTCCAAACCCACGGGGGAACCAACTACGACAACGGCGAGTACGAGGTGGCTCTCGACCGTGCGATGGAGATCTTCGGATACGCCGAGCGTCGGGCCGAGCAGGCGGCCCGCAGGGAGTCCGGCGATCCGAAGCAGCTCGGTATTGGCGTTTGCACCTATGTCGAAGTGACAGCGCCCACTGGCCTCCACGTCGAATACGGCCGAGTCGAGGTGAACGACGACGGCACCGCCACCGCCAAGGTGGGTACCTCCAGCCACGGCCAGGGTCACGACACGGCGTTCTCAATGCTGGTGAGCGACGTCCTCGGTATTCCGATGGACGACGTGACGCTCCATCAGTCCGACACCGACCTCGTTCCCAAGGGTTCTGGCACGATGGGATCACGGTCGCTGCAGGCCGGCGGGTCGGCGGTGTTCGTCGCCAGTCAGAAGGTCATGGAGAAGGCGAAGAAGTTGGCGGCCAACATGCTCGAGGCGGCCGAGACCGACATCGTGAAGGGCGCCGGTGGCCTGCAGGTGGCCGGGGTGCCCGCATCAACCATCAGTTGGGGTGACCTGGCCGTTGCGGCCAAGGACCCGAGCAAGCTGCTCGAAGGCATGGAGCCGGGCCTGAGCTTCGAACACGATTTCGACGGCCAGGACGCCACGTTCCCATTCGGTACCCACCTCTCGCTGGTCGAGGTCGACGTCGAAACGGGCGAGACCACAATGCTTCGCCATGTGGCGGTAGACGACTGTGGTCGCATCCTCAACCCGATGCTGGTCACGGGCCAGCAACACGGCGGTATCGCCCAGGGTGTGGCTCAGGCTCTGTTCGAGCAGGTGGCCTTCGATGAAGATGGCAATCCGATCACCTCGAACCTGATGGACTACGCGATTCCCTCCGCCGCCGAGCTGATCAACTTCGAGACGCACAACACCGAGACGCCCAGCCCCCGCAACCCTCTGGGAGCAAAGGGCATCGGCGAGTCCGGCACCATCGGTTCCACATCGGCGATTCACAATGCGGTGATCGACGCGGTGAGTCAGTTTGGCGTGCGCCATATCGACATGCCGCTGACCAGCCGCACCGTCTGGGAAGCCATCGAAGCCAACCGCTAGTCATCCTCCAAATTCCTGATGGCAGCTACATCCGACGGAGTTTCCAGCGGTCAGAAGTGCATCGATGCAGTTGCCATCAGGAAGAACAGGTGGCGGAGGTCGATGCGCGCGCCGGTCGCGAGGCGCCGGATCCCGAGCCTGCGGTTGTAACTTGGGGCAATGACTGACGTCTTCGAACGACCAACCATCGAGATCCCCGCCGGCGACCCGCCCGCCGAACTGCAAACCGAGGACCTCGTCGTTGGCGACGGTGCCGAGGCGAATGCGGGAATGACGGTCAGCGTTGACTACGTAGGTATCAGCTGGTCGACCGGGAAAGAGTTCGATGCGTCGTGGAATCGTGGGTCCACCTTCGACTTCGGGCTTGGTGCCGGCCAGGTGATCTCGGGTTGGGATCAGGGTGTGGCCGGAATGAAGGTCGGCGGTCGTCGACGCATCACCATCCCGCCTGCGATGGGTTACGGCGCATCGGGTGCTGGCGGTGTGATCGCTCCCAACGAGACGCTCGTCTTCGTGGTCGATCTACGCAACATTGGCTAGCTAGACGCTGACGCAAACAACCGGTCATGGTGGGGGAGTCGCCCCAGCGTGACCGGTTTGTCGCGTCCGGTTGGATGGGCAGGGACCCGATTGTGGGCCCCGGTCTATCCGCTACCGCAGCGTGAAGCCGGTGTGTTCTTCGCACCACTCCCAGAGGCGTTTGCGACGTTCGGGGGTGTCGTTGCCTTTGGTTGTGGGGATCTTGTGGGTCGACCGAACCTCGCGGTCGTGCCAGAACTCGCCACTGGTCTCCAGCGCCCGCTGATCGGCGGTGAGCCACACCATCGTGTCGGCCCCCTCGCGCGGTGACCGCAGCAGTTGAAGCGGGCCGAGCACCTTCGAGAATCCGGGCAGCGCTTCGCTGACGCCCGGGGTGTCCACCCACCCCGGATGCAGGGCGTGGAAGACCACGTCTGACTTGTCGACCCGCTGGGCCCACATCTCGTTCAGGACCACCTGAGCCCGTTTGGCCAGAGCGTATTGGGCGGCCCCCTGGTAGTTCTCGTCGGTCATCTCGAGTCCGGCAACGCTGAGCGGCTGGCTGTACATGCCGCCCGAACTCATCGTGAGCACGCGTCCCGGTCCGGCCGCTTTCAGCTGTGGCAGGAGGAGGCCCGTCAGCAGGAATGGCGTTGCCACCATCAACTCGACCGCGAGGTCGGTGCCGTTCTCGGCTCGACGCCGTTCGGGAAACAGTGCGCCAGCGTTATGGATCAGGGTGTGGATCACATCGTGGCGGGCGCCAAGTTGTTCCGCGACCGAGCGGACGTCGTCGCCCTTCCCGAGGTCACCCAGGACGTAGCTGATGTTGGCGTTCCCGGTGGTGGCCTTGATGCGGTCGACGGTGGCGTCGGTCTTGGTCTGGTCGCGAGCCACGATCACGAGGTTGGCGCCGAGGCTGGCGATGATCTCGGCCCCGGTCTCACCGATGCCGGAGGTTCCTCCGGTCAGCACGACGGTCTGGCCGCTGAGATCGTAGGACTCCAGCTCGTTCCAATCGAAGAGGCGACGACGAGCGCCCGGGCCGATGCTGGTGAAGCTGGGGATCACGGTCGCTTCGATGACCTTGTCGAGGATGGCACTGGGGGAGAGGCTCACGCATTCCACGCTAACGTCCCGCCCTCGCCGGGGCAGTGTCCGGTGCTTGAACTTTCCCCCATCGGGAGGTGCCGAACGGCGTCAGTTCACGAAGTAGTAGTAGTTGTTGACGTCGAAGTCGAAGTCGTGTTGCTCGACCGTCTCGAAACCGGCCTCGGTCACCAGTTCGGTGAGTTTCTCGCGATGAAGTCCCAGCGTTCCCAGTCCGGCGCCACCGGGCTCGGAAAGGGCGGAGTTCATGCAGTACATCACCGACATCGAATAGAACAGCGACAGCACTGGGATCTTCGTATTCGCATCGAATCCGGGTTCGGCCTTGATGTCGGCGACCAGCCAGGTTCCGCCATCGACCAGTGCGGAGCGGGTAGCCGCCGTCGCCGCCTCGGGGAACGGCAGGTCATGCAACACATCGAACGTCGTGATGAAATCGGCCGAATCGACTTCCAGGTCGTCGAAGACACCGGTGCGAAACGTGAGATTGCTCAGGTTTGCTTCCTGAGCAAGCCCGGTGGCGATCGCGATCGCATGTTCGGAGGGATCGATTGCCACGAACTCGGACTTCGGGAACGCCTCCGCCATCGCCAGAGCAAGGTCTCCCGCTCCACAGCCCACGTCGACTACTCGAATCCCTTGCTCCAATCGTTCGATCAGATCGGGCTTTGCGGCCAGCACATCGCTGACCAGATGAGCCCGCTTGTTGTTGGCGCCCATGGCGCGCTGCATGGCGGCCACACCGGCGCCATGATCATTCCAGCCGAAACCGATCCCCGTGCGGAACGAGTCTTCCAATCGATCCAGCGTCTCGGGAAGGGGTGGTCCGTTGAAGATCGCACCTGCGAAGTTCGGGTGTTCGGGTTCGCCTAGTACCAGACGCATCTCGTTGGTCAGACCGAATCGCTCGCCGTCCTTCTTCACCAGCCCACCGGCCGTGACGCTGTAGAGCCACTCGGTCACCCAACGCTCCTGCGTGCCGGTGGCCTTGGCCAGCTCGGCCGGACTCATGTCGTCGGCCGTGGCCAACGCTTCGAACAGTCCGAGACGGTGGCCCATGGTCAACATCAACGAGAGCAGTTCGCCCTCCTTGACCTTGTAGACCGCCAATTGGGCCAGCTTCAGTTTCATCGGGTCAGTGGTCCGCTCGGCAGCACTCATCCGCCGACCGTACCGTGCGGTGAACAAGCAGATCGAATGAAGGTGGACCGATAGGTCCCCTGCGATCGGGTAGCCGAGCGTTGACCTCGGTACTCCCATCGTTCTGCAGTGGCGAAACCGAATGATCGGAGCCCCGGCGTCGGGCTGTTTCCGGCGTCGGGGAATATCCTGCTTTCGTGAGTGATGAATCGCCTCGGGCACTTCAGCTGGCGGCCCGGGTCGAGAAGACTGATCCGCCGTCGGTGTCAGCGATCTGCGCTGCGGCCGGCCTTGCCACCGTCGAGTTGCTGGCGGACGAACGAAGTCAGGCTGGCGGCGCATGGCACGAGGCCGTGTCGGCGTGGAACGGAGCCCGAATACGCAAGATCGTGCGGCGGGGAAGGGGAGCGGCCTGGCAGAAGGCGCAGGAGCCCGACGGTGTCACCGTGACCCGCGATGGCGCCGAGGTGCGGGCGTTTGTGCCGGGTCGCCTCGACGAGGCTCCGAAGGCGCTCGCCAAGCTTCAGATCCAGTCCACCGAGCTCGAACCGGTCGAGCGGGTTGATCGCAGCCCCGATGCGGCAGGACTGATCGTGGCGGTCACGCCGCTGGTCGAGATGTCCTGGGGTAAGCAGGCGGCCCAGTGCGCCCATGCGGTGCAGTGGGCCTGGATGCGTTCGGATCCCGCCGTCGTTTCCGCCTGGGACGGTGCGGGGCGACCCATAACGATCGTGCACCCAACCGAGCGCCTCTGGAACGAATTGCATCAGCGCTCCACAATTCAGATTCACGATGGCGGCTACACCGAGATCCCCGCTGGCACTAACACCGCAATTGCGATGTGGTCCTGATGCTGCTCAAGCGGGCCGTGCTCGACGGCATTGTGGATGGGACCATCACCGAGGTGTACCGAAGCTGGAAACGTCCCACGGTCAAGACCGGCGGAACCCTCAACACGTCTGTCGGCCAACTCCAGATCATCGACGTCTCGCCGATTCGGAAGTCCGACCTCACCGTGGCCGCAGCAGGTCGGGCCGGCTTCGCAACAAAGGCACAGCTGATCGACTCGCTCCGAATCGAGGAGGGCCGCAGTCTGTTCCGAGTGAAGGTCGCTTTCGGAGGTGAGGATCCCAGAATCGCGCTTCGTCAGTCTGAGGAACTGAGCGATGACGAGGTAGAGGAGCTGCGGTCCGCTTTTGCACGATTCGATCGCGACACGGTGGAGCCGGGTTTGGCGCCACTCGCACTGCTGCGATTGATCTCCGAGAATGAAGGAGTGCGTGCGCCCGACCTCGCTGCTGCGTTAGGTGTCGAAACGAAGTGGTTCAAGGCTCGGATCCGACGGCTCAAGAGCCGGGGCCTCACCGAGAGCCTTCGAATCGGCTACCGGCTCTCGCCCCGGGGACAGGCGGCACTCGACGCCCTCAGTTAATGTCCGCTGGTATGGAGCAGGTTCATCTCTCACTCGACAAGGTCCATCGGTTAGCCACCAGCGCGCTTGGGAATCAGGGTGCCTCGGCGGATCAGGCCCGAGCGGTAGCCGACAACGTCACCGGAGCCGAACGTGATGGTTGCACCTCGCACGGCCTCTTCCGGATCCCCGGATACGCCGCCTCGTTGGCGAGCGGCAAGGTGACCGGTGATGCAGTGCCGACCGTGCATGATCTGGCGCCTGGCGTGGTGAAGGTAGACGGCCAGAACGGTTTCGCAGCCCTTACCAACGAGGTGGGTCGCGACCCGCTGATCGACAAGGCCAGGTCCCAGGGCATCGCCGTGCTGGCCACGACGAACAACTACCACTTCGCCGCCGTCTGGCCCGAGGTTGAGGCGATCTGTGAACAGGGACTTGTGGCCATGGCGTTCGTCAGCTCGAAGAGTTTCGTCGCACCGGCGGGCGGCACCAAGCCGCTGTATGGCACCAACCCAATGGCGTTCGGGTGGCCTCGGGAGGGACACCCTCCCGTCGTCTTCGACCAGGCCTCCAGTGCCAGCGCACGGGGTGAAATCCAGATTCATCAGCGGGACGGAATTCCGATCCCCGAGGGGTGGGGCATCGATCCCGAAGGCAACCCGACCACCGACCCCGACGAGATCCTTGCCGGCGCCCAACTGCCTTTCGGCGGTTACAAGGGGTCGGGGATCGCAATGATGGTCGAGCTCATGGCCGGAGCGTTGATCGGCGACGTATTCAGCTTCGAGGCGACCGCCAACGATGTACCCGATGGCGGACCGTCGAAGGGTGGCGAGTGCATCATCGCTATCGACCCCAGCCGCTGCGTCGAGGGAGCGGCCGGGCAGCTGGCCCACGCAGAGGGACTCTTTCGAGAGATCCTGTCGCAGCCGGGAACCCGCCTTCCGGCCGATAGGCGGTACGCAGCCCGCGAACGGATTCCCGCCGAAGGCATCCACATTCCGGCCGCTCTGTACGACACGCTGATCGAGTTGGGCGGCGGTTAGTCCGTCGCACCCGGGCGGGATCGGGAGCTCTTTCTGCCTAGGTCGCAACCGCCACTGATTCGGGGAGCGGTCCGACAGCCGGATCGAGGTCTGCGCCACCATGGAGCGGTGACACGAACCCGGTTTCCTGTGCTGGCAGTTCTGTTGGTCATCGCGCTGGCCAGCGCTTGTGGGGCCGACGACCCGGTGGCTCCGGAAATCGCGAGACCCGATGGATTCGAGCTCGAAATAGTTGTGGACGATCTGGAGGGACCGACCCAGCTGTTTGTAGAGGACGACGGGACCTATGTGCTTGGACAGCTTGCGGGCGCGGAGAACGAAGGCCTCGGCCAGGTGATTCAGATCGATCCCGACTCCGGTGAACGCGCCGTCCTCTACGAGGGTTTGGACAAACCCACCGGCGTGCTGGTTCGGAACGACGAGGTGTGGGTGATGGAGTCCGATCAACTCAGCCGGGGTCCCCGTTCGGGTGGTTCACTCACGATCGTGGCTGACGACCTGCCGAACAACGGACGGTCCGAGGGAACGTTGACACTGACGCCGGAAGGTGACGTCCTCTACAACACGTCCGGCCGCAAACGCGGCGCCACCGTCACCGAAGGGTCGGGGCGAATCTTCACGATCGGCGACGACGGCGTTGCGGTCGAGTTGGCTTCCGGATTCAAACACGCCTACGCCCACGTATTCGATGCCGACGGAACACTGTGGGCCACCGAGATGAGCGACGGTCGGTTCGACGACCAGCCCGCACTGGATGAACTGGTGGCCGTCACACCCGGCGCTGATCACGGGTGGCCGCGGTGTGTCGGAAACAATCGGGTCGTCATCGAGTTCGGAGGAACACCGGAACTGTGCGACGAGGTGCCCGGTTCGACCGCCACCTTCGCCCACGGGGCCACGCCGACCTCGGTAGTTGTCTCACCCTTCGATCCAGACGTTCTGCTGGTGGCGTTGTGGTCTCGGGGCGAGGTGGTCAGTGTGCCTCGCATCAATGACGGCGGTCTCCGCGAGGCGACGCCGTTTCTCACCGGTCTCCTGGGGCCGCAGCACATGGTGGCGCTGGATGACGAGTTGCTGTTGGTCGAGTTCAGCGAGAACCGGATTCTCTCCATCCGGATGGGCTGAATTCACACCCGGACCTCCGTCGGGATCGGTACCCTGTCGTGAGACCGGGACGTGGCGCAGGTTGGTAGCGCACCTGCTTTGGGAGCAGGGGGTCGTGAGTTCAAATCTCACCGTCCCGACTCATATGCCCCACCGGACGGGGCACAACAGGTTGCCGAACTAGCCGTCAGCGCATGGTTGGGCTTCCGGAAGCGCTGGATCCGGTGCGGGGGCGTTGGTGGCAACCGGCAACACCCGTCCATCGAGGGCTTAATCGAGGGTTGTGGTTGGCGGACGCTCAGCCTGTCAATTGATTCGACGCATGATGCTCGGCAAATCGCACACGAACCACTCGCCGTGAGACCGGTATCTAGCTAGCGCTCTGTGCGCCTCTCGCTCAGCACCAAGCGCATCGCCCGGGGTCCGATGGGGGATCTGTGCGAAGATCCGGAGTTCCTCTGGATGCCCCGTTTGGAGTTGCTTCAATCGAAGTTCAGGGCGGTTGGCCTTGCCGATTTTCCATGGGCCGGTACCACGAGCCGGGCCGATCACGTACACGAACGAAGCGAAGACGGCTTGGCTCGGGTGTGGCGGCGGAGGCGTCCGCCACCACGGCGCCTTATTCGGTGCCCCTGCGGTTCGAGGAGAGCTTCTCTGTCTCCAAGCCTCCCACCCTCTGATTTGACCAGTGATGGTCAACAAGCGGGCTTTGTAGTCCCAGTCGGTCTGCAGAGCGTCGAGGATCGCTGCGATCAGGAAAAGCGCCAACCAGACAATGGCAACGGGGAAGGCAAGCGTGAACGTGCATGCCCATAGAAGCATCGCAAGGGTCCAATGCTTGGTGCAACACTGAACTATCGGCCGCACAAGTGCGGTGGTGATGCCGTCCAATCGAGCGAGAACCTTGCGAGACTTGAGCGTCAAATCAGATTCGTGGCTTCGGAATGGACCGGCGACGTATCGCGAATCTGAGACTTGTGGTGGAGGAGGATGGCATGACAATGCAGCTGACTTTGTATTCTGAGCAGGTGCATTCTGTAGATTCTCGGATCCCTCGCTCATCGGCTCGCCCGTCTCTGTCGACTTTCAGCCGGTGCAATAGATCGCACCGAATTCACGTACAGGAAACCAGCTGCACAAAGCTGAGCATTCGGTCGCCCGGGGATCCGGTTTCGGCCCCCAACGACCAGAGTCGAGAAGAAGTTGCAGTTCGCATACTTCCGCAATGCCATGCGAGTTGTAACGTCATCCCGCTGTATTTGCTTTAGCAACCATCGACAACCTACGGCTGGATCAGTCGGCGAGACTGGAATGCCGAATCAGTGGACGCGTCGAGGTCATTTTGGCGATGAACATGGTTCGGCCTTGGACGGACATCGCTGCAGTCGGAATAGCCTCTGGATCGTGCGAGTTTTGTTCACGTGCTGAAACTTGTGTCGTATATGACGCCGGGGTTTCCCGTGAGCCTGTTCGAGGCGATCGCAGAGGCGGTCGATGCCGAACTGGCGCTGATCAGCGACATGTCGGGTCCTGCGCCCGGCTCCGATCCCTTTGCCGACGGCACCTTCGACCTCGGGTGGATCTGTTCCACATCCTTCGTCGATCTGGCACTTCGGACCAGCACGCCGTCGGTGAAACTCGCCGGTATTGGGTGGGCGCCATCCGACGCGGCCTGTGCCGGGCGCCCTGTGTACTTCAGTGAGCTCGTCGTTCCCGCCAATTCAGATGCCCGGTCGTTATCGGATCTAAGGGGAACCCGCATCGGCTGCAACGATCCGGTCAGCCTCAGCGGCCACTACGCCCTCCGTTTTGCAATCGACGATCTCGGCGAGTCGGCTGATTTGTTCGCGGAGCTCGTATTCACCGGCGGACATATGCGCTCGCTCGAACGAGTGGCCGGCGGGCAGCTCGATGCCGCCGTTGTCGACTCGATCGTGCTGGCACGCTCTCGGCAGGGGAGTGGTCCGGCCGATCAGCTACGGGTGATCGATCGACTGGGCCCGTGGCCGGTCCAGCCGCTGGTGGCTCGAAACGACCTGACTCAGGAAACGATCGAACACGTGCGTGCCGCCCTACTTGATGCAAACCGCGACCCGAGGATGCAGCAAGAGCTACAGCTGGCTGCACTCGACGGTTTTGTCGAGACCACCCCCAACCACTACGCCACCGTGCGCGAGGCGATGGTTCGAACCCACTCGCTCTAGAGGAGCGGTCGACTCCCGGCCACCATGCAGACCGAGGAACCGATCCTCGGTTTGAGGCGTCTATCTAGACATGGGGTGTGTGGAGACTCACAACCGATCGGTTCGAACCGCCGGGATCGGCACGATCGTCATAGCGCTGTTGGCTGTCGCATTGTGGGGATTTCGAGCTGAGCCTCAGAGCATCGAAGCGGAGGCGATGCCCGGCAGAAGTACGCGGACCCTACCCGCTTCGACGGTCTCCGTTGCAAAGCCGAGCGCGGCCACCGAAGTGTGCGCTGCGACCGATCCCGCC
>CALGOA010000051.1 GCA_937958015.1 uncultured Acidimicrobiales bacterium | reverse complement strand
ACCGTTCCGTTGTTGGTGAGTCATCGGCGGCGACCGCCTCTACTCAACCCGTGGAACGTACTCTTGGCCAATGGCGGAGGAGCCAGAACGTCTGTCGCATTCCAACCGTGGGATGGCCGCGCTCGTGGTAGTGGCCGTCGTCCTATTGGCGGGTTGGCTGGCGGTCTCGAATCGAATGGCTTCGGATGCCGAGTCGGAGTCGGATCCAACGACAACGCCAACGACAACGACAACGACATCTACAACGAGGGAGACGGCGACGACCTCCACCGACTCGGCCACACCGATCACTTCCGGTGAACAGTCGGAACGATCGGAATGGTGGTGGAGTCTCGTCGGACCCGATGAGACCGATATCAGGATGCACGAACTGTCGGGTGGAGGCTCCCTGCTCTTCAGCTCTTCCAACGCCACCCCCGACCGCGTGCCGCTGATGCGCAGGCTCGATCACGACGGCGAAACTCTGGTGTGGGAGTCCGAGGGTCGAGTCTCGACCGGGTGGATCGGCCCGGTTCGGGTGATCGACGACGTCGTGGTCACGTTCAACCGTGAGTCGCCGGATCGAGCAGTCATGGTGGGCTTCGACTTCAACACCGGCTCCCGCCTTTGGATTTCTCAGTTCCGCCTTGGGTTGCCCCTCGACCCGACGACCCCGGCGCTCGTGGCACTGGGTGAGGAGACCGCGGTGATGGTCCAAAGCGTGGAGCTTGGACTGGTCCGGGTAGCGCTCCCTACCGGGTCTCCGTTGTGGACGGTTTCCGACGTTGATCCCGGAGTGATACTCGGCCCGATTCGTCTGAAGGAAGGACGGCTTGGACTCACGATGCAACGCGACGGCCGAGTCGAGATGTTCGACGCAATGACGGGTCTACCGGTAGCGGGTCCGCCGTTTCCTCTGGGCTGTCAAACGCTGCGGGGCCCACGCCCGATCCTTTACCTCTTCTCCGAGGACCGAGTTGAGGAGTGTGTGGTGGTTGCTGACTATCAGAAGGTGCAGATCTGGAACAAGGGCTTCGAAACGCTGACGGTAGGGCCCGAGCCCGGGCTCACGATTCCATCGGATGACTCGGTCGGTCTGGACGAACTGGGAATCACCCTGGTGGCGGGAGACAACAGTATCGAATCGAGTCCGTACCCGTTGGCGCCGTTTCGTTACGTGCCACCAGAGCAAAGTGGGTGGGCCGGAGTTGAACTCGGTGTCGACGGGGTGGGAGGCATCCGGGTTGGAATGACCATCTCCGAAGCATCGTCGATACTCGGGCAACCGCTGCTGCCGGACGCGTTATTCGATCCGATCTGTCCACTCGGTGGAATCGAGGGCGACCCCTATTCGCCACGGTTCGTCCTGAGCCGTCAGCAGCCCCACACCATCGTCGACATTCTCCCCGCCGACTCCAACCCGCTCAGCTGTTAATCCAGGGGGTGCCTCGCCGGGCGACCGCAGCGGATGTCCGCCTCTATCGTTGACCCCTCACCCACCGACCGGCGACCCGAGGTAGATGAATCAATGGCCCGACCGAACCTTCTTTTCATCATGAGCGACGATCACGCCGCCCATGCCATCGGCGCCTACGGCAGTGTGATCAACGAGACCCCGCACCTCGATCGCATCGCTGCGGACGGCATGTTGTTCGACAACTGTTTCTGCACCAACAGCATCTGTACGCCCAGTAGGGCGGCGGTCCTGACCGGCACCTATAACCACGTGAACCGGGTGACGACGCTCAAGACCCACATGGACAACAGCCTCGTGACGTTCCCGAAGTTGCTTCGGGCGGCCGGCTATCAAACCGCCATGGTTGGCAAGTGGCACCTCGGTCACGGCCCTGAGCACGATCCGACCGGGTTCGATTTCTGGCGGGTGCTTCCGGGCCAGGGCCACTATCACAATCCGGTCATGCTCCAGGGACGGATGGATGGTCGCCCCGGCTACGACGTTGTGGAACGGGGCGGCTACGTCACCGAGTTGATCACCGACGACTGCATCGACTGGCTGGACCGCACTGAGCCCAACCGCCCCTGGATGCTGATGATGCACCACAAGGCACCACACCGCACGTGGGAACCCAGCCGCAAACACTTCTCTCTGTACGACGACGTCGAGATTCCCGAACCCGACACCATGTTCGATGACCACGAAACCCGCGCCGCAGTGGTGCAGGCGATGGAGATGCGGTTGATGGATCTGGACCCGATCATCGACCTCAAGGCCGAGGTGCCCGCCGGACTGGATCACCAGGCCGAGGTCAAGTGGCGGTACCAGCGGTACATCAAGGACTACCTCCGCACGATCGCCAGCATCGATGACAGCGTCGGCCAGATGTTGGACTACCTGGACGCCACCGGCCAGGCCGACGATACGGTGGTTGTCTACACATCGGATCAGGGGTTCTTCCTCGGTGACCACGGCTGGTTCGATAAGCGACTGATGTACGAGGAATCGCTGCAGATGCCGTTTCTGATCCGATATCCGAAGCTGATCGAAGGCGCCTCGTTACACGAGGGAATGGTCCTGAACGTCGATTTCGCACCGACCTTCTGTGAACTCGCCGGTGTTGAGGTCCCCGCCGAAATGCAGGGCACCAGCTTCGTGCCGCTCCTCGCCGGCGAGTCTCCTGAGTCATGGCGAACATCGATGTACTACCGGTACTGGATGCATCGCGACGAGAACCACAACGTTCCAGCGCACTATGGCGTTCGAACGCTCACGCACAAGCTCATCTGTTACTACAACGACCCGTTGGGGCAGACGGGGGCGAACGGTCCGATCGACCCCATGGAGTGGGAACTATTCGATCTCGAGGCCGACCCTCTCGAGACCACAAACGTGTATGGTCGGCCCGAATACGCCTCGGCGCAGGCAGCCCTCAAGGGGGAACTCGTGCGACTGCAAGCCGAGGTGGGAGACGACCCCTACGTCGCCAGCTGATTCGAACAGTTCTCTGGAGGGCCCGATGTGGATCTGATCCACCGGGTCGGCGTCGCGGGCTCGGCCCCGAAGTACGGCACACTGTTCGGATGGGTTGGCTGAGCTGGAGGTGGGGGATCGGGGGCGCTGTCGTCGCTCTCGCCATGTGGCCCTTCCTGAAAGGCCTTCCCCGGTCGATGGCACGGGAGTTCGGCATCGTTTCGTTCCTCTACGGCATCTGGAATCTCGGGGGCCGTATTGAGGCGTTCGGTGCCGATCAGGCCTTCGAGCGGGGCGAGCAGATCTGGCGTTTTCAGCAGCGCATCGGCTTGCCGAGCGAGGCGTGGATGCAAGAGTTGATTCTGCCGTTCCCGTGGCTGGTGAAATCGGCCAATGTCTTCTACGCACTCGTCCACGTCCCGGCCATGATCGCGACGTTGATCTGGATGTTCTTCTACCACCGCAGCCACTACGCCAGCTTTCGAACACAACTGGCGTTGTTCACCGGCACGTCCCTCATCATCCAGCTGATCGCCGTCGCACCGCCCCGGTTCGTCGAACTTACCGAAATGACCGACACCGGCATCCTCTACGGACAGTCGGTCTACGCAGCCATCGGTCGGGCCTCGATCGGACAGCTGCAGGCTATGCCGTCGATCCACGTTGGATGGGCCTTCTTCGTCGGTGCACTGACGTACCGTTTCGCAACCCACGGCTGGCTGAAATGGCTGGGGGTGGCGCACGCCGTCATCACGATGTGGGTCGTCATGGTGACCGCCAACCACTACTGGATGGACGGCATCGTGGCCGGAGTGATCATGGTGTTCTGGTACGCCGTTCTTCGGGCTGGCCGTCGGGTGTACCCGCGCCGCAGCTCCGCATCGGATGAAGAGACGCCCCGCGCCGATGCACCGTCGGCCGCCCTGGGGTAACTGCTCACAGACCCGGCGGTTAGGCGAGGCCTATCTAACGACCCGCCAACGCGATCAGGTGTCGACAGATCTGGTGGGGTTCGTCCTCCTGGAGGAAGTGTCCTGCGCCCTCGATCGTTGGATGGTCGAGACCGTGTGCGCCCGCAACCTTCTTCTGGAGCACAACCTCGCCGCCCTTGGTGACGGGATCTCGGTCGCTAAAGGCGGTGAGGAACGGGCGCTCAAAATTGGCGAGCTGCTCCCATGCGGTCACCTGCGAGTCTCGGGCAGGATCCTCGGGCGAGGTCGGCACGAGCGTGGGGAGAATGCGGGCCCCGGCCTTGTAGCTCTCATCGGGAAACGGCGCGTCGTAGGCGGCCAGTTCGTCGGCCGACAGTTCGGTTTCGGTGGCGCCTTGCAGAATCATCGACGTCGGGAACTCGGGGACCGTCTGGCTGAATTCCTGCCAGTCCAGGAACGCCTGCGGGGGAGTGGTGTTCCCCAGCGGGAGACCGGTGTTGGCCGCCATGACCGCCGCGAAACGGTCGGGGTGGGCTGCCACCAGTCGTAGCCCGATCAACCCTCCCCAGTCCTGACAGAACAGGGTGATCCCATCGAGCTGAAGCTGCTCGATGAGCGCAGCTTCCATCCACCGCACGATTCGATCGTAGGAGTAGTCACTGCATTCGGCCGGTTTGTCCGATCGACCGAAACCCGGCAGATCCGGAACGACGACCCTGCAACCGGCATCGACCAGCAGGGGGATCATCTTCCGGTAGAGGTATCCCCACGATGGCTCGCCGTGCATCAGCAACACCAGAGGTCCGTCGGCAGGACCTTCATCGACGTAGTGGATCCTCAGCTCGATCCCCTCGGTCTGTATCGAGGTGTACTTCGGTTCGAACGGCCAGTCGACCAGATCAATGAATCGTTCGTCGGGGGTGCGGAGCGTCTTCATCCCGACTCACCGTAGTGGCCTCTCGGCGGGACCTACTCGGCGACGTTCGGCTGCGACCGCACGAGCCGACCGGGTGCGGCTCCGGTGAGTTCATCGAAGCTCACGATCTCCTCGCCATTCACGATCGTTGAGACAACACCGGTTGACAGGTCATCGTTCAGGCTGGGCCGGTCGACCACATTGAGGTCCGCTGGCCGATCACTGTGAATAGGTCCCGGGAGACCAAAGACCCCAAGGCCGTCCGCCCAGCGTTGGGAGAGCTCGGGCAATGACAACACCTCACCGTCGACGAAACGAAGTAGTCCGAGCGGGTTTAGTCCGGTGCCCGCAATCGTGTTCTTCGTTCCGAACAGCTCCGCGGGTCGTTGGTCATCGTCGAACGAAGCGATCGCAGAGGTGATTCGTTCGTGTTCGAGGGGGTCGCCGACACTGGCGATGAACCGCAGCGAGTCGCAGTCATGTACGAGCCGGGTGGCCACTTCTCGGGTCAAGTCGTCGTCGGTTCCCGGGTCGAGGAGTACCGACGGGAGTTCGGAGTGAATCCGCTCGGAGTTCAGAAGACGACGGAGTTCCTCGGCGTCAACATCTGGTGAGGACCGGACTCCGACAACTCCGGCTTCGATCGCATCCTGCAGCAGGTCCGCCATCGTTTCACTGTCACCCTCGGAAGCCGAGAGATGGTCTCGCACCTTGTTGCCCAGAACTTCGCGCCGAATTCGATCGTGGTCGAACAGAAACGCCCGGTTGGTGACGAACCGCTGGTCCTCCAGATGTCGTAGATATCGAGGCAGCTCCGATGCGGCACAGGCCGAGGCTTCGGCCAGTTCGATCGTCGTGGTGACCCCCGGCGCGCGGTGGTGCTGTCGGTTGCGATCGAAAGGCGCAACGTCGGCGGGGGGCAGCAATGCCCCAAGCCCGGCGAACACCAGGGCCCCGTCGACATCGATAACCCGATGGGCGCGATCCCTCACCCGGCCGACTTCTGCGATGTGACCATCACGAATGGCAATGTCGGCGGTGCGTGGTGGTGCACCCGATCCGTCGAGGACGACTCCGGCGCGAAGAATGAGATCGGGCATCGGCACCGGGTCAGTGTGCCGCCCAGGTTCGGGCCCGCGTCACGCGGCTGGCGGTTGGCGCACGGACGCGAGGTGATGGTCAACATCGAGCAATCGAGATCGGAGAGGTTCTCCTGCATCGATCCTCAACGACCCGGTGGGCGACAACGACACGCAGGGTTCGAGCCGACCGGGACCTCGATACCAGAACAGGCTTTGTGAGATCGGGTTCGGTTCGCTGGACATCCGTAACCCGCCCAGCACCATCAGCTGAAGCGCTTCGTCGGCGACCGCGGCAAGGTTACGCAGTGGCACCGCATAGAGCAGATGGGCCGTTGGTGCGATCACAAGGGCGCCTAGATCACCGAGTGGCTCGTCGAACCATTGCGTCAGGTCCATTGCGGCGCCACTGGTGCACATGTCGCCGTAGAGACCGATCACCTCGTCATCGTCGACGCCAAGGCGTCCGACCTCGATGTGAGGGTTCGCCAGCGACTGTTGGGAGGCTCGTTCCCAGGCGGTCTCGGCGCTGACGCCCCAGTCGGCGAGCCATTCGACCGCTACCGGAGCACACCCCGATTCGGTATCGAGTGCAACGATCCAGTCTGTGTGGAGATCGAGGCTCTTGTGGAGAATTGGCCACGGCGGGTCCCACCGCATCTGCAGTCGTCGCCGCAATCGCGGTGCGGCCCACTCCCAGCTGGCGAGTTGTCTGGTCTCGCGGAGCATGTCGTCGAGCATGGCCAGGAAGTTATAGAGCCCGCGACGCTGGGTGTCGTGGTCGCGATCCACCGCATCCCGAGCGATGTTGTGAAACTGGGCCACGCGCCCGTCCCGGTGCCGGGCACTGCCCTCGAGGTAACTCAGCGTGATGTCATCGCCCCATCGGGCTTCGGCCACCTCACAGACGAGGTCCCAGTAGTCGTTGGCAACGAGCGGGTCACCGAAGGGTTGGGCCCATTCCGGTAGTAGTTGGTCCATTTGTCATCTCCATCAAATCGTCCTTGTGTCTGAGAATCGGAACCCGAACGAGAGTATAGAAACGTAAATAAGAGAAAACGGCAGAAAAGTGGAGAGAATCAGGATCGACTGTTGTCGACGTCGGCCTCGACGTCGATTGCCCAGAGATTTCGGCTGGTTTGGCCAGCCAGAATCCCGAACGCCGCCAGGTTGATCGCCACGACCAGTGGGACACCCCAGCTGAAGATCTCGGTGC
>CALGOA010000050.1 GCA_937958015.1 uncultured Acidimicrobiales bacterium | reverse complement strand
CATCACTTCGGCGCCACCCCAGTGATGACAGATCCCGTTCCCGTTGCAGGCAAAGGCGCTATCGAAGTGGACCCTGGTCGCCTCCGCCACGGTCCGATCGCGGTGGATTCGGAGCGGTACGTCGTCGATCCGTTTGATCGTCCCGTCACCTTCGAGTGGTGCGTAGAGCTTCCCCGGGTTGAGCAGGTTGTGAGGGTCGAAGGCGGTCTTCACCATGCGCATGCGGTGCACCAGATCCTCGGAAAGGTCCAGGTACTCGCCCCGAAACCCTCGCCCGTGTTCCCCCCACAGGATCCCGCCGAACCTCGAAACCAATGCCGCCACCTCATCGGAAACCCTCCGGACCAGATCCTCATGGTCCGCCCGATACAGGTCGAGCGCGGGGCGCACGTGCACACATCCGACATCGGCGTGCCCGAACATCCCGTAGGTCAGGCCGTTGCGATCCAGTACCTCACGAAAGCCCGCCACGAATTCGTCGAGGAACTTCGGCGGCACCGCGCAGTCCTCGACGAAGGGCACAGATCTCTTTCCATCCACCGCCTGGCCCAGCAGGCCGACGGCGTCGGCTCGAACCTTCCAGACGGCCGCGATCGACCGCGGATCGGCGGTAACGGCGACCCCTCGTAGAGTCTCGACCCCGTCGATCAGACGGTGGAGTTCGGCGACGGCATCGTCCCCATCGAATTCCATCAGTAGCAACGAGCCGGACACGTTCGGTAGCAGTTCTTCCAGTAGCGGCCACGCCGGCGAGGCCGAAGCCAGCTGGATGGTGCGTTCGTCGAGACACTCGATCGCAATGGGACCAGCGGCCTTCAAGATGTTCGACTGGCGGATCGCTTCTTCAAATGAATCAAATGCGACGACCGCCAGGCGCTGCTGTTTCGGAAGCGGTGTGAGTTTGATCGTGAGCTGACTCAGCAGGGCGAGTGTGCCCTCCGAGCCACACAGGACCTTGGTCATATCGATGGTCTCAGGACCTCGAACATCGCCAAGGTTGTAGCCACTGAACCCTCGAGGCACGTCGGGAAAGTCGGCCCGGGAGATGCCGTCTGACGCCTCGAGAACAAGCCGATAAAGGTCGGCAACTGGCCCCGTCCCAGCCGCACGGGACTGCGCCTCGTCGATGGATGTCTTGCCAAACTCGTGAACGGTCCCGTCAACCAGCACAGCCCGAATCGAAACGACGTGGTCGTTCGCCCGTCCGTAGACCAGGGAACCCTTTCCTGCCGCGTCGGTCGACGCCATCCCACCGATCGTGGCTCGGGTCGCAGTAGAGACATGGGGAGCGAAGAACAAGCCGTGCTCAGCGAGTTCGGCATTGAGGTGGCCCAGCACCACACCCGGTTGCACTACAGCCTCCAGACGGTCGGTGTCGATCGAAAGAATCCGATTCATTTTTCGACGGGTGTCGACCATCAATCCGTTGGTAAGGCTCTGTCCGTTCGTTCCCGTTCCACCTCCTCGAGCCACCACCTCGAACGGCTCGGCGAGCCGATGGTTCGCCACCAGGATCGCCGTCAGGTCCTCTTCTGAACTGGGTACAACGACGCCCTGAGGTCGCAATTGATAAATCGAATTGTCGGTGCCGTAGACGGCCTGAGTGGCGGGGTCGTCAAAGACCTCGCCCTCGAATCCAAGCGTCGGAAGTATCGATCGCAATGGGTCCAGAACGGCCATCAGGCCATCATTGCATCGACTTGTTAGTTGCACTAACTCCGAATACAACTACTGTCATCGCCAACGACGAGGGGAACGAATTTCATGGCCTGCTGCCACACCGAAACTGAATTGGAACAGGGCGACACCGCCTTCAATGTGGACGCTTCCACGATCACTTTTGGCGAAGGTTGCCTCAGCGAGGCGGGCGACATCGCTCGTTTTCTGGGCATAAAACGAATCGGACTCATGACCGATCCGGTGCTTGCCACCACTGAACACGTTGCCAATGTGGTGGCGTCATTGACCGCCGCCGGAGTCGATGTCGCCCGGTACGACGACGTGCGGGTGGAGCCAACGGACGAGTCCTTCCAGGCGGCCACCAAGTTCGCCATCGATGCCCGAGTAGACGGATTCATCTCCGTCGGAGGTGGATCGGTTATCGATACCACCAAAGCCGCCAATCTCTACTCGACCCACCCGGCCGAGTTCCTGACCTACGTCAATGCCCCCATCGGTGGCGGCGTGCCGGTCCCCGGTCCGATCAAGCCTCACATCGCCTGCCCCACCACCTCGGGCACCGGATCCGAATGCACTGGAATCGCCGTGTTCGACCTGCTCGAGATGAAGGCCAAGACCGGCATCGCGTCCAAGATGATCCGCCCAACTCGGGCCCTAATCGACCCCACCGTGACCGAGACGCTCCCCGCCAACGTCGTTGCGGCCAGTGCCTTTGACGTACTCAGCCACGCCCTCGAGTCCTACACCGCTCGCCATTTCCACGTGCGCCCGGCGCCGGCCAGTCCATCCTCACGTCCCTCCAGTCAGGGCGCCAACCCCTGGAGTGACCTGGGCTGCAAGGAGGCGCTGAAGTTGCTCGGCACCTACCTCGTCCGCGCCGTCGACAGCGCTGAGGACATCGAGGCTCGTCATCAGGTGATGTGGGCCGCCACGCTTGCCGGTATCGCTTTCGGCAACGCTGGTTGCCACGCTCCCCACGGCATGTCCTACTCCGTCGCCGGGATGGTGAAGGGGTTCCAGCCCGAGGGCTGGCCTCTCGGTGAGCCGATCGTGCCCCACGGTATGAGTGTGATCGTCAACTCGCCATCGGTCTTCCGGATGACGGGAGATCTCGATCCGCAGCGCCACCGCGACGCAGCCCGTTGGCTTGGCGCCGACGTCACCGACGTACCCGACGATCAGAGCGGCGCCGTCCTGTCGGACCAGATCATCGATCTGATGAAACAGACGAGCATGCCAAACGGACTCGAAGGGGTCGGGTATTCTGCGAGCGATATCCCCGACCTTGTCGACGGTTCGCTCCCCCAGCGACGGCTCTTGGACAATGCACCGATCGTGATCGATCGGGAAAAGCTGACCGAGCTGTACGAGGCTGCCCTGCGCTACTGGTAGCCAGCTAACCCTGCGAACGGGACGGCAACGTCGGCGTGATGCCGGCGTCGTCGACATGCAATTCCTGGGCGATCTCCGCCGCGACCTCGATAATTCTGCCCTGGAGGAGCTCCTCGCGATTGGACGTCATTCGGGCGGTAGGGGCCTGAATGGCGATCGCAGCAACCGCCCGGCCGGTGCCATCCAGAATCGGTGCGCCGATGCAGGAGACGCCCAGGATGCTCTCTTCGGCATCGAGACTGAACCCCTGTCGCCTCACCTGATCCAGTTCGGTCCGAAGTAGCTCAACCGACGTGATCGAGTTGGGGGTCAACCCATCGAGGGACAGCTCGGACAAGACCGTCGGACCATTTGGTGCGTCGAAAGCGAGCAGCGCCTTGCCCATCGATGAGCAGTGCACTGGGATCCGGCTGCCGACGGGCTGGTCGAAACGCAACGGCTGAGGCGACACCACCCTGAGGGCGACGACGACGTGGGAATGATCGAGCAGCCCGAGGTTGACCGATTCGCCCGTTTCCCGGCTGAAGCGGCGCAGAATCGGCAACGCATGGTCGACGCCGAGCTTGCGTCGCCCCGCCTGGCCCAGGACCACGGCGCTGCGGCCGAGGTGGTACCGCTCATTTGCCGAGTCCTGCTCCAGATATCCCCTGGCCAGCAGCGCCCGCACGATTCGATGCACGGTGCTCGCGCTCAAACCCGACTCTCGGGCGAGGTCGGTAATTCCCAGATCGTTCCGATCGATGAAGCACTCGAGGACGTCGAGCGCCCTCGTGATGGCCTGGGTCCCTTTCGGGGCGTCGGGGCTCGAATTGGCTACCGCCATGGGTTCTCCAGTGGAAGTTGAAATTTCGTGTCAGGTGTCACTGATTCGATTGACAGAGCAAACCACATATGCGAGTTTACAACCGATTGGTATACACATTCCACTATGTGGAACAACAAAGGGCTCGGTTCAATCATCGCTGACACCCTTGGTGAAGTTTCCATATGGTGGAAACCCATTCTGGCATCAGGGTGGGTTTACGAACATCATCACTAAGGGGAACCCACCATGAATCGTCCACTTTCCGCCAGGAGCAGACTGCTCCGGCTTCTCGCAGTGCTGCTTGCGCTCGCATTGGGAGCAGCTGCATGCACCGGCGGCGCTGTCGATGACAACGCCGACGCCAACCAGAACAACGACGACTCCTCCGACGACGGTGGGGACGACTCCTCCGACGACGGTGATGACGGCGACGAACCGGTCGACCTGGTTCAGGACGGTGGCGAAGTCATCGAATTCACCGTTCAGACCGGTGTTCCGGCCTCATCGGTGTACCACGGCCTTGTCATCAAGTGGGGCGAGCGCCTTGAGCTGATGTCGGGCGGGCGCCTCCAGCCCGAGGTCGTACCCTCCGGCGGTGTCGTCGGCGCCCTCGAAATCCTCGACGCCGTCGATGCCGGTGTTGTGCCGGTTGGTATGGCCTGGTCCAACTACTGGACCGGCAAGAGCGACTCGGCCGCGCTGTTCTCCAACCCGCCCGTGGGCTCCACCGGCATGGACCAGTCGACCAGCCTTGCGTGGATGTACGACGGCGGTGGCCTCGAGCTGTACGAACGTCTGTACACCGAAGAAATCGGCGTGAACGTGAAGCCCCTGCCCATGATGCCGATGGGTCCGGACCCCTTCGGTTGGTTCAACGAGCCGATCCGTACGGTCGCCGACGTCCAGGGCCTCAAGTTCCGTTCACCTCCCGGCCTGCCCGGACTCACGTTCAACCGACTCGGCCTTGAAGCGATCGCCATGCCCGGCGGCGACATCGTCCCGTCGGCCCAGAGCGGCATCATCGAAGGCGCCGAATGGATCAGTCCGGCCGATGACCAGGCACTCGGCCTGAGCGACGTGTGGAGCAACTACTACCTCCAGGGCCTGCACCAGTCCACCGATATCGGTGAACTCCTGCTCGATCTGGACTGGTGGAACGAACTGCCCGCCGACCTCCAGGAGATGATCCTCGTCGCCACTCAGGCCACGATCGTTGACAGCCAGAACCTGTCGATCACGGTCAACGCCCAGGCGGTCGCCGACTACCAGGCCGACGGCATCAACATCTACACCACGCCGCCCGAGTTCTATTCCGAATTCATCAACGCCTGGAACGATGTTGCCGCCGAACTTGAAGCCGGCGACGCCTTCTTCAAGGAGGTCCGTGACTCCCAGCAGGCCTACGCCGACAAGGTGATGCCGTATCGCCTCACCATCACCGAGCTCTACCAGAACATCGGTGAGACCTACTTCCCCGAAAAGGTCGGCCAGACTCCGTGACCAACACCGACCACGAAGTAGCCGCTAGATACGGCGTCGAGGTCGATGAGGAAGCAGAAGGCATTGCCGAACCGTGGAACACCGACGGGGGCAATATTGGCTGGATAGCTCTGCTCAGTGAGTGGACAGGACGAGTCGTCGCATGGCTCGTCCTGCCACTCATGGCAGTTCTGGCCTTTGAGGCGATTCGTCGCTCCCTCTTCGATCAGTCCACACGGTGGGCCTCGGATGTTGCGTACATGATCTACGCCACCCATTTCCTCCTTGGCGCCGCCTACACCTTGAAGAACAGCGGTCACATTCGGACCGACTTCGTCTACCGAAACTGGGGCGTCAAGCGCCAGTCGCTGGTGGACCTGATCACCTATGCGGTGTTCTTCATTCCCGTCATGCTGATCGCCATCAAAGTCAGTACCGAGTTTGCTTGGAGATCATTCGAACAGCGTGAACGTGTGATTCAGAGCCCGTGGCGAGGTCCAATCTGGCCTCTCAAAGCGATGCTGCCATTGGGTCTTGCCCTCTGGACGCTGCAGTCGGTTTCCGAATACGTGAAGTCGGTTCGGGCCTACTTCGAAGAGACCTGGAGGCCCGCCCGTGGTGACTAGCGAAAAGTCCTACGCCTCAACCGCCTCCGGATCCAATGGATCTGGACGCCCCGCTCCTGAGATGCCGGTGATCCTCGGCAGCTTGGCTGTGATAGTGGCAGTTGTTCTCGTCGTGTTTCGGTTCGTTCCGAATCCGCTACCCGACGTCGACGGCGAGTTCATCGGCCTGCTGATGCTCTTCACCCTCTTCGGCGCCATCGTGCTGGGCTTTCCCATAGCCCAGACCCTGATGGTGGTCAGTTTTGCGTTCGGCTACTGGGCCCTCGGCGACACGGTGTTCAACCTGTTCACCCTGCAGTCGTTCGGCACGATGGACGAGGTGACGCTGGCGGCGATCCCATTGTTCGTCTTCATGGGGTACCTGCTCGAACAGGCAGGCCTCATGGACCGACTCTTCCGAGCGCTCCAGTTATCGATGGCGAACCTCCGGGGTTCGCTGTATCTCGCCGTTATCTCGGCCGCCACCATCTTCGCTGCCGCAACCGGCATCGTTGGTGCTTCGGTGACGCTGATCGGTTTGATGGCGATCCCATCGATGACCAAGAGTGGCTACGACACTCGCCTGTCCGCTGGGGCGATCACCGCCGGCGGCACTCTGGGAATCTTGATCCCGCCCAGCATCATGCTGGTCGTGATGGGTCCCCAGCTGGGTGAGAGCGTCCTCGACCTCTTTGCTGCTGCGATCTTCCCGGGACTCATCCTGTCCGGCCTGTACATCGCATACGCAATGATCAGGTCGTACAAGAATCCTGAACTGGGTCCGCCGCTGGCGGAATCGGAGCGCACGCTGCAGGGGGCGGCTGTCATCAAAGAGATCGTGATCGGAATCATCCCTCCCGTGGTCCTCATTGCGGCCACGCTCGGTTCGATTCTGGCCGGTGTTGCTACCGCCACCGAGGGTTCAGCGATGGGTGCGCTCGGCGCATTCCTGCTGGCGCTCGTCACGGGCAATCTCAATTTGAAGATGATGACCGGAAGCCTCCGGGCCACCCTGTCAACAACCTCGATGATCATGATCCTCGTCGTTGCGTCGAACTTCTTTGGTGCGGTGTTCTCCACCGCAGGAAGTGCGTCGTACATGGCGGAGGCGTTGGTCGACCTCGACTTCCACTGGTCGATCATGCTGTTCCTCATCCTGGCGTTGATCTTCGTGTTGGCCTGGCCGCTCGAGTGGGTGCCGATCGTTCTGATCTTCGTGCCGATCCTCTTGCCGGTCGTCGATGCCTACGGCTTCAACAAGCTCTGGTTCGGCATTCTGGTGGCCGTCACGCTGCAGACAGCCTGGCTATCGCCGCCGGTGGCCCTATCGGCCTACTTCCTCAAAGGAGTGGCACCGCACTGGGACCTCAAGGACATCTACGCCGGCATGTTCCAGTTCATGGGACTGCAGGTCGTTGGCCTCCTCCTTGTGGTGTTGATTCCACAGCTGGCGCTCTGGTTACCCGGCATCATTCAGAATAATTAGCTGGTTCTCCTCCCAAGAGATGCCCGCCCGGCTTCGGCCGGGCGGGTGTTCCAGTTTTGGCCGAAAAGGGCTGTGAACAGGTGAAACTAACTCTGTCACACCCCTCCTGCATGATGGATACATGCAGCAAACACACCTCCGCCTCGCCCCCACCCGCACCCTCTACCCATGGGAACTGTCCGATGAAACCCGTCGTATTGGCAAGGCGGGCCTCGCCCGGGCCCGGGCCATCCTTTCGGCCCATCAGACCGAACCGGCACAGATGACTCTGGAACTCAGTTTCAGCACCGGCACCGGCCAAGAGTCCGCCCCTTCGGCCGCCACTCCCCCACACCGCGCCAAACTGGCAGCGTGAAGTCGCTGCGTCTCGCCACTCTCCTTGCGTTCGCTGCAGCTGCAGTAGCGATCGTTCTGTGGGTCCGGGGCGCAGAGAACAACTCGGGTGCCATCGCCGCATCACCCGAGGTAGGAGAGGTCGAGTGGGTGATCGACGGCGACACGATCGACCTGATCATCGATGGGCAGCAGGAACGGGTGCGGCTCATCGGCATAGACACGCCCGAGTCGGTCAGCCGAGACACGCCAGTTCAGTGTTTCGGCGTCGAAGCCAGCACCGCTCTCAAAGGCCTGTTGCCGGTTGGATCCAGTGTCCGGTTGGTCCGTGACCAAGAGTCGCGGGACCGATTCGGTCGGCTTCTTCTCTATGTCTACCGAACCGACGATGATCTCTTCGTAAACGAGTGGATGGTCGCCAACGGCTTCGCCGACACCCTCTTCTTCGAACCGAACACCACATTCCAGAGTCAGTTCATCGACCTGCGAAACGAGGCCCGGGCGGCCCCGGTCGGACTGTGGGCGAACTGCGATGGCCCCGACCAGCCCATCAGCTGAGGTCTGGCTGGGTAGATTCCACTCGTGACCGCTCTCTCGCATCGACTTGGTTATGGCCCCGACGAGCGCCTCGTCCTGGTGACCGTCGACGGATTGGGCGCATCGAACGCCGGCAACGATGCAATCACCAACGCGCTGGTCGCACAATCCGGTCGCCAACCCCTGGCAATGTCGACCGCGCTACAGGTTCCCTGCCCTTGGGCAGCCGGAGGGGCAGCGGCGATCGCCACGCTCGGCACCACCGTGGGAATCGAACTCACGTTGAATTGTGCACCCCAGTCCTATCGGTGGGGTTCGCTCACCCACGGGCCGTCGCTGAACGACGGGGCCGGTGCGTTGCCTTCCACGGTCGAGGATCTGCTGGAACATGCCGACACGCCGGAGGTCCTCAAGGAATGTCGGGCGCAGATCGGACGGGCGATCCAATGGGGCCTTACCCCTCGGTTCCTTACCTCCCATCTCGATGCGCTCGCGTATCGACCCGAGTTCTTCGATGCCTTCCTCGATGTCGCCCTGGGTCACAACCTGCCGATCCGGTTGCCAGACCCATCGGTCGACCTGGGCTTCCCCGCCCGGGAACTGGCGGCCGACGAAGGGGTCCTCACCCCCGATCGGGTGATTCAGGCCCCCACCGGACGTGACGTCCGCGAAGCCGCAGCTGACGCGCTCCGCGACCTACAGCCGGGTGTGACCGAGATCGTGGCTCGGCCCGCGGCTGACTCGCCCGAGCTTCGGGCGCTCACGCCACACTGGGCCGCCCGGGTTGGTGATGCCCACCTCGTCTCGCACGACTGGGGTTTCCGGGCACTCTTGCACCGCTCCAACGCCCGTCTGATCAGCTGGAGTGAACTTTCCACAGCCCAACGGGCCGGGTAACCGACCTCAGCTCTGTGCTAGAGCATCGAGCGCGTCGATAGCGGCGAGGATCGAACCGGTGGAACCGGTCGGTTTGAAGTCGCCCCGCATATACGCCACAGCCAACTTCATCTCACCGGCGAGGTAGGACTCCATCTGCACCTTCGTGAACGGCAGTTCGCAGGCGGGTTCGCCATCGCCGAGAGCAACGATGCGGCCGTCCGCGATTCCAAAGGAAATCTGCACGGTCTTGCCGATCAGGATTGCCGCCGTGCCAGCCAACCCCGTCTCAACTCTGGCCGCGGTGGCTTCGATGGCCTGGTCGAGCCATTCCTGATCGAAGCTCAAAATTTGGCTCCGCCATCGACACCTTCGAGTAGATCAGTTTCGTATTGGCCGCTGGGGACCCGCGACAACGCCAGCACAAAGTCCTCGAATGGGTAGGCCTTGGCCGCCTCTACGTCAGGCAATCCGAACCAGAACTTCTCGTTCGGGTCGATCTGGGTGGCGTGAGCGAGCAGCGCTTTGGATCGAACGCCGTAGAACTCCTCGATTTCGATCTTGGTGGAGATTCGACCGTCCATGTCCGGACGCTCGAACCACTTCTCGTCGTAGGGGCTTTCGAGTCCGAGCTCTTCGTACTTGGCGTGCCATGCGGTGATGCGCGCTCTGGTCCACATTGAGTAGTAGAGCTTCAGGGGTTTCCACGGTTCGCCGGCGTCGGGGTACCAGGCGGGGTCACCGGCTCGATCGAACGCCGGGATCGAGATGTCGTGGACCATCAAATGATCGGGATGCTGATAGCCCTGTTGATCGTCGGCATAGGTGATAATCACGTGGGGCCGGAAACGACGGATCTCGGCGACGAAACGCCCGACCGCCTCGTCGAAGTCCGCCTGGGCGAAACAGTCGCTGTTGGTATTGCCGTCGGTGTCGGGCATGCCGGAGTCCCGGTATCCGAGCATCACACATTCGTGATACCCGATGGCCTTGACCGAGTTGGCGAGTTCTTCCATCCGGACCTCATGAAGGTTCTCGCGAATCTCCGGACGGTCCATCGCGGCGTTCAGAATGTCGCCTTCCTCACCGCCGGTGGCGCAGATCAGGCTCGCCTCATGTCCCATGGAGACATATTTGGCGATCGTCGGCGCTCCCTTCGACGCTTCATCGTCTGGGTGGGCGTGGATGCACATCAATCGGGCCACCCCGGAAGGATACGGCGAAGCGGGTCGGCTTCTGACCGGGCATACACCTTGGAACTCCATCAACTATCATTGGTTGATGGAAAGCTCGACGCTCTGGGCCATTCTTTGGCTGGTCGCGGCGGCCGGCTTCGGCTTCGGCGAACTCGCCATCACTGGCACCATCTTCCTTCTACCTCTTGCCGTTGGAGCTGCGGGAGCCGCGGTGGCCAGCTTCGCAGGAGCTTCCCTACTGCTCAGCCTGCTCGTCTTCGTCGTCCTGTCGGGCGGCGGATTCGTCCTCCTCAAGCCGCTGATCACCAAGCTGGACATCGACCTTCCCAACCCCAAGGGGTTTGGCGCCAACCGTCTGGTCGGTCACGACGCCACCGTGATCCGGGCGATCGGAACCGGCGACGTAAGTGGACAGGTGAAGGTCGGCGGCGAGGTCTGGACCGCTGTCACCGAAGACGGGACCTCGCTTGAAGCCGGCGCCGCCGTCAAGATCCTCGAAGTCATCGGCAACCGGGTGGTCGTCGAGCCTGACTTCTACAACGAATCGATGCGTGAACTGCCGAAATAGGCACGAAAGGAATACCCCCAATGATTGAGATTCTTCTCGGAATCCTCGTACTGCTGGGCCTCATCGGCCTGGTGATCATCGCGACCGGCGTTCGGATCGTGCAGCCCTATCAGAAGGGTGTGGTCGAACGGCTCGGAAAGTTCAAAGAGACCGTCGACCCCGGACTACGAATCATCGTGCCGTTCGTCGATCGTCTTCGCGCGGTCGACATGCGGGAGCAGGTCATCGACGTGCCCCCGCAGGAAGTCATCACGCAGGACAACGTGACCGCCGCCGTAGATGCCGTGGTGTACTTCGAGCCCACCGACCCCCAGCGTCTGCTCTACAACATCAGCAACTTCCAACTCGCAGTTACCAAGCTCGCCCAGACCAACCTGCGAAACGTCATCGGTGAAATGACCTTGGACGAGGCGTTCACCTCCCGTGAACGCGTCAACGGCGCGTTGCGTCAGATCCTCGACGACGCCACCGACAAGTGGGGCGTACGGGTTGTTCGAGTCGAGATCCAACGCATCGACCCACCCGCCGACGTCATGCACGCCATGCACGAACAGATGAAGGCGGAACGAACCCGACGGGCCGTTGTTACCGAAGCCATGGGTTCCCGCGAGGCCGCCGTTACCAGAGCCGAAGGTGAAAAGACCGCTGCGATTCTCTCGGCCGAAGGTCGTCGAGAGAAGGACGTCCTTAACGCCCAAGGTGAAGCCGAAGCGACCCGGCTCCGAGCCGAAGCCGAGCGGTATCGCCAGTCGATCGTGGCCGAAGGTGAAGCCGACGCCATCGATCGGGTGTACCGGGCCATCCAGGAAGCGGGCACCGACGACCGCGTAATCGCGATCAAGTACCTCGAAACCATGGCCCAGATGGCAAATGGTCAGGCCACCAAGATCTTCCTGCCGGCCGACATGAGCTCGACTCTGGGCGCGATCGGTGGAATCTCCGAGATGGTCAAGGAAGCGGCCAGTCAACCCAAGGCGCCTGCGCAGGAACGCACCAAACGACCGCTGCCCGACGCCCCCGAAATTCAGGCCCGCCCCTCTGCCGCAGCAGCGGTTGCCGCCACGGCGCCGGCACAGATCGCCGAAACGATGGGTGTGCCAACCGAGATCGCGGCCGAACTAGACGAACCGGCGATCGACACCTCAAACGTGCCACCGGCCCCTCGCCTCAACCCGCCACCACCCCGCTCCTAAACCGGATGGACCCAAGCCCACAAACGGGCTCGCGTCCATCCGCACCAGACCGTTTGCCGAGCTAGGCGAGCGGTTCGAGCTCGATTTCTCCGGTGTCTTCGTCCTCGACGAGTCGCCACCCAGCCATCTCGGCCAGCGCCTCCTGGCCCTCCTCGGGGCCGGTGGCCAAGATGTGATCGCCGGCCTGTAGCTGCGCAGTCCCTCGCGGCCGGTACTGGTATCGGTCGTCTCGTTCGACCGCCAGGACGGCGAACCCGGGCTCCACTGGAAGGGCAAGCGACACCAGCGAGGCACCATCCATCTGACTTCCACTGCCTATCGGAAGCCGAATGAAGACGTCGTCGGCGTCGCCGAGCGCCATGCTGAGCACCGGATGAAGTTCGGAGCTTTTCTCCACCAACCACACCATCTGCTGGGCCTGATCGCCGATGTCTTCTGCGGCCCGGGCCAACTGCAGCAATCCACGTAACTGTCCGGGATCCCCGGCGTAGTCGCCCGCAGCCCGCAAGACCCACAACTCGAGCCGATTGTTCATCTCGTCCAAACGGTCTTCGAGGTGACGAACCTCGGCGGCGAGGCTGCGGTCCTGCAACACCAGCGTGGAGTACGCCAGACCTACTGCAACTTCGGAGAGATCCTTCATCTCCACCAGGGTGTCGATGGCGCGGTCAAAGTCGGTCAGAACCGTTGGCTCCTCCAATTCTGGCGGTCGCCACTCCGGCGCACCGGCGAGTTCACGAAGGTTCGGGATCGCATCGGGCGAACCGCGGAAGATGATCACGTCATCGGCGACCAGCACGAAGTCGCCGGTGGGGTCGACGATCCAGTCCCGCTCCCGGCGGACCGCCATCGCCCGCATGCCAACCGTGGTCGGCAGTTCGAAAGCGCTGAGCGGTTGATTCGCGAAGCTGGAGCCGGGGGCGATCATCAGTCGGTGACTTACCTCCTCGGCGTTCGACAGATCGTTGACCAGATCGAGGGGAATACCGAGCTTTCGGGTCACGATCCGGGTGATGTCGACGGCATCGTCTCCAATGCGCTCGACCGCAGCCACGACCTGCAACACCGCCGCCATCGACTCGGCCTCTTTCGGATGGCGGACCGCCACGATGCAGAGAGCCCGCATGTCGTAGACGAGTTGGTTCAGAGTGGCCTCGAGGCTGGCGACCTCATCGGCCATGTCAGGATCGTTGAAGTACAGGGCGGCGTAGGCCAGGTCGACCATCAGCTCGCTGGTGTCTTTCGCTTCCGCGAGCATCGTCCGCATATTTCGGCTGTCCATCAGGGCAGATGCCTTCTCTTCCGGGGTAAGGGCCCGGAGCGCTCAACGCTCACAGACCGTAGATCAGTGCTATCACTCATTTGCGGTGTCACGCCACCCTCCAAACGACCACGGCTACGACCAACGACAGGGCTCCGACCACGTCGAGGGCAGCTGTCACAAGTGGTATGCCGGTGTTGTCCGGATCGAGTCCGAACCGAACGGTTGCCAACGTGCCGTAGTAGGCGATGGCGAGAACGAAGACCGTGGCCGCCAGCCCGCCCGTGAGGGCGACCGCCATGAGCATGAGCAGTCCCGGCGTTTCCTGGCCGGCGACGTTGGCGGTGAGTTGGGCGACGATGGCGAGGAAGGCGAAGATCGGTGCAGCCAGAGCCGCGGTGAAGGCCATGTCGCTTCGAGCTTCAGCCGACGGAATCGGCGAAAACTGAACGATTCCGAGATGCACCTTGGTCGACAAGCGATTGGCCAAGATTCCACCGAGCGCCCCGGCCGTACCCAGATAGCCGGGTAGCAGCACCAGCAGAACCCAACTCAGACGTTCGTCGGAAGCCTCTATGGCGACACCGGCGATCAAGCTCAGCGCTCCCGCGATCATCAGAACCGGAAGCGACTCCCCCACGATTCTTCGCGCTCCCGTTGGACCCGCTCGAACCAGCCACAACATCAGAAGCAACGTGCCGATGCTCAGCACGGCGGCGGTGATGTTGGTGAGCGCACCCCGCCGAACCAGGACCAGCGACAGCACCAGTGCGGGAAGGGTGATCAGATCGCCCGCGGCGGTGACCATCGGTGCCACCACGTTGTCCAGGTCAAGATCGAGTCGGACCGCTGCGAAGGTAAGCGCCAGCGTGAATCCGAGCACCACAACCGACGCGAGGATTCCACCCAATACGCCGGCCACCACGAAGTCGCTGAATCCGATTGGGGGCACGGTGCCGTTCCGGAGAAAGAGCGCCAGCAATTCGGCCAAGAGCGAGATCCCGAGGCTCGCCGCCAACGAATTCACCAGCACGGCCACCAGGTTCTGGCCCAGAACCGAGTCGAGCTTCCAGGTCCACGAGAACGTACCCATCTGGATATTGGTGGAGAGCCGGCTCCCCAATGGCCCGAAAACGTTTCCCCGTAGGCCGATCGCAGGCGGGATGAACAGCAGGAGACCGGGCAACATCGCGATCTGATCTTCCTGCGATGCCAGGGTCAGACCGGCCACCACACTGGTCACGGCGCTGAAGGTGAGGGCCGCCAGACTCTGGCCGGCGTCTCCTTTGGCGGGGCCGAGGATGCCGCCGAGTGGTCGCCAACGAAGCCTGGGGACCGTGAGGCGAACCCGCCCCACCGACCGGAGACGACGGGTAGCCACGGTTGACGATCGTAGAACACCCAACGACACGAACCGCGCCCGGGCGGCTCAGTACCACATGAGCCACCTACTACTATTTGGCCCGATGAGGATTCGGGCAGTGTTCAAATTGGTGGTGATCGCGCTGCTCGTCATCGCCAGCGGCTGCGCCACCGATGGCAAGGACCTCGCAACGCCCAGTCCTGATCAGACCACCACTACGCGTCCGCTCCCACCCACCTCGGCGCCGAACCAGAGTGACGGGTTCGAAGGCATGACCGTGTCCTCGCCCGACTTTGAACCGGGCGGCGAAGCGCCGGTCAGCGCCACGTGCAGCGGCGGCGTGAACCTGCATCCGGGTTTCCAATGGTCGAACGTTCCCGAGGGCGCATCCGAATTGGCGATCACGCTGAGCGATCAAACCGACCCGCAGAGCCCGCTGTTGCTGTGGTTGATGGCTGGCATCGATCCTGCCGCCGGAGTGTTGGCCCAGGGCGATCTGCCAGCAGGTTCGTTCGAGACGCTCAATGACTATGGGCAGCCCGGCTGGGGAAATCCGTGTCTGGAGTCGTTCCAGAACGGTCGGCGGGACCTTCAGTTCCGGTTGTATGCGCTGGGTCAGCCATCCGGGGTTTCACCGGGAGCGCCCGGCAATACGGCATGGGACGAGATCGCTGCCCGTTCGATCGATTCGGCGACCGTGCTGATGCGCATCGATTCCAAGGCGCCCTAACCTCGACTCGCTAACCTCAGCGATACAGGCGGATCCAACCCTTTTCGATGTCCGAACGCGCCGTCTCGTAGCCGTCGTCGCCCGGGACCACAGCCCGATACTCGGTCTCAGGATTGCGAATCCGGATCGTCTGGTACTCCCGCCGTTCAGCAGCCACCTGCATCACGTGATCGACCGAATCAAACGCCTGAAGTGAGTCGAGCATCCGAACCGTGGGTGAGATCATCTCGAACTCGCCCCGCTCATGTCGTTCGAGGGCCTCATGGGGCTGCACCCACCTGGTTGCCACCACTTCACCGTTGTCGTGGTCCGGGGTCTGACCGCCGGGCATTCTGGCAACGAAGAAACGGGCGTCGAAGCGCCGGGGCGGGCCCAGCGGGGTGATGAACTGAGCCACTTCCTGAATCAGCGAACAGTCGAAACGGATGTTGTTCTCTTCCACGAGGGTGCCAAAACAGTGCGGGTCACGACGGATCCGCTCGGCCAGAGCGGCCTCGTCGAGTCCCTGCGAGGTTCCCAACAGCAGCCCCGCCTCCTCGAGGGTTTCCCGCACGACCGCGACCCACCAGGCAAGACCACCCGACCGAAGCTGCAGGCGATCCGAGGCCGCGACGTCGTCGAGGTGGTCACACGCACTCCAGAGCCGGGGATCGTCGTCGTCGGGATCGACCCGCCCACCGGGAAAAACCCAGGCATCAGGGGCAAACGCCACCCGACTCGTGCGTTTCACCATCAACACATGCAGTTCGGGGCGGTCGTCCAAGAGGAGAACCGTCGAAGCTGGCGAGATCGGAACCGCATGGACACTGAACTCGTCGGCTACCACCAATAGAGCCTAACCACCTGTTTTGGCAGGTGGATTTCCTCTACCTACAGTGAGTTTCAACCACTTAACGTGATCCCAGACCCGGGATGCCGCCGGGTTATCTGCACAGTTCCGGCTCGAACCGGTGCCACCCTTTCTCGTAGAGAACCGAATGGTCTTTCTCGATGGGTGCGAGTCCGCGCCGTTCGGTGGTGGCTCCAACAGGTCCGAGTCGGGACTGTCGCAGAGTTCAAGAGCAACGGCCCTACGAGGCCGCTGGCGGCCCCAAACCCTCGACCGCGTGGCCACAGATACATGCGCCGTCACCGGTGCGATCCACGACGACCACCTGATCGAGCGTGGAACAGTACGCCACCACGGAACCCGGTCGAATGATCTCACCCATCGGACACAACGCCGAACGCAACTGCTGGGCCCGCTCCCGGGCGGCCTCGAGCTTCCAGCGGCTCTTCGCCAATTGGGCATGATCGGCTCGTCCGCCGACCCGTAGATCGTCGTGTTTGCACCACGCGTCGAGTAGTTCGTTCACAGCGGCATCGAGAAGATAGTGAAGCGCCACGGGAGACCTACCTGACCTCGAAGGTAGTGGCCAGCTCGACACCCATCTGCTCCCCCGAAGCGGTGGCTGCTCCCCGCAGGAACGCATCGGGAGACGCCATGTCACCGTCGAGGTTCTCGAGATACACCGTGTGGCGGGCCAACGATTCGACGCCGGCGCTGAACGTCTCGGTGACATCCACCCCGTGGGTCGGCTCTGGGCTTCCGGAGAACGCAGTGAGTCGAACACCGTCCCAGGCCGGACCCGCTTCGGGAAAGATCCACGGGTTGGCGGCATCCCGCACCGCATCCAGCAGACTCCGACCAACGGCCCGGTGGTCGGGGTGATTCCAACTTGGACCACCCCAGGAGTCGCGATAGTTGAGCGTGAGAACGACGTCGGGTTGATGCTTTCGGATCGGTTCACACAGGGCGGCTCGAAGTTCGAGACCCTCCTCCAGTAACCCATCGGGAAGGCCGAGGAATTCGACAGTTTCGACGCCAACCTCCTCACAGGCCGCAATCTGCTCGGCTCGGCGCAATGGACCCACCTCATCGGGATGCATCGAGTTGATGCCAGCCTCGCCGTCGGTCACCAGGACGTAGCTCACTCGTTTGCCCTGTTGAGTCCACCGTGCCACCGCCGCCGCAGCTCCGTACTCCATGTCATCGGGGTGGGCGATTATCGCAAGACCGTTGGTCCAGTCCTCTGGAAACGTCTCGAGGCTCATGGGTTCACAATAGGGCGCGACCCGTCACCGTCAAGAAGGGTTAGGACTTGCGCTTCTGCATGCCCTTGAGAAGCCGGAGGGCGGCGGCGCCAGCGAGAGCCATTTCACTGACCGACAGGCCGGATCCACCCGGACTGCTGGGGGCACCGAACTTCGCAGCCGTCTGGTCGCTTATGAGACCCCGACGATTGGCGAAGCGAAGGACAACGCCGCCGACGAGCACGATGTCGCCTAGTCGACCGAGCGCCGGAAACCGACTGCTGACTTTGTTTCGCACGAAACCCATGGCTCGACGTTAGGTCAAGATCGCTCTGCTTGTGCAGGCGTGCAGCTATCGGAAGTCGCGTGACATCGACCCCGACCCAAGCACCAACGGGTCGAGCCGTTCAGCCACGATATTTACGACCGGGGTGCCCCCGGTCTCGGTCCGTTCCAGGCGGCCCCGAATCAACAGAGCCGGGTGATTACGAGCTACCCGCCGGAATCGAGCCCAGCAACCGACGCTGATCACCACATTCATTAAACCCGTTTCGTCCTCGAGGCTCATGAAGGTAACCCCCGATGCGGTCGCCGGACGCTGACGATGGGTAACAACTCCACCAACCATCACCTTCTTGCCCTGATCGATCCGTTGAAGGTCGGTCGCTCTCAGTGCACCCAGATCGTTGAGTTCGTCCCGCACAAAGATGGTGGGGTGGCCCTCCGGAGCCACTCCTGTCGCCCACAGATCAGCGAGAGCTTCCTCCTGATCCTCCATACCTGGCAACTGTGGGGCGTGGACACCGGTCACGATGCCCGGCAGGGTGCCGGGCCGGTTGGCGGCCGACACCGCACCGGCGGTCCAGAGAGCCTGACGACGATCCGAACCGAACGAATCGAAACAACCGGCGGTTGCCAAAGCCTCCATCTGTTCCTTGCTGGCGCCGGTCTTGCGGGCCACCTCTTCGATCGAGCGATATGGCCGGTTGGTGGCGATGGTCTCGGCCAGGTCATCACCGATCCCCCGCACCGACCCGATACCAAGTCGTATTGCCTGACCGTGATCAAATTGATGGGCCCACGTAGCCCTACCAAGGTCTGTCAGATGTTTCGGCGGAACCGAATCTGATGGAGCGCTTTGTGGAACGTCCAGAGGCTGCGCCTCCGTGGCGACGGAACAGTCGTTGCGTCCTCCCGGAGGGATGAGGGATGGATTGTTTGGACCGGTGACATCTGATGGAGCGCCTTGTGGAACGCCCGGAGGCTGCGCCTCCGTGGCGACGGAACGGCCCCCGGAGGGATAGCAGAGATCGGCGTCGGCACCGGAGAGATTGATGTCGGGGGTGAGGGTGGGGACACCGTGGCGACGGGCGTCCTGCACCAGGGAATGAGGTGAATAGAAACCCATCGGCTGCGCATTGAGGAGAGCGGCACAGAACGCTGCCGGGTAGTGGAGTTTGATCCAACTGGATGCGTACACCAGGTAGGCGAACGAGATCGAATGGCTCTCGGGAAAGCCGTAGTTGGCAAAGGCGACCAACTTGACCCAGATCTGCTCCTGGATGTCTTCGTCGATACCCCGCTCGGCCATGCCGGCACAGAGCCGTTCCTTCAGATTGGTCATTCGAGCCACGCTGCGTTTGGAACCCATGGCCCGTCGAAGTTCATCCGCCTCGGCCGGACTGAACCCCGATACATCGATTGCCATCTGCATCAGCTGCTCCTGAAACAGAGGGATCCCAAGCGTCTTCTCCAGTGCCGGTTTCAGGAGGGGGTGAAGATACGTCACCGGCTCCTGACCGTTGCGTCTGCGAATATAGGGATGGACGGACCCACCTTGAATCGGCCCGGGACGAATGAGCGCGATCTCCACAACGAGGTCGTAGAAATTCCGGGGCTTCAGACGGGGCAGGGTGCTCATCTGGGCGCGTGATTCGATCTGGAAGACACCAACCGAATCGGCCCGGCAGAGCATTTCGTACACCTCGTCCTCCTGGGGCAGTGCAGCAAGATCGAGCCGGGTGTCGTGATGTTCCTCGATCAGATCGACGGCGTAGTGAAGGGCGCTCAGCATTCCGAGGCCGAGCAGATCGAACTTGACCAGACCGGCGATTGCACAGTCTTCCTTGTCCCACTGAAGAACAGTCCGATCCTGCATCCGCCCCCACTCGACAGGACACACCTCGATCACCGGCCGATCGCACATCACCATCCCGCCCGAATGGATTCCAAGGTGGCGGGGCAGGTTCTCGAATTCCATCGCCAACTCGACCACATCGTCAGGCAATTCACTACCTTGCCCCTGCTCGCCTCCCCTCGTTCCTCGCTGCCGGGTCGCAACACGAGCGGATGGAAGGGGTTCAGGGGCAGGTCCTGAGGAATAACCCGAGCTGTTGCCCCGCTGTTGACGGGCGACGACGGGCGCACCGGCCGATGCCCGTTCCGCACACACTTGAGCTTTCAGTCCGGTCCAACCATCGATCGACTTACTGAATGCGTCCTGCTGGCCGGGGGCATATCCAAGCGCCTTGGCTGCATCTCGAACAGCGGACCGGGACCGGTAGGTGATCACGTTGGCAACCTGCGCAGCGTGACGTCGTCCATGTTTCTCATAGACATACTGGATCGCCTCTTCTCGGCGGTCCGACTCGATATCAAGATCGATATCAGGAGGTCCATCACGTTCGGGAGCCAGAAACCGTTCGAACAACAGCCCGAGACTTACCGCATCGGCCTTGGTGATCCCGAGCACGTAACAGACCGCTGAGTTGGCAGCACTCCCCCGGCCCTGACAGAGGATGTCGGCGTTCCGGCAGAACTCGACGATGTCCCACACCACCAAGAAGTAGCCGGCGAAGCCGAGATGTTCGATCAGGTCCAACTCGTGATCGAGCTGCTTCCAGGCTCCCGGAACACACTCATCACCACGAGTGCCGTAACGATGAACCCCACCCTCTTCGACGAGATGTCGCAGGAACGCCATTTCATCCATCCCGTCGGGGGTGGGATAGGGCGGCAACTGCGGCGCCACCAGGGCAAGATCGAAGGCACAGCTCAACCCGATTTCGGCGGCCATTTCGACCGACCCCGGATAACGGGCGAACCGCCGGGACTGTTCGGCCCCGGATCGAAGATGGGCCCCCGCCGACGGCGGAAGCCAGCCAGCCATGTCGTCGAGCGACGACCGGGATCGAACCGCCGCCATAGCCGACGCCAGCTTGTGTTTGGCCGGTGTGGCGTAGTGGACGTTGTTGCTGGCAACCACCGCCAGCCCTCGTCGAGCGGCCAACTGGACCAGAGCGTCGTTGCGGGCCGAGTCCAACGGTGAACCGTGATCCCAGAGTTCGACAACAACACCGTCGGCACCAAAGACATCGATCAGATGGGAGAGTTCGCGGTCGGCTGCCGCCGGGCCCTCCGCTTCGAGGGCCGATCGAACCGTCCCCTTACGACAGCCGGTGAGAGCCAGGAGATGTCGGGCCTCACCGGGCTGCAACCATCGGTCCAGATCGGCAAAGGTCATGTTGGGAGCGGTCTTTTCGCCGGCCAGCTGTGATTCGCTGATCACTCTGGCCAACGCGGCGTATCCCTTGGGATCCCGAGCCAACAGAAGCAGGTGAGCACCGTGGGGATCGGGGGCCGGGTCAGCTCCTGATTTGGGCGGTCGCGGAATACCCATCGAAAGCTCCGCTCCGAAGATCGTTGGAAGGCCCACGGCCTTCGCCGCCTCAGCGAACCGGGGAACGGCGTAGAAACCATCGTGATCGGTGATTGCAAGAGCCTCCAGACCCAGTCGAGCCGCCTCCTCCACGAGGTCTTCAGGGTCCGACGCCCCGTCCAGGAAACTGAAGCTGGAATGACAGTGCAGTTCGGCATAGGGGGTTGCCCCTCGCATGCCCCGAAGGCCCTCCGGCGCCTCATAGCTGTGCCGCTTTCTGCTCCATGCCGGCGAATCCCCACCATTGGCCCAGGCCGGAAAGTCTTCCTTTTGGACCGGGGTTTGGATAGGACGATCCGACAGCGCTTGTTCGATCTCCTTCCACGGCTTCGGCGGATTCATCCATCCCATAGGGCGTCGATGATACCGAACACATGTTCGCTTCGTCCAGCCCCACCCACCTGCAAATTCCTGATGGGCACTACATCTGACGGCCTCTACACGGGGTAGAACGCGCTCGATGTCGCTCCCATCAGGCAGAACGAACCCTTAGGCCCACGATCGAATCGGTATCCTCGCCGAGGTGGAGAAGATCGACATCGTCAGTCCCGCTACCGGGGCGGTGATCGGCGAAGCGGACAGATCCGCCGTGCATGCCCAAGGATCATGGCATCAGGTCTTCCACTGCCTCGTACTTCGACCCTCGAACCGTTCCATCGTTCTCCAACGCCGAGCCGCGACCAAAGCCGCCTTCCCCAATCAACTCGACCTGTCGGTCACCGGACATCTGGCCGCAGGCGAAACCCCGCTCGATGGACTTCGAGAGTTCGAAGAGGAACTCGGCGTTCCGCTGGACCCCGACCGATTGATTTCGCTCGGCACACGATTGCTGGCTGATGACAACGGGGAGGGCCAGAATCGCGAGCGGGTCAACGTGTTCTTCGTGCTCGACGATCGGCCAATCCAGGACTACCGCCCACCGCTCGACGAAGTGGCAGGACTTGTCGACATTTCCGCCGCTGACCTACTCCAGATCCTCCAGGACCCCGCTTACGAGGTCTCGGTACCGTCTACCGCAACCGATTCCGGGGCCGAATCGATCCGCCAAAGCGATCTGGTGGAGGGAACCGACGGCTACTGGGTGGTCCTGGCGGTGATGGCCCAACGAGCGCTGGATGGTCACACACTCCTGTCGGTTTGATCGCGGCGCGCTACGCCGACACCGCCAGTGTCGGCCAGGAATCCACGATCGAACCGTTCTCGTAGACGGCGATATCTCCGAACTGCAGCAACACGGCTTCGGTTTGATGAGGCCGGAGGAACACGAAGTCATCCGGAGCGACCGATGTCGCCAGATCGACGTGGAACATCTCCTGGTTGCTGGACCGGCCCCAGAGGGAGTAGTTGGACATCCCGACCGGGAACTCCGGTTCAGCCAGCCAATGGCCACCGTGAACAAACAGCGTCTTTCGTTTCGAGCTCAAACGATCGGTGATCGTCTGGGCAAAGTCGAGGCCGGGAAGCCTGATCGAGTCAAGAACCTTGAGCACAGTGGTGGCGATGAACACCGCCGGCTCGAACGGTTCCAGAAGATCGAGATCGAAGTCGGTGCCCTTCAGTAGCACGGATCCAATCGACGTCTCGTTTGCGATATCGCTTCCATCGTGCAGACGGTAGGTCATGCTGCCGGCCGAGTTCCGTACCACGCCCTCGACCCGATCGGCCCCGAGGATCGCCGACGCGAGATCTATCGATTCGGAGTACAACTCCATCGACTGCTGCAGGGCCTTGTCCCGCAACCGGCCGAGCTCGGGGATCTTGGCAAGGTGAGCCTCGTACCCCATGAAACCGGAGAACTCCAGATCGTCGCTGGCGTTGACTCGATAAAGGGCGTCGCGCAACGTAGACCCGGGATCGAATCCGCCTCGATGAAGACCGACGTCCAGTTCAAGACAGACCCGAATGCGGACCCCGACCTCACTCGCCAACGCCTCATACTGGCCGAGCCGCTCCTCCGTATCGATCAGCCACCGGACCCGTTCGTTTGCCTCAGCACCCGCATCCCGGTAGAACTGCGCGGCAGCTGAAACCGGAAAAGGCTTCCCCAGCAACTGATCGGCTTGGGGCATCTGGTGGCTCAGCTGCTGCAACATCGGCAGATTGAACGTCATCAGCCGATCGGTCCCCAGATGATCAGCCACGTGCTGAATCAGCGGAAGCGAGGGCAGGGACTTGGCGACGACCCGCACGGCCAACTGGCTTGGCAGGGTCTGTTGAAGAGTGTTCAGGTTCGCATCGAGCCGGGACTTGTCGATGACCACCACCGGCTGGTTGAAGCCGGCTTCGGTCAGCGCCGTTCGGATCGATCCGAAGTAGCCGTCAAGGTCAGGGAGCTCACTCACCGAACGGCTCTCCCCACAGCTCTGCCGTGTGCGGATTCAGGAACCGGCCCGTGGGGTCGAGTTCCTTTCTGACCGCAGCGAACTTGGGGAAGTCGGGGTAGAGCTCGGCGAGTTCCCGAGCCGTCATCGAGTGCAACTTGCCCCAGTGCGGCCGACCGCCGTGACGGCGAAGGATCGGCTCGATGACTTCGAACAACCATCGATAGTCGTCCCCCTCAGCGATGTGGACCGCAATCGACACCCGCTCACCACCCTGGAACGGACTCAACCAGGCAGAGTCCCCGGCCGTTCGACGGCACTCGACCGGAAAGTACACGAGTGGATTCGCCTCGACCGCAGCGACGATCTCTTCGAACGCCTCCATGCCGCTTTCGACCGGCACATGATATTCCATCTCGTTGAACTTCGACGTGCGCTCATTTGCCAGCAGCTGCCAACTGGGGCCGATCACATCTTCTGCGGGAGCGCGCTTTGCCACCTGATTGAGAAGAGTCCTCCGCAGCCGGCCGGCCCTCCGGAGGACACCTCTCACCCGCCGCAGATCTCGAAGGGCATCCTCGTCTCCCGCGCCACCCTCGGACCGGTCGGGTTCGGTGGTGATGTCGTGGACGATGTTGAAGGCGTAGTCGCAAAACGGAAGATAGAAGAACTCGTAGTTTCGGTGCTTCTCCCACATGCTGGTTGCGTCGGCCAACGTCTCGGTCAGTGGCTGCACGAACGTCCTTCGGTGCAGTTTGTACGCAGGGCGGAGATCCACAGTCGCATCCACAATGATCCCGAGTGATCCAAGGGAGACCCGGGCTGCCGGAAGAAGGTGATCGTTCTCACCATCGCCGATGCGCAGCACCTCTCCATCCGCCAACACGACCGTGATCGCCGAAAGTTCGGCCGAAAGGCACGGCAGCGTACGACCGGTGCCGTGCGTGCCGGTTGAGATCGCGCCGGCGAGGGACTGAACATCCACATCGCCCAGGTTCTTGAATCCCAATCCGTAGCTCTCGAGAGAACGTGACAGGCGGTTCAGTGTGGCCCCGGCGTTGAGCAAGGCCCGGTGATTGACGGGGTCGACCCCCGACACATCACCCTCGAGATCGCTGAGCGAGACGAGGGTGCCGTCGGTGACAGCGAGTTCGGTAAAGGAGTGGCCCGATCCGACGGTGCGAATTCGACCGGGGGAGGATCGCACCGTGTCGACCACGTCGTCGACCGTGCGGGGACGACTGAACCGATCTGGCGCAAAGGAGACGTTTCCGGACCAGTTGGACCAGCGTTGACCCGACTCGTGCGTCGAGGTTGCGCTCGAGTGATTCGGGTCAGAGGCCACGCCCGCTCCCTACTTGTCGACGGCGGGAAGACCGTCGATCGAGGTGGAGTTTTTCAAAGCCCAGTAGTCGCTGAGGTCCTCTTCGGATTTGTCCTGAGCCCAATCGATGAGACGGCTCCGCTCCTCCCGGAAGTCCATGAACGGAACGGAAAAGCCGCACGAGCTCGAGGTTCGATGGACGTCAGAAGTGATGATCGACCTCACCGCACCGTCGGTCTCGAACATCGATCGAAGTTCGTCCCACTCGGGGTCCCCCGGTCGATGGACAGCGCCGGTGCCATACAACCGCACGATGTTCGGCTTGCCCTCGAAGGCACAGAACATGAACGTGATCCGCTGGTTCTCCCGCACATGGGCGATCGTTTCGGCTCCGCTGCCCGTGAGATCGAGATATGCCACCCGGTTATCACCGAGAATCCGAAAGCAGTCGTACCCCTTCGGCGAGAGATTCACGTGGCCGTCCGCCCCCGCCGGTGCTGTCCCAACGAAGAAGACATGCTGGGCCTCGATGAACGACCGCATTGGCGACGTGATTGACTCGAACGCTCTTCCCATCGTTGGAGTGTTTCACACCACGGTCGAAGTGCAGAAAGAATTCGCTTCTGTCTGCCAGCGACCACAACTTCTCGTTCTGTCTGCCGAGGACTACGAGACTTGTAGTGGCCAGCAGAAATTTGGGGGGAGGGTGGGTCAGGCGTTGATGAGGCTGAGGGCTTCGGCGCGGCTGGCGGCGCTGTCCTTCAGACATCCCCGGATCGCCGAGGTCGTTGTCATCGCTCCGGGCTTACGAACCCCCCGCATCGACATACACAGGTGTTCGGCCTCCATAACGACCATTGCGCCTTCGGCTCCCAACCGATCCATCAGCGCATTCGCCACCTGCATATTCAGGCGCTCCTGCACCTGCAGACGACGGGCGTAACCATCGACCAGGCGGGCCAACTTGGACAGGCCACATACCTTGCCCGAGTCGCCGGGTATGTAGGCCACGTGGGCCCGACCGATGAACGGCAGCATGTGGTGTTCACACAGGGATGCGAACGGGATGTCCTTCACGATCACCAGTTCCCGATGATCGACCTCGAACTGTTTGTCCAGATGTTGAGCCGGATTCTCCTGATACCCGCCGAGGATCTCGTTGTAGGCCTTGGCCACCCGACGAGGGGTGTCCAACAAACCATCGCGATCGGGGTCCTCCCCCACCGCGCTCAGGATCTCCCGCACGGCCGCTTCGATGCGAGCGACATCGACGGACTTTGAAACCGGATCATCAGCCACGCCACAGTATGTAGCGAGACGACGCCGTTTCACTCACCCGGCGCCGCCCCCGCACAGCCCCTTAACGGCTGGGCATCGGTACGCTCAACGGGTGAGTTCTGGAGAGCGGGCCCTTCTCTCGGCCGTGGCGGAGTATTCGAAGCTGGTCGTCGCCTTCTCAGGCGGGGTCGACTCGGCGCTCCTGGTGGTCGCGGCCCGAAAGGCTCTCGGCCGCGAAAACGTCCACGCCGTCACCGCCGACTCAGCAAGCCTGGCCACCGGCGAAGCCGAGCACTGCCGTTCGATCACGGATCGATGGGACATTCCCTGGACTGCTGTCGCCACCGGCGAATTCGATGATCAGCGCTATCTGGAGAACAACGCCGACCGATGCTTCTGGTGCAAGTCAGCACTTATGGACGCGGTTGAACCGATCGCCAAAGACAGCGGTGCCCACGTCGCACTGGGGGTCAACGTCGACGATCTCGGAGACCATCGGCCCGGCCAGGAAGCGGCCCGAGAACGCGGCGCCGTGTTCCCACTGGTCGAGGCCGGACTCCACAAGTCCGACGTGCGCCAAATTGCAAAACACTGGGGCATCGAGGTGTGGGATCGGCCAGCCATGCCGTGCCTGTCCAGCCGAATCCCCTACGGCACGAACGTCACCGTCGCTCTCGTCAGTCGGATCGACCGCGCCGAGGCTGCGATGCGGGCGCTTGGGTTCTCCGATGTTCGAGTCCGGCACTATCAGGACACCGCCAGAATCGAAGTCCCCACAAACGAGATGGAACGAGCCATCGAATTGGCCGCTCACATCGATGCCGACGTGAAAGCAGTCGGCTACCGCTATGTCACGTTGGACCTCGCCGGACTGCGATCGGGCAATCTCAATGACGCGCTCGCCTGATCTACGGCTCGACCTCGGGCGCACCATGCGGATCGGGATGCCCGAAGCCGTCCTGTGCGAGTTCAAATCGATCGACCAGACCGTCGATGCCGTTCGGGGCCTCCTCGACGGCGCTGACGACGCAGTCGTCGCCACCAGGATCACCGAGGAACAGCGACCCTCGCTCGCAGCGCTCGCTCCGAGCGCAGCAGAAGGCACCACGATGTCTTGGAACCACCGGCCCCACAGCGGGAGGACCGTCGCCATCGTCAGCGCCGGTACCAGTGATGTGCCCGTCGCCGCAGAAGCCGCTCTAACGCTCACCTCGCTGGGGCACGCGGTTCGGAGAATCACCGACGTCGGCGTCGCCGGAATGCATCGCCTGACATCGGCCACATCTGAATTCGACGACGCCGACGTCATCATCGCAATTGCGGGTATGGAAGGCGCACTCCCCACGGTGCTCGCCGGACTCACGGGCCAGCCGATCATTGCGGTACCCACATCGGTCGGATACGGCAGTGCATTCGAAGGTGTCACCGCACTGCTGACCATGATGGCCAGCTGCGCGCCCGGCATCTCGGTCGTTGGAATCGACAACGGCTACGGCGCCGCATGTGCCGCGCACCGAATCCTGCAGCGATGAACGACCTCTGGTTCGACCCGACCTTCGGTGCTTCGGGCGACATGATTCTGGGCGCCTTCCTGGCGCTGGGCGTTGACGAACAACTGCTCAACGACCACCTGGGTCGGCTGGGAATCGATGGCCTCGAAGTTCGAGCCTCGCCCGAACTCCGCAATGAACTCTCCGCCACCCGGGCCGAGATCCGAATGCCCGACGAGGATCATCACGTCCATCGTGCGTGGAGTCAGATCGACCAACTGATCGCCACCGCCAACCTTCCCGACGGGGTCGAATTCGGTGCCCGCCACACGTTCCGCCGCTTGGGCGAGACCGAGGCCTCGATCCACGGCACCACCATCGACGAGGTGCACTTCCACGAGGTCGGCGGGCTCGATGCAATCGCCGACATCGTTGGTTCGTGGATCGCATGGCACCTGCTGGGCGAACCGAACGTCGCCGTCGGCACCTTCGGTCTGGGCAGCGGCACGGTGATGGCTTCGCACGGCCGTCTGCCACTGCCCGCTCCTGCTGTGGTCGAGCTCCTAAAGGGCTGGAGCACTCGTCCACTTCACGGCGCCGAGATGGAAACCGTCACGCCCACCGGCGCCGCACTACTGACCTCCATGGCTGCGGAGCAGGGTCCTCATCCGGCGGCTGGCGTCATCACCGGCGTCGGGCGCGGGTGTGGAGGACGGGACCCCGACAGCCATCCGAACGTGCTGACCGCGATCACGGTTGATACTGGCGAGCGGAAGTTTGTCCCTACGCCCATGGTCGAACTGGTGACCAACGTCGACGACGTCACGCCAGAGGTATTGGCGTGGGTCGTCGAACGTTGCCTGGCCGAGGGCGCTGCCGATGCGTGGATTGCGCCGATCGTGATGAAGAAGGGTCGACCGGCACACACCGTCAACGTGCTCTGTTCCGCCGACGTCGCCGAGTCGTTGCGAACCATCGTGATGGCCGAGACCGGCTCGCTGGGAATCCGTCAACGCACCGTCGAGCGATTCGCCGTCGAACGAACCTTCGAGACCGTGGTGGTTCAGGGCCAGGAGATCCGAATCAAGATCGGACCGCATCGGGCCAAACCCGAACTGGCCAACTGTCTTCGAGCGGCGCACATTCTGAGGATGCCGCTGCACGAGGTTCAGCGTCGAGCGATGGAAGAGTTCGGTCGCCCGACCGAGGATTGACGCGCCGATGGCACGAACGCGATATACAAGCGCGATGAAGGCTGCAGTTCTCAACGAGATTCCCGGACGACTGGAAATTCAGGACGTCTCCATAGGCACCCCCGGGCCGCGCGAAGTATTGGTTCGCACGGTCGCGGCAGGACTCTGCCACAGCGACCTCCACTTCATGGAGGGCACCTACACCACCGCGGTCCCCGCCGTGCTTGGCCACGAGTCGGCCGGTGTCGTGGAAGCGGTCGGCAGCATGGTGAACTACGTGGAACCGGGCGATCATGTGATCACCTGCCTCGCTGCCTTCTGCGGCCACTGCGAGGACTGTCTCGGTGGTCATCCCGCCCGCTGCCAGCGCAAGGGCGCCGACCTTGTTCGCAACCCAGACGAGGACTCCCGCCTCACCCGGGGGGACGAAGATCTCGCCCAGTTTCTGCACTGCTCCTCGTTTGCCGAGAAACTACTGGTTCACGAACACGCGCTGGTGAAGATCCGCAAAGACATGCCACTGGAGAAGGCCGCGCTCATCGGTTGCGGGGTTACCACCGGACTCGGAGCCGTCTTTCGCACCGCCCGAGTCGACCCCGGCTCCGACGTGGTCGTTATCGGATGTGGCGGCATCGGTCTCTCTGCGATCCAGGGGGCCCGCATCGCCGGAGCCAACCGTGTGATCGCGGTCGACATGCATTCGTCGAAGCTCGAGCTGGCCCAGACTCTTGGCGCAACGCACGTCGTAAACGCATCGGACGAGGATCCGGTGAAGGCCGTGAAGCGGATCACCGACGGTGGGGCTCGGTTTACCTTCGAGGCGGTGGGCTTGAAGGCCACGGCCGAGCAGGCATTCAAGATGTTGCGGGTCGGCGGTCAGGCCACGGTCATCGGACTGATCCCCCTGGGCACGATGGTCGAGATTCACGGGGTGGAGCTCACCAACGAAAAGACGCTGACCGGGTCGAACATGGGCAGCACCCAGTTCCGGACCGACATGCCGCGATATGTCGATATGTATCTCGACGGGCGTCTCAAACTGGACGAGATGATCAGCGGCACCCTCTCGTTGGATCAGATCAACGAAGGCTTCGACAACCTCAAGACGGGCACGGTTGCCCGCCAGGTGATCATGTTCGATTGACCCAAAACGGGTGCCACGACGATGCCTGTCCCTTTCGATGCAGCCGGTAGCGTGCCTTCATGGCTGAAATGACATATCGCAGGTTGGGTCGGAGCGGGCTGAAGGTAAGCACGCTGTCGTACGGGTCGTGGGTGACCTTCGGCGGCCAGCAGGGACTCGACGCCGTTACCGAGTCGATGAGTGCAGCGCGCGACGGAGGGTGCAACTTCTTCGACAACGCCGAGGTTTACGCCAAAGGCGAATCGGAGACCCTGATGGGTCAGGCCCTGCAGGAGTTCGGCTGGGCCCGCGAGACCTACGTCATCAGCACCAAGTTCTTCTGGGGCATCTCCGACGACGTCAACAACCACTTCACCCTCAACCGCAAGTACCTGATGAACGCCATCGATCGTTCCCTCGAGCGGTTGCAACTCGACTATGTCGACCTGGTCTACTGCCATCGAGCTGACCCCGATACACCGATCGAAGAGACCGTGTACGCGATGCACGACATGATCAACCAGGGCAAGGCGCTCTACTGGGGCACGTCCGAGTGGACCGCTGATGAGATCCGCGCCGCGTACGAGATCGCCGAGCGTCACCATCTGCACAAGCCGGTCATGGAGCAGCCCGAATACAACATGCTCAACCGCGACAAGGTCGAGACCGAGTTCAAGCGCCTCTACGAGGATATTGGATTGGGCACGACCATCTGGAGCCCCCTGGCTGGCGGGCTGCTGACCGGCAAGTACCTCGACGGCATCCCCGACGACAGTCGCGCCACCCTCAAGGGCCATGGCTACCTGAAGGACCGCCTCGAAGAAGAGGAGGCCGTCGCCACGATCAAACGGGTGGTCGAGGTTGCGAAGGAACTCGACTGCACACCGGCTCAGCTTGCGCTGGCATGGTGCGCCGCCAACCCGAACGTCTCGTCGGTCATCACCGGAGCGAGCCGCTCCAGCCAAGTGGTCGAGAACATGGAAGCGATCGAGGTCGTCGAGGCGCTGACACCAGAACTGGTCGCCCGACTCAACGGCGAGTAACAAAAGGGACAGGCTCCGCCGTTACGTTTACCGCCGGGCGAAGCGGTGGAGGTGTAACGCGGGAGCCTGTCCCTAGTGTTACGCCTCTAGGTCGTTCCAGTGCGGCGACAACAGGTCGGTGTTCACAAGGTTGGTCGGCTTCAGGCCGTTCAGGATCATGCCTGCTTGTTCGATGCTCTGGTCCAGCATGCGTTGGCGCCCGATCACGGTGGATGATGCGATGTGTGGTGTCACGATCACATTCGGCCGGTGCAGCAACGGATCGTCGGCCGGGAGTGGTTCGGGTTCGGTGACGTCGAGACCAGCGGCCCAGATGTGTCCGGAATCCAATCCTCGAACCAACGCATCGTGGTCGACCAGTCCGCCCCGGGCGCAGTTGATCACCACGACCCCCTCACGGCACTGCGCGATCGAGTCGTCGTTCAGAATGCCGGTGGTGTCGGGAGCAAGTGGTGCATGCAGTGAGAGGACGTGGCTCTCGGCCAGGACCTGGTCCCACTCGACCAGTTCGGTCTCGTCCTCGGTTGACCACACGAACGGGTCGTAGGCCAGCACCCGCATGCCAATGCCGTGGGCGATTCGTGCCACTCGGCTTGCGATGCGGCCATAACCAAGAAGACCAAGCGTCAGGCCGTCCAACTCCAGGGCCGTGCTGGCTGCCGCGTACCCGCCGGTCGCCTCTCGAAGCCGGGCGGCATGGGGACCAAGGGTTTTGGTGACGGCGAACATCAATGCGATCGCATGTTCGGCCGTCGACACGGTGGGCCCATCGGGTGTGTTGGTCACGGCGATTCCCCGGCGCGTGGCTTCGGCAAGGTCCACAGCGTCCACACCGATTCCGGTGCGGCACAAACCGATCAGACGCGGGGCACGATCGAACCGGGCCGCATCCCATTCGACTCCGCCCACGATGGCGATCACCGCCTCGTCAAGCCGCTCATCGCCCGGACCCACAATCTCATGGCCTTCGATCTCAAGTTCGCCGAACGGTCGATCCACGTGGATGATGCTCATACCTCGACTGTGACCTACCCGGTGAGCCTTGGCAAGCACCCACCCTCCCGAAACGAATCAGATTCAGGTGGCGCCCGCCAGGGCACGAGACGTGTGAGGAAGGGGGTTAGTAGGTGGCTTCGATTGTCCACTGCTGTTGTTCGGTGACCAACAGGTGTGCGGTCCCGTCTTCAAGAACCACCTGCATACGAGCCCGACGGCGGTGGGCGGCGGGATCCCACCAGCGTTCATCGGCCGGCCAGGGACCTGCCCATCGGTCGACCTCCACCTCATCGCCACCGATCACCATCAACTGGGGGGAACCGACCAACTCTCCCCTACCCGTGACCGCCACCGGTTCACCACGATTGGAGAGAAGGTCAATACGACCCCATTCGGAACCGATCTGACTTGGTGATGGCGGCGGAATCTGACCCGGCCAGGGTTGTGCGATGTGGTTGGGATCCGCACCGTCACGAGGTTCGCCAAGGTCCACCGCAGCGGCCGGGATCAACCGGATCTGTTCGGCCGGACCCCTCCCACCACTCCATTCGGGTACCCGCACCGACTCGGCCCCAAGGATTCCCTGAATGCGAGCCACGGCCCGCGACACATCGTCGGCCCGTTCGGCCCGGCCACCCCAGAACCCCAACTGACGGCCGGTGGCGGGAACAACTTCATCGGGGATCAGCGACAGTCGGGCGATAGCCGAACCCACGCCCGCATCGGGATTGTTTCCCGCCGACGCATGCCCCATTCGAGCCTGATGCAACCATCCATCCATCTGCCACCGGGCCCGTTCGGCCAATGCAGCAGCGGACAATGTGCCCTCATGACGCCACAACCGGCTGAACTCCTCGCCGTTTTCGGTCTCGGCCTCGATCGCCACCCGAATGCAGGCCAGGCCCCGATCGTTCAACGATCGATTCAATTCGTCGGCCAGAGCTTTGGCCGCAAACGCGCAGGTGTCGATCCGTTCGGTCGGAGGGTCGAACCACCACGTGGCAGCAAGGTCGGCTGCGGGTTTGCGAAGGTTGGGTGGGAACTGGTCGATCCCCTTCGCCAACCGGTGAGCCAACCGCCCTTCGGCCCCGAACCGGTCGACCACATCGTTCTGATGAAGTGCTGCAAAGTCACCAAGCGTCCGCAGCCCCAAACGCATCAGGACATCGGCCAGATCCGGCAACTCCAGTTCCGACACACCAAACCCGGCGAGGAATCCTGCGCTCCCACCGGCATCGACGATGATCGGCGTCGACTCTCCTGCGAACTCGCCCACCTGGGCCGATGTCTTTGCGGCGAGCCGGGATCCGAACATCCCATCGGCGATACCGAGATACAGGTTCCCCCGATCACCGAGGATCGGGGCAAGGGTCTCGGCGATCTTCTCCGACAGGGCGACATCACCGCCGAAGAACTTGGAAGGACCCAACGTCGGGAAGCCGACGACACCGGGTCCCGACACTTCAACCTCGGGAGTGATGTCGGTGAGCGCACCCGCAACCGGTTCGAAGAGGCGGGCCTCACGGTCGATGTCCTGTTCAAGAATGGCGAGATCAGGGCATCGACCCTGGGCGTCTCGCCGACGCTGCCCCACCGCCACTCCATCGCGACGAGCACCAGGACTACATGCCACTACCCGGTTAGCGACGAACACCGCCGCCGGCTCCTCCAACGGGATCCCCCATGCCACCACGGGCCAGTCGGGACAGAGGACCGTTACATAACGTGTTGCGGTTACATGCCTTCGCTCGCCTCCGCTCGTTCCTCGCTCCCGGGTCGCTCCGGTCTCGCTTCGCTCAATCAAGCCCATAGAGCCCTCTAGGCTGCTCCGTCCCTCCGCAGCAGGACGCCTTCGCTCAACATGCCTTCGCTCGCCTGCGCTCGATTGAAGGTGTTGGGTGGAGGGGTGTCCGGTGGCGAGCACCTCTTCGGGAGTCACGAGACCGGACGAAGCTGGCGAACGGTTGCCAACTCCTCCACCGGTTCTGCGGTGGTGAGAGGCCCATCGGGACCCGGCATCCACAACGACACCGATCGAGGTCGAGATGCTGAGCGACGCCCAACCGCCGATACCGACACCCGCCGATAGCGCAGATACCCGTGACCTTCGCCGATGCCCTGCCACTCGTCGGTAACGCAGGTAAGTCCCATGTCGAGCGAACTCGGCCACGACGATCCCCCATCGAGATGCACCAACGTTCCCCGCTGCTCCCGCAATCGGGCCCCGATCCTTCGGGCATCCCGGGCGCCAATCCTCGTTGCCGGTTCGATCACCACGGCCTGCACCGCCTCGAGCAACGATGCGATCACCGTCCCCCACTGCCCCGCGGGAGGGGTATCGACCACCAACACCCGGTCCATACGCAACCCGACCTCGGCCGCAGCAGCCAGGTTGATCAACGGAGCACCCACCACCGCCATCCAGCCCTCCTCCCCCAGCGACGGTGCCAACATGGCGGCGGTTAACATCCACGCTCCGCCCCCGGACACACCAACCGACCACCCCCGCTGCAACCCCTTCCACGGAAAGAGGGGCTGAAGCACTTCGGGCACGTCGAGAAGTTGCTCTTTGCTAAGGGTTGTGGGCCTGACCGCCTCCAGCACGCTGGGGTCGATGGTCGCCAAACCGGATGTCTGCCCGCTCATCCCCCGATGATACGAACACGTGTTCGTATCGCGCAACCCAGACGATGCCACACCTGAAGGCACATCCGATCCTCGGGTACCGCAGTCGTCGAAACGCCTGCCAAAACACTGTCAGTGACTGTCAGTCACTTGTCATTGCCTGCGCCGGGAAACGGTTCGATAGTTCTCCCAGTGGCTGATGACGTGTTGGCCCAGAACAAAGGAATCAAGATGGCAGCAGTCATCACAGTGCAGGGGTTGCGGAAGGAATATCGCAGCCTGAGGGGCCGCACGACCGTCGCCCTCGACGGCGTCGACTTCGAAATATCCGGCCCCGGCGTGTACGGCCTCCTCGGCCCGAATGGATCGGGCAAGACCACGACTATCCGCAGTCTCTTGGGCCTCGTCAAGCCAACCGCTGGAACGGTCACGGTTCTCGGCCAGGATGTCTCCAATCTGAGCACCGTTATCGGCCGAGTGGGCGCCCTCGTCGAAGGACCGAAGTTCTCTCCGGCCCTGTCGGGTCGAAAGAACCTTGAGCTGTTCGCCTCGCTGGCCGACGTCGAGCGCTCCCGTATCGATGACGTCTTGGCTCTGGTCGAAATGACCGATCGGGCTGATGATCCGGTGTCTTCCTACTCACTCGGAATGAGCCAGCGGCTCGGCATCGCGTCAGCGATGTTGAACAATCCCGAGCTCGTGATCCTTGACGAACCAACCAACGGCCTCGACCCGGCCGGCATGGCTGACGTTCGTCGTCTGGTTCGCCAACTCGCTTCGGAAGGACGAACCGTCCTGGTGTCCAGCCATCAACTCCACGAGATCCAGCAGATCTGCGATCGAGTGATCATCTTCCGAGATGGTCGGGTGATCGCCCAGGGATCGGTCAAGGAAATCGTAGGTGCCGCGGCCGGGAATCGAATTCTCGTCAAGATCGACGACCACCAGGTAGCACTCGCCACCCTCGAACGAGCTGGACTCACCGCCATGCCAACTCTGGACGGCTCTGCGATCGTCGTTCAGATTCAGGGCTCGGCAACTCCCGCCGACGTCAATCGGGTTCTCGCCCACGAGGGGCTCTTCGCCACCTCGATCACCGCTGACGAACTCAGCCTCGAGGAAGCGTTCCTCACAATGACCACCAACCAAACCCCATCCGGCGCTGCCGGCGTCAAAATCAAGGAAATGCAATGACCGTCTTCCGCTCAGAAGTCGAGCGAATCACTTCCCGCCGCGCCACGAAAGTGGCGGCCGGCGTCCTCACTCTGGGACTGTTCGCCATTGGCGGCACCACGTTCCTCAGCCATACCAACGCAGCTCCCGACATGGCAGCCGCACGACGACTTGCAGCCGAAAACACCGCCGGTTGTATGAGTTGGGCCAGCGAACCGGACTCCGGCATCGCTGCTGCCGACATTGCGACCACCTGCTTCAGCGACCCGCTGTGGTACGTCGACGATCCCAAGTTCCACATGAACCAGATCCTGGCGGTGGGCCAGGACGGACAATCGTGGACCGAGATCACCGCCTCGATCCAGGAACGGGGCGATGTCTACAAGGTGCAGGAGTCGGCCGAAGAAGAACCGGTCATCCTGCCGGTTCAGCAAGCGTCCTACGGATTCAGTGGAGGACTGGTGTCGTTTGCGACTGCCCTGAGCCTTCTGGCTGCCGTGCTCGGCGCCACCTACGTTGGCGCAGACTGGCGCTCGGGAATCATTGAAAGCCAGATGGTTCGCATTCCAAATCGCCGTCGACTGATCGGCGGGAAGTTCGCCGCCATTGGAGCCGTGTCGGCCGCCGGATCGATGCTGTTCACGAGCCTCTACGTTGCTGCGGTGACACCGAGTGCGATCTGGCGGGGTGACTTCGGCGTTGCAGACGGAGCGTTCTGGATGGACGTCATCGGAGTTACTTTCCGAACCGCAGCGATGGCGGCCATGATGGCGATCATCGGCGGTGGACTCGCCCTGCTGGCCCGAAATACCGTGGCTGGCGTGGTCGGGGTGCTGGTCGCCTTTATAGGTGGCTCGTTCCTGATCAACACTCCCGGGCGATGGACGGCGTTCATCACGCTCGGCGAGAACACCAACGCCTTCATCGCTCGTGCCGACGTGGCGTACATCCTTGAACAGTCCTTCCAAGGCGCATTGACCTGGGATCGAGTGGTCGGCCACGGGTACCTCGCAGCCGGGCTTCTCCTGGCGACGGCCGCCGCCGGAGCGTTGCTGTTCTCCGGTGCGTCGTTCCTCCATCGTGATGTGAGCTAGTTCGCCAACCGGTAGCCGAGAGCGAAATTCCCGAGTGCCCGGAGATAACTCCGGGCACTCGGTACGTTTTGAGATATGACCAAGGCGACACAACCGTCCATAGGTCTCGTCTGCTCTGCACCCCTCATCGGATCTGCCCTGATGGCGCTGTTCGAAACGGCTGGACTTCATGCCGCACTGGCCGAGACGTCGAACCCGGCCGGATCACACGACTGTTACATCGTCCTCGTGCGCACCTCCCGAGGCGTTGGCGAGGTGCGAGAATGTGCGGCAACCAACGTTGCGAACACGCCGCTCGTAGCCCTCACCGACTATCGCGATGCTGACCTCACTGCCGACGTTTTGGGCGCAGGTGCCACGTCGGTGTTACCGATCGACACTGACGAAGACCTCGTGATCGCATCGATTCGACTGGCCCTCGCAGGAATCTCTGCGCTCGAAACCCCGACGCTCGATTGGGTGATGCAGAACGGTTTCGCCAGCACCGGTATCAGCGACGCTGAACGGCAGTGGCTCACACACCTCGACGACGGGCTCACGATTGGGCAACTCGCCCCGATCGCCGGGTATTCGGAGCGATCGCTCTACCGGCAGCTCAATCAGCTGTACCACCGGCTCGGCGCCACAGACCGGACCAGCGCCATATCCGAAGCTCGCCGGCGCAACCTGCTCTAGACGGTCGTCAAAGCAGCAGGAGACCGGACCCATGCGGGTTGGTCAGTAGGTACGGTCGGCGTGGAGTTGAGGCATGCTGACGACCGCACGGAACATCACCACGCCGATCGCCACGGCGAACAGAATGTAGAGCGGCCACAGACGAGGGCGTTCGGCCCCCACCTCGGTGAAGGCCAGAACGTCGGTCGGCACCACCTCGGCTACCTCGGGCGACACGGTCACCTGGGTCTGAACCGCGTCGGCTTCAACTCCGGAACGGGCGGGCACCGTCGTTGGCACCTGAGTGACCGCAACCACCACCGGCGCCGCGACCGCCACCAGCGGATCGTCGCCTGCGAGGTACTCCTCGGCGTCGGTTGCCCCGTCACCGTCGGAATCGGCTTCCAGCGGATTGGTGCCCAGATCCACCTCGACACCATCGGGAAGGCCGTCACCATCGGAATCTCCAATAGCTGGATCGGTCCCGTACGTGCCCGACTCGTCGGCGTCGGAAAGTCCGTCGTTGTCGGTGTCGACCTGAGCCCACGCACCCCCAGCCGACAGCATCACGATGATGACCGCCAACGCAAAAGCTGCGAGTGCTCCGGTTCGACGAACGATGTCACTACCAGCGAAGGCGGACCACCGGCGATTGGAGGGGGATGATCCAACCACCGGTGGTGCCGAAGGCTGCGGGCCCGGGAACATACTGGTTTCGACGATGACAGACATTGTTACTCCATACGCTTGCTTCTACAAGCATCTACCTATTCGGCCGAATCGGCCCGAATATTTAGCCGGAGTAGGAAAAAGGCTCGATCGGTCGAACCACAGCCTCGGGGTCTGGAATGGCAGCGGCCAGCGCATCGAGCTGTGCTCCATCCTCGTAGACCCCAACGATTGCACCACCCGAACCGGTGAAGGTGCTCGGCAAACCGAACTCGTTGGCCAGGTCCACCAGAGCCAATTGGTTGTCCGAAACCGGCGCCAGCGACGATCGCAGCTCCATGTTCCGCACGAGCAGGTCACCGAAGCCGGCCCCGCCCCAGCGCAACGCGGCTTTGCCACGAGCGACGAGACCAGCCAGCTCCTGCAGGCCGGCAATCGTCAGGGGTTCACCCCGGTCATAACGCTGGCGCAGGACCGCGTGGTACTGCGAGCTGGGTTCAGCGGCCTCCAACGAGTACGCCACAAACAGTGTGGGAAGCCCGGCCGGGTCGAGCGCCTCGTACCCGCCCCGAAGAAGTCCGGTTCTGGCGTCGGTGGTAAACGAACCAAAGTCCATCGCCACCAGACCACCGAGCGACTGCACCACCCGATCCTGCAGACCGGCAGAGATGCCAAGTTGATCCACCTCGACCGAAAGCGCCAGCGACGGCAACAGTTCGGAATCGAGGGTCTGCTCACAGAGGTCCAGAAGGCATCGCAACAGCGCGATCACCAACGCCGACGAACCGGCCAACCCAACGCCGCGGGGAATCCTGGTGTTATAGCTGATGTCCACCCCGGACGGCAGGGCCCAACCCTGCGATGACGCGAGGTCGACGAAGGTGCGCAACGTCGCCGCCAGCAACTGTTCGCCCGTTCCGTAGCCGTACCGGTCGACGAAACCCGAGAACTCGGCCACCGATTCGAACTCGAACGGGTCCGGACGGGGACCGCTTATCCGGACCGCATCATCTTCGATGACCGACACGGTGGCGCCAAGGTCGGCAATCGCAAGGGCCAGCGTGCGTCCGCCGTACCCGTCGGATGGATTGCCGAGCAGCCCCACCCGGGCCGGAACGGTGTGTTGAAACAAACCCTCAGGCGAAGTCGGCTTCGGTGGGAACCCGAACGCCCGGCTTGTAGTACGTGTAGAGGCTCTCGATGATCTCTTTGAGGCCGTCGGCGGTCTTGCCGGCCGAAACGGTCACGGTGATCGTCTGCTGATACACGTGAACCGCGTCCAGTTGACCGGTGCCCAGCAGCGCCTTGGCTACGGCGTCCGGTGGACGATCGCCCAGAATCTCTTCGCCGTCGAGGTACCGCTCGTGGCCCATCCCCGTGAAGGAACGGTTGGTTTCAAACCGGATCCGCGACGGATTTGCGGTGGCGGACTGGACGACTGTTACCGGCTCTCCCATAGCGGTGGAATAGTACCAACAATCCAAGGACAACGGAGACGGTGGCCAGCAGCGTGTGCACGGCCTTGAATGCGCCGCTCCAGTCGTCCCCCAGAATTCCGTAGGCCCTGATGGGCCACACGATCACATTGGCCAGCGCCAGCGTGAGCGCAGCGCCCGACACACAGGTGAGCGGATCCGAAGCTCCGTCCCGCCAAAGCCCATAGGCCGAGCGGAAAACCCAAAACGAGATCAGGATGAAAAAGACCGACAGGAAGAAGCTGCGGTTCTCCTGCAATCCATCGATGACCGGACTTGGCCGCCAGGTGATCGGCACATCGACGCCGTCGTCACGGAGGATGTTGCGGATTCGACTTCCCCAGACGACCAGCGACCAAACCGTGAGTAGAGGCACACCCCAGCGGGCGGCGCGACTCAACTGCTCCACTTAACCACTCACCACCTTGGCGTCGGCGAGACCCGACAACCGGTCAACCCGTGCGAGAATGTCATCAAAATCAAAGTAACAGTCCTGCAGGTGCCGTTTGCCATCGACGCTGAATTCGGTTCTGGCGTGGAGCACGCGGTGACCGTGAACGAAGAGCGCATCGCCCGCATCCAGGCGGAAGATCCGGTGATTCGACGGATCTGTTACCAATTCGGTCAGCCGGACGTAGGCGTCCATCCACTCATCGAACTGCGGATGATCAGCGGCAAGGGGCTGCATCAGCTGATTGGAGTACCGGAACCCGACGACGTTGCCGTGACGATCGGTGGCTACCAACGGCGACCGGGCAAACGACTCGCGGTCGATCGAGTACTGCCGAAACGGAATCGGCACCTCGGCCAGAATCTCTGCCAGTTCGGGCGACTCCGCCCGCAGGTTCTCCACTGCGTTCCAGCCGTCGACTACGAACGAGTCTCCGCCGCTGCACTCGTTGACCAACATGTGTAGGACCTGACCCGAGGGCGGGTGGGTGTAGGACGGGTAGTCCGAGTGCGGCGGCAGCGCCTCGCTGGTGTGGGCGATGTTGTAGCCGGCCGGATCGACGAAGACGTCGTGAATACGTTCGCTGAACGTCTCCCGCAGGGGCAGCGCCAGCATCGACATCGTCTGCTCCAGCTGCCCCGAAACCGAAGGGGTTCCAGTGAGGATGGCCGTGCCCTCGTCTCGGAAACAACACATGAACTCCAGCATCACGTTGGGATCGTTGGCCACGAGATCGTGATCGAATCGGGTCGGTTCCCCTCCCCCGCCCCAGAGCCGCGGACGACTGCGGGCCCGATCGCGAATTCCGAGGCTCCGACGCAGCCTGGCTGCATCGAAGTGGGTGTGGTGGCCCGAGATCCAACTGACATCGATGCCATCGTCACCCGACAGTATTTCTGCTGCGGAGAACTCGGCGATGTCGCCCGGAAGCCAACGGCGCTCGTTGGTTTGGGCCACGCGACAGTCTTCGCAGGGGCACTCAAACCGCAACCAGCGGAGTGGAATCGATACCTCCGTTGTGCCATCGAACCATTTCACCACTTCCCCAGCGTTGCTCATGCCCCGATCATGAGCCGTTTTTCCTGTTGAGGCAAGCAGCAAAACCTCGAATCGATCAGTGCCGTTAGAACACCAGTCCGAGGGGTCGGAGTGATTGAATAGAGGGGTGGCGTGGTACATCCATCAACATCTCCCCCGGCGACGCCCCGCACGTCCCGTTGCCGCCCGTTTCCGGGCCATCGGCGCCCTATTGGCCTGTGCACTCTTCGCCGCCGCGTGCTCCAACGCCGACACCCAGTTGGGTGACCCCAATCTGGCTGGTGATACCGAACCGGCCGTCGGCGGCGTGACGACCGAGGCCACCACTACGACCGAGGCCACCACAACAACCGCTGCGCCAACCACCACCACAACTCCCGCCGACGATGTCGAACCCGACGACGCCGACCCGACGGGCCTCGACGTGGCCATCCTCACCTTCAGCGACTCGATCAAGCTGATCGAACCCGATGGTGGGGTCACGTTGCTCCAACGCGACGACGCGGTTCGGGTGGCCGGTGACACCCGTGGCGGTGTCGTCTTCCAGCGAGAACTCGTGCCCGGTCCGCAAAGCTCGATCCTGTGGCAACCGGTCGGTTCGATCACGCCCGATGCCATCTTCATCCCCGAGGGTGCGCAGCGGGTGGAACTACACGGGGTCACGACCGTCAGCGGATCGGCCGAAGCGGTCTTCAGCGTCACGTCCCCCGAGTCGACGAATCGTTCACTCAATCGCATCAACCTCGAAACTCTGGTCGTTACAGAACTCACCGTGGTCGACGACGCCGAGTTCGGATCGAAATCGACCCAGGTCGACGGGCAATTCATCGTCACCACGTGGGAACGTCCGAATGCCGCTGGTTGGACCGTCTATCAGAGCGGCACCGGTCGAGCCATCGGCGGCAGCTTCCCCGATATCGAAGCGGCGTGCGCCGCCGGTGTCGGAACCACCTGTGCCCGCCTCGCATCCTTGTCGCTCGACATCGATTCGGTCTTCCGGATCGTGCCGTCGACCGCCGATGCACTGCCGGGTCAATACGACCTGTTGGTCTCCCTTTCCGAGAACGGACAGGTGACCGCACGGGTCGAGCTAACCGACCTCGAGGGCGAGTGGTATCCCGAGCACATGTCGGAGCTTCCCGACGGGAGAATTCTTCTCTCCCGATCGGTTGATCCGAACCGAATTCGGCCGACAACAGGAGTAGTGATCGATCCCGATTCGGGTTCGGTTGAGCCGCTCAGCGAGGTCGGATTCGTCCGTTTGCCCTGATCGGCGGCGTCTTCGGGCGCCAACCCTCGAACCTCACAGTGAGGCCCGATGTCCCCGATCCTGCGCACTACTCTTTCGATCCTGGCCCTGACGGCGCTTGGGGCCGCGTCTTGTTCCACTGCTGGCGGCCAACTCGAGGATGCCGGAACGACCGATCTGCCCTTCGCCGGCGAGGACGACGACCGTGAACAACCGGTCACCGAACCAGAACCCGAAGAGGTCACCACGACGACCCGAATCGATCCGGCCGTCGCCGGTCCCACGTTCGAGACCGAACCCGACGGCCTCACCGTGGCCGTCGCAGGCGACGACGGCGTCTGGTGGCTCGACCCCAACGGCAAGGCCCACCTCGTGGTGGAAGCCGCCGTGATCGCCGACTACGACGGCACCGGTGGGCTCGTGTTCCAGCGTTCGACCGACGGTCCGATCGTGCGCCGTGATGCGGCGGCGGTGGAAACCGACGTCGCCGAGGCTGGAAGCGGCGAACGAATCTCGCTCGTCGGCGTCGAATCGATCGGTGGCGCCAACGAAGTTGTCTTCCTGCGCACCAACGAGACCTCGGGGTCCGCCTCCCTTGAGCGGGTCGATCTCGGCGGTGAGAACGGTTCGGTCATCGCCGATGTGGCTCGCGACGGCGAGTTCCCGGAACGGATCTCGATCAACGGCGGCTACGTGTCAGCGGTGTATCTGGAGGGTTCGGGGGCTGGCTGGACGACCGTTTCCCTCGCCTCGGGCCAGAAACTGTTCGGCACTCCCGAAGCCGATCTGGGAACCTGCGATGAACGTTCTACCGATTGCACCGAGGCCGTGACGATCGGATCCGACGGCGCAACCGTCTTCCAGGTGGCGGTCGCAGAAACCGAAACCGGCTTCGATCTGGTTCTGAACAGCGCATCGAACTTCGCTGAACTCACCCGGGTGGACCTCGAACGTCCGGCCGACGGCTGGTATCCAACTCGCGTTGACATCGCCGGCGGCAAGGTTGTCGTCAGCCGAGCGGCCAACGCCGATGGCTCCGGCGATCTGCCGGCATTGGTGATCGAACCGTCCAGCGGCACCATCACTCAGCTGGACCGCCCCGGTTACGCCGTGGTGATCGCGGGCTAGACCACCGGGACCGAACTACAACAGCGTCAGCTGTGAACCCGGCGCGACCCGGGGGGTTCCCGTCCACATCAGGTTGTCCATGAAGACCCACGACCGGCGATGGATCGTGGTGGGCCCGAAGGCCTGCAACGCAAGTTTGTGGCGCGGGCACGGATATCCCTTGTTGGCCTCGAAATCGAAGCCGGGATAACTCTCCGCATCGGCGATCATCATCCGATCCCGCGTGACCTTGGCCAGAATCGAGGCGGCCGCGATCGAAAGCGAGATGCTGTCGCCTTTCACCAGCTTCACGGTCCGTGGATGACCGACGAAGTCCCAGTTGCCATCGATCACGATGGCGTCGGGGGCCCGATCCAGCCCCAGTCCGTCGATGGCACGACGGGCCGCCAGTTTCTGGGCCGCCGACATCCCCAGCCGATCACACTCGGCGGGCGAGGCATGACCGATCGACCATGCGTCGACCCAGTTCACGATGCGCTCGTACATCGCCTCCCGCTCGCCGGGTCGAAGCTGCTTGGAGTCGCGCAACTTGTAGATTCGCCGATCCTTGGGCACGACGACGGCGCCCAACGTCAACGGACCGGCCCACGAACCTTTCCCCACTTCATCGATGCCGACGACAAGGTCGCAGCCGTCGTCCCACAGTTCGCGTTCAATCCGAAGCCCCGGCGAAGACTTCTTCAACGCTTTTCTGAGCTTGGGAACGGCTGTGGTCATCCCTGCCGATCGTACTGGCGGTACGTTGTCTCGTTGTGACCGCCACCGCCTTTACACCCCCCTCGGGTCCCCGGGGCCAGATCCGGCCCGGTGATTCAGGCTCCACCCTGCTCGGCGTCTTCGGCGAACAACCGGTTGCCAGGGTCGACCGGGGCGGAGCGATCCAGCTACTCAGTGCCTCGTGGACCCTGGACTTTTGGATCGCTGCAGAGGATCGTCTACACACTCCCGCCAGCGAAGCCGCCGTTCGACAGAGCCGCTTGGGCGCTGGTCCGGTGGTTCAGACCGCGGTTCGAATCCCGGGGGGAGATCTGATCCAACGGTGCTGGGCCAGCCGGCATCCGGGCGGTTCCGCCGTCGTGGTCGAGTTCGAAAACGACACGGCAACACCCGTTGGTCTTGCGTTGGCCATCCGGCCCTACGACCTCGCTGGTTCCGCATCCGAGCCCTCGGTAGAGATCCATGCCGATCGGATCGACGCGGACCAAACGACGCTATGGCTCAGTTCTGAACGTCGAGATCTGGTGCCGGAGCCGGATGCCGCGATCGTGCCATTGCCTCATCGTGCCACCCTGCGAGTGGTCATGATCGACGCCTCAGTTGGACCGACGCCCGACCGACCCCTCCCCTCCGCCGACGAAGCGATCAGCGGCTGGGACACCCTGATCGCCCGGGACTCCCGGGTGGTGTTGCCCGACGACCGCATGACCGCCCTCTTCGATCAGAGCCGGGGCCGACTGTCGTTATCCACCCACGATCTCGCGTCTCGGATCTCCGCAGTTGAGGCGGGAGCCGGCGATGAGCTGGCGGCGTTATGCCATGGCGGCATGGCCCGGGAAGCGATCGAGGTGCTCCGCTCGCTGCTGACCGACCTTTGGGTTCCACCCCGTCGTAAACGGAATACCCCAGCCGAGCCACAGGCCGCCGTGATCGACGGGATCGGATGGGCGTGTGCGATGTATGCGCCCCAGTGGGCGGAGGAATTCCTGCCTGCGGCAATCCAGATCGCCCAGTCTTCGGCGAAACGTGGGTCACCGGCCGCAGCGGCGAGAGCCCACAGCGCCCTAGCGCGCATCAGCGCCATATCGGGCGACCATCAGGCGGCCGCCTCAATTGACAGGTCGTCGGGATATGGCCCGTGGGACGAACCCGCCACGGTGGCGTCGATCTCCGAGCGGTTGCAGCAGGCATCGGAGACCGGTTCGTGGCGTGAGGACGACGCCACCCCAGCAGCCCGTGCACTCTCGGATCTTCGGTCGCTGTTGGTACGGGAGGATTCGATCGACGGTGCACCCGAGATCGACCTGTTCCCGAACTTCGCCAGCGCCTGGCGGGGTGGGTCGGTCGAGCTCCACTCGATCGAAACCGCTTTCGGCTCGGTCTCGGCTGCTCTTCGATGGCACGGCTATCGACCGGCGCTGCTGTGGGAATTCGAACGGGCTGAGCATGTGATGGTGCCGGTTCGGGTCCGATGCCGCGCCCTCGATCCCGACTGGTCAAGCACCGACCGAAAGGGTGACGCTCTTTTGGCCGGTGTTGCCGAGGATCTCGGCGAAGCACCCGAAGAGGGTCAATCCTTCATCTGACGCCACGACGAGCCGGCGATCGTCCCGGCTTCGGTTCGCACGCGTGGCACCGGTGGGGCAGGATGAGTCATGGCTGATCAGAGCTCTCGACAACTACGGGTCACGGTGCTTGGCGGTGGCTCGTGGGGCACGACGGTGGCTCACCTCGCCGCCCACAACAACCCGACACGGCTCTGGGCCCGGGACGATGCGACCGTTGCGGCGATCAATGACCAGCACCGCAACCTGCGGTACCTCGCCGACTACGACCTTCACCCCAACCTTGTCGCCAGCAGCGACTTCGACGAGTTGGTCACCAACACCGACCTTCTGGTCATGGGTGTACCCACCGGGGCGTTCCGCGAGGTCTGTCAGCGAGCCGCTCCCCTGCTCCGACCGTGGGTCCCGGTCATCAGCCTGGCGAAGGGGTTCGAAGCCGAGACGAACAAACGCATGACCCAGATCATCGGTGAGGAACTTCCCAGCCGTCCCATCGGCGTGCTGACCGGCCCGAACCTGGCGAAGGAAATCCTGGCCGGCAACCCTGCAGCTGCGGTGATCGCTCTCACCGAACACAAGATCGCCGCCGAACTCCAATCGGTGTTCACCACCTCCACGTTTCGGGTCTTTACCAACCACGACGTTGTCGGTTGCGAGCTCGGTGGTGCGCTGAAGAACGTGTACGCCGTGGTCGCCGGCACGGTCGAGGGCCGGAACCTGGGCGACAACGCTCGAGCCAGCGTCATCACCCGGGGCCTCGCCGAACTGATCGAACTGGGCACCGCTCTGGGCGGTGAGGCGCTGACCCTGGCGGGTCTGGCTGGGATGGGAGACCTGATCGCCACCTGCATCAGTCCCCAGAGCCGAAACGGCCACGTCGGCCGGATGCTCGGCGAAGGAAAGTCGCTCGATCAAATCCTCGAGGAGATGTCACAGGTGGCGGAGGGGGTGAAGGCCACACGTGCCGTTCTCGAATTGGCGAAGGAGCACGATGTGATGATGCCGATCGCCTCCTACCTCAGCCGCGTGTGCTTCGACGGGAGAGACCTCGACTGGGCTCAGGAGAAACTGCTGAAGGGCGAAGTGGGCCACGAACGAGGGGTGCTCGGGCCGAACCAATAACGTTGCTCGGATGACCGCCGCGGCGAACACCACTGCCGTTCTGGTCCCGTTGAAGTCGTTCGCAGCGGCGAAGGGTCGGCTGGGCACCTCGCTCACCGAAAACGAACGGGAGGATCTGATGCGGACCCTTGCCGCCGGGGTGCTAGCCGCAGCCAGAGACTTTCCCCGTTTCGTTGTTTGCAACAGCCGGGCGGTCGCGGAATTCGCGTTGACCCACGATGCCCAGGTCATCTGGCGGGGCGGCGGTCTCAGTCCAGCGGTACAGGCCGCAGTGGACCAACTCGACCATGAAGGCGTCCGCAGAGTCATCGTGACCCACGGCGACCTTGCCTCGCCCGACGGTTTCGAAACCTTCGACCGAACGGACAACCGCGTGATCGTCGGGACCGATCGCCACGCCGACGGCTCCAATATCGTCAGCATCCCAACCGGCACCGGATTCCGGTTCGCCTACGGCGTGGGATCGATGCGGAAACACGCCGACGAAGCGGCCCGCTTGGATCTCCCGTGCGAGATCATCAATGACACCATGGGCCTCGACGTAGACACCCCAGAGGACCTCGCGCTCTATCTCGAAGATCATCGATCCGACGAAAGGTCGACCCCATGACCGCCGCCCAGAATCCCCTCACCCCGGAGCCGTTCACGATGAAGCTCAACACCAGCAACCTTCCAACCCCTGAACGGGCGTTGGCCATCGGGGCCCATCCCGACGACACCGACTTCGGATGCGGCGGAACGTTGGCCAAGTGGGCGGCCGATGGTTGTGAGGTCAGCGTGCTGGTATGTACCGACGGATCGAAGGGAACGTGGGATCCAACCACCGACGAGACCGAGCTGATCGCCACCCGGCAGCGGGAACAGACCGCAGCTACACGGGCTCTTGGAGCTACCGGTGAGGTCGCCTTTCTCGGCTACACCGACGGGGAACTGCCTTCTCACCTGCAGGCGCGGGCCCAGGTTGCGCTGTGGATCCGTCGGCTACGGCCCACCATCGTCCTCGGCCACGATCCCTGGAAGCGATACCGACTCCACCCTGACCATCGTCACGCCGGTCTGCTGGCGTGTGAAGGCATCGTTGCCGCCCGCGATCCCAAGTTCTTTCCCGAACAGGGTGTGCCCCACTTTCGACCGGATCAACTGTTGCTGTGGGAGGCGGACGAACCCGATCACGCCGAAGACGTCAGCGCTTTCGCCGCCATGAAAATGTTGGCGCTGCAACAACATGAGAGCCAGTTCGAGTCGACCATGATCAAAGGCGAGGGTGGTTCGATGGAACAGTTCGAACAGCGGGTCGAGACCAAGCTGACCGAGGCGGGAGCTGCGGCCGGTATGTCCCACGCCGAAGTATTCAAACTCATCGCCGATCTCTAGGGCTGGCGGTGGAGGTTGTCGCAGGAGTCGATGGCGCTCCCGGTGGCTGGGCGATCGCACGATGCGCCGACGGCCATGTCGACCTCTCGTTCGCTAGAGACCTGACGGCGCTCGTTCACCATCTCGACACCGGACCTCCGGGTTGCGTTGCGATCGATATGCCGATCGGCCTCCCTGGAGATCGCAGTTGCGACTTCCAAGCACGACGGCTGTTGGGACCCCGACGTTCGTCGGTGTTTGCTCCGCCACACCGCTCGGTTCTAGCTGCCGCCGACTACGCCGATGCTAAACGTCTGATGATCGCGGCGACCGGCAAGTCCCTTTCGATCCAGGCGTACAACCTGATACCCAAGATCGCCGAGGTAGATTCCCTCCTCGTTTCGGAGGAACGCCGCCGACACATCGTCGAGGCCCATCCGGAATTGGCGTTCATGCGGCTGTACGGTTCACCACTCCCCCACCCGAAGAAGTCAACTGCGGGAGCCAAGCTCAGAACCGAGTTGCTGGGCCAGCGGTTTGGCGTCTCCGAGGTTGACGATCTGCTGGCGAACCGGACCATGCCGGTCGAGGATGCACTGGATGCCCTCGTATTGCTCGTGACCGCGCAGCATCTTCGGGCCGGAACGGCAGCGCTGCTCGGTGACGGCCGGGCTGACGCCGAGGATCGACCCGTCCGAATGGCCTACTGAGGTTTAGAGCCGACGCAGCACGTAAACGTTCGCACCCGATCCCAATGCCTCGATGTGAGGTCCGTATTCACAGAAGACCGACTCGGCGACACCGGAATCAAGCTGCTCGGCCAACACGTCCGCATACTCGGAGTCTTCGATGACATGATCGTTGAACGAGAACACCAGATGCCCGCCCGGAGCGAGCCGCGACAGACTCTCGGGAAGAACCGAGGCCGGTGCGGCGCCGGCGCCGATCACTCCAACGGCAGCCATCGCGTCGTAGGTTCCCACGTCGAATGGGAATGAGTTGGCGGGATCCACAACCCTGAGCTCGCGGTAGATGTCGGCGGCGCGGGCGACCTCGACCATCTCGGCATTGACGTCCTGGCCCGAGACGTTTGTGAAACCCACCGCGGCGAGGGCCCGGCCCGACAGGCCGGTGCCACATCCGATGTCGAGAATCGGCTGATCCGGACCGACGAACTGGGCCAACGCCTCGGCGCACCGTTGCGGTGACCGGTATCCGTTGTCGATCAACTCCCGGTCATACGTCGGCGCCCACTTCGAGTAGTAGGCGTCGGTCTTCTCCTGAGAGTCGAGGTCGTACACGTTGGAGAGGAAGTCGTCGGACATGTCAGGCGGTGCGGCGAGGTAGGCCGGCAGCCTCGTAGGCGGCGTCGATGAACTCCATCGTGGCGATGGCGTCCGTACCGCCGGTTGGCATCTCGGCCCCGTTGACCACCACATCGACGAACGCCTCCATCTGATGGTGGTAGGTGGTCCGACCCTCGATCTCCTCGTCGATTCCCAGCTCCTCCACAACCACCCGATTGCCGTTGTGGGGAGCGAGAGGGTTGGTCACCACCAGCGTGGCCTTGGAGCCGGTGACCTTGAGCTCAGCGTGGAACTCGGTACCGGCCGTCATCTTCGTGCCGAGCGTTCCGGGCACCCCGTTCGGGTATTCGATCTGGATCGTGGTGTCGACGTCAGCGTTGGGGCGACCCTGCTCCATCGTGGCCGAGATAACCCTGGGCTCCTGGCCGGGCATCACCCAACGGGCCCACTGAACCGGATAACAGCCGAGATCCATCAGCGCACCACCGCTCAACTCGAACGAGTGTCGTACATCGTCGGAGGGGTCGATGTACACGTCGAACGCCGAGTCGACCCGCTCGATGTCACCGAGGTCGCCCGAATCGAGGATCTGGCGAATCCGATCGGCCAACGGGTGATAACGCCAGTGGTAGGCCTCCATACACACCATGCCGCTGGCCTCGGCGGCAGCCACGATGTCACGGGCCAGGTCGGCGTTGGCGGCAAAGGGTTTCTCGCTCAGAACATGTTTTCCAGCCTCGAGTGCCCGGATAGTCCAGGTGTGATGCAGGTTGACGGGCAGCGGGTTGTAGATCGCGTCAACCTCGGGATCGGCGAGCAGGGCGTCGTAGCTGTCGAGTACCCGAGTAATGCCGTACTGGTCGGCGTGAGCCTGGGCTCGGCTGCGGTCTCGAGCGGCAATCGCTTCGAGTGAAACCCCGTCGGTATCACGAGCCGGGACGTACAGGGCCTTGTCGGAGATGCGGGCGGCGCCGAAGACACCGAATCGAATGGTCATGGGCGACATCATTCCACGACCGGTACGATTTTCCATGTGCTGGTTCACCTCGGTCCGGTCGATGCCCCCCAGATGGAGGGTTGGCTCCGTTTCGCCCGTCGACTCATGTGTGATCTGCGCACCGAGCCGGGCGACATGGACAGCCAGTTTGCCAAGAGCCTCTTGAACGACTGGTGTGATCTGGTCGACGACTGGGCGGCCCAGTTAAACCTTGGTGAGAAGTCCTTCAGCTGGCGTGGAGATCTCGAACCCGACAAAGCCGAGTTCCTGCTGCATTCACTGGAACGGGCGCTGCATTCGGCCACCGTTGCGGCATGGGTGACCGAGGACGATCTGGCTGCTCACGGCGTGGTCACGTTCCACATCATGCAGCGTTTCATCGAATCGCTCGAGGGCCAGGGCAGCGCCCATGCCGAGTACGTCGAGCAGCTGCGAACGCTCGTTGGCCGTTTCGCCGCCAAGCTCTAATGCCCGTGTCAGTCCTGGACCTCCAGCTCGGCCCGCACGTGCTCGACGATCCGAGCCTGCCCCTTGTGCAGGTACTCACGCGCTGATTCGAGGCGAATCCATGCCACCGCATCGACCTCGGGAATCGAGATTCGAGTGCCCGACCGAGGGGGCCATTCGATCTCGGTCATGTTGCTGACTAACGATTCAGGATCGAAGTCGCCCCTAGCCAGAAACGGGTAGATGTGTTTTCCGGACGCCTTGACGACCGGCAGTTCGAGCAACTCGTCGTCCTCTGGCGCCGCGCTGCCAAGCTCTTCGGCGAATTCCCGCCGCGCGGCATGCATCGGCTTCTCCTCATCGGGATCGAATTCGCCCTTTGGAATGCTCCATCCGTGCTGATTCTTGCCCTTCCAGAACGGGCCGCCGGGATGGGCGAGGAGAAGTTCCGGATGGCCGTCCTCGCGGGAGGAGCGCCACAACACGATGCCCGCCGAGTGTTTCACCATGGGGCGATACCTGGGCTCGGGCCCTTCATCAGCTGGCTCGGAGGGCCTCGCCGGGTAGGCGGTCGCGGCGCAACACACCGCCTTCGAGCACACCAACTCCGTTCACGAGCACGGTACTGATTCCCGCCGATTCGGTTCCGGGAACCTCGACGGTGGCCCGGTCGATGATCGTGGCGGGATCGAACACGGTGATATCTGCGTCAGCGCCGATCTGCATCCGACCCTTGCGGGCCATCGCGGGCAACATCCCCTCCACCCGCTGGGCAGGAAGGATCGTCATCTTGCCGAGTCCCTGCATCAGGCTGAGGACCTGACGTTCTCTGACATAGACACCGAGGGTCCGAGCGAAGGTGCCGGCGGCCCGCGGATGATTGTTGCCATCGGGTTCGGCGATCGCGTCGGAGGCGACGATGGTCCACGGGGCCTGCATCGCCATGTCGACCTCGTCGGCAGGGATGGATCCCAACGCCGCGACCAGTTTGTTCTCGGCCCTGGCCTGTTCGTAGGTATCGGCGGTAAGCCGAATATCGGTGCCACCGATCTGAAGATCGCCGTAGTCGATTCTGAATCGTTGACGCCAGTCGCCGGCGAATCGGAAACTGCCGAGCCGGGTAGCCCAGAAGTCGTACGGGTACAGGCACGCTGTCACGTCGATGCCCTCCGCCCGGGCCTGATTCACCGTGGCCAGCGTGTCGGCCATCGTGAACGTGCCGCCGGTGCTGGTGATGTGGGAGATGTGGACGCCCAGTCCCGTCTCACGGGCGACGTCCAGGATCTCCGCTACCGCCTCGGCGTTGGTGCCCGGCGCTTCGTCGTCGCTATGGCGGGCATGGAAGAAGAGAACTCCATTGCGGTCCCGCACCTTGTCTGCGATTCGGAGAATTTCATCGGTCGTGGTTCCCGGCGCGTACTCGGGCGAGAACGCGATTCCGGCGAAGCCGTTAGCCAGCTGTTCGGTAGCGACCTGCTCGAACTTCGTGAGTTGAGGGGCGCTAAGGGCACGATCGGGGGCGGCGTTCAGGAGGCCTCGATGGAACTGCTGATGGAAGGCGCCGCCAAAGTTGACCGGCACCGCACCGGTGAAACGGTTGAAGAACGCATTTGCGTAGTTGTTGATGCCGTGCATCCCGAGGTTGGTGGTGACACCGTCGGCGACTTTGAACCACACCCCGAAAGGGTTGGGTCGGTAGCTGAGGATGTCGATGAACCCGGGGCCGACCACCTGGTTGGTGGCGTCGATCATGGTCTGACCGGTGAGCGGTTCGGGTCCTATGTAGCCGATCACCCCATTCAGAATTCCGACGTTCATCACCTGATCGAATTCGGTCGCCGGATCCATCACCCGGCCGCCCGAAAGAACAACATCAAAGTTGGTCGATGGGTCGACCATGAGGGAGGGATCGAGGACCGGCGGTGTCGTCGGGACCTGCGTCTGGCCTTCCACCTGAATCTCATTGCTGGCCATACCGTCGGGCGGTGGTTCGGTGGGATCGGTGGGATCGGGGTTGGGTTTGTTGGAGGGGCCGGTGGTGGAGACCGCTCCGATCGCACCCAAAGCGGCGACGCTGGTGGCGCCATAACCAAGACTGATGAGAAAGCGCCGACGGTTCTGATCCACTTCGTTCGAGACTAGATCGATACGGGTCGCGGTTCGGGTCAAACCCCGGCCAAACCCGGAGATTCACCCTCGCTCGAAACAACCCCGCGCAGATCACGTGATCGGCGTGCCCGCAGTAGTCTGAGAGGGTGCCAAATGAGCTTCCTTCGATCTACCCGCTGGGCATTGTCGGGTCGGGCCAGATCGCTCGAATGATTCATAGTGCGGCGGTGAAACTCGGCATCACGCCCCGCCTCATGGCCGAGGACTCCGGCGATTCCGCGGCCCTCGCCGCACCGGGCGCCAGCTTCCGCCACCCCGATGCGTTGGCGTCGTTTGCCGAACTCTGTGAGGTCGTCACCTTCGAGCACGAACGAATCGACCTGGGCATGCTCGAACACATGGAGGCCGGTGGGCAGATCATCCGCCCCGGCGCCAAGGCGCTCCGCGCCGCGTTGGACAAGATGCATCAGCGACGATTCCTCACCCACCGCGGGTATGACTTTGCTCCCTACGCCGATCTCCGGGGACCCGACGATCTCCTCGATTTCGCAAAGATGTTCGGCTTCCCGGCGGTCATCAAATCGGTTCGTTCGGGTGGTCAAGCCGAACGGGGCGCATGGGTCGTCGACAATCAGAACGACGCCCTCCGGGTGATGGCCGAACAGGCGGATCGCGAACTGTTCATCGAACAGTTCCAGCCGATCGTGAAAGAACTGGTCGTCGTGGTGGCTCGGCGACCCGGCGGCAATGCGCGCTGTTATCCCGTCGCCGAAGTCACCAATGCCGATGGCGCCTGTCGAGAGGTCCGCGCTCCCGCCGCCATCGGCAGCAAAGTAGCAACCGAGGCTATGGAGAAGGCCCGCCAGATCGCCCGCGAACTGGATGCGGTGGGTGTGATCGCCGTCGAGTTCTTCCTCACGACCAGCGGACTGATCGTCAACGAGGTCGCCGCCCGCCCCCACAACGCCGGCCACCACACGCTCGAGAATGCGCCGACAAGCCAGTTCGAGAACCACGTGCGGGCGATCTTGGACCTGCCGCTCGGTCCCACGCACGCACTGGCCAAGGCCAGCGTCACCGTAAACGTCATCGGCGGATACGAAGAGGTTGATCCGGCCGATCACCTGCACGAAGCCCTGGCGGTCGAGGGGGCCAGCGTGCACCTCTATGGCAAGCGGCCGCGGTCTGGGCGTAAGTTGGGCCATGTGACAGCTCTGGGAGACGATATGGAACAGGCCCGGGAGCTCGCCCGCCGAACCGAGGCCGCTCTCATGAACCGGCGTTTCCAGTGAACGAGTCGGGTCCACTCCTGCGCGTCGTCGAACATCCTCTGGTCAGCCACAAGGTCGCAACGCTGCGTTCGGTCGAAACCCAGCCCGAACAGTTTCGACGCACATGTTCGGAGATCACCCTGCTCACCGCCTACGAAGGGCTGCGGGATCTCGCCACCACCGAAACCACGATCGAAACGCCCGTCGACACCGCGACCGCCCAGATCCTCACGCAGCCTGCGCCGGCGATCATCGGCATTCTCCGCGCCGGTCTGGTGATGGTCGAAGCCATCCTGACCCTGGTCCCCCATGCCCGCGTCGGCCACCTCGGCATGCAGCGGGACGAGGAAACCCACGAGCCGTCCTGGTACTACGACAAACTGCCCAGCCGCCTAGCCGAACGTGAAGTCATCGTGGTCGACCCGATGCTCGCCACGGGAGGGTCGGCGGTAGCTGCGCTTGACCATCTGAAACAGAACGGCGCCGAGAAGCTGCGCCTGTTGTGCATCATCGGCTGCCCCGAAGGTGTCGCCGCCGTGCACGGAGCGCATCCCGATGTGCCGATCACGCTGGCGGCGAAGGATCCGGGCCTCACCACGAACAAGTACATCACCCCCGGGTTGGGCGACGCCGGCGACCGAATCTACGGCACCGACAAATGAGCACCGACGGTTCCCTGCCCGAGATCGACTGGAACCTGCTTCGCACCGCAGCCCGGAAGATGACCGAACACTCCTACGCTCCGTACTCGAACTTCCACGTCGGAGCAGCAGCGCTGACGACGTCTGGGGCGGTCGTGACCGGCTGCAATGTCGAAAACGTGAGTTACGGACTCAGCCTGTGCGCCGAGTGCGGGATCGTGTCCGACCTCGCCCGCCACAAAGCTGGCAAGATCGTGGCCCTCGTTGTGGTCTCGGGATCCGGCGACTACTGCAGCCCGTGCGGTCGCTGTCGGCAACTGCTGGTCGAGCACGCCGCGCCCGACGCGGTGATCGACACACCATCGGGCCCGACACCGATTGCGTCGCTACTGCCGGGCCACTTCGACCTGAACCGCCTCGAGGGAGGTTGATATGTCCGATCGCTGGGATGCCACGAGCGTCATCATCGAAAAGCGCGATGGCAACGAACTACCCGCCGACGCCATCCAATGGTTCATCACGAACTACACCGACGGCGTCGTCGCCGACGAGCAGGCTGCTGCGTTGTGTATGGCGGTCTTTCTCAACGGCATGACCGCAGCCGAACTGCACACGTGGACCGAAGCGATGATCGACACCGGCGACCGGGCCGATCTGTCCGGCATCGTCCGCCCGACCGTCGACAAACACAGCACCGGTGGCGTTGGCGACAAGGTTTCGCTGATACTGATCCCGTTGATGATCGCCTGCGGGGCCTCGGTGCCTCAGCTGGCAGGCCGGGGTCTGGGCCACACCGGCGGGACCATCGACAAGTTGCAGTCCCATCCGGGTTTCGATCCGTTTCTCACTCCCGAACAGTTGATCCAGCAGTCCAACACGATCGGTGGAGTGTTCGCAGCCGCCGGTTCCCGTATCGCTCCCGCCGATGCCAAGCTCTACCAGCTGCGCGACACCACCGGCACGGTGGCCAGTATTCCTCTGATCGCATCGTCGATCATGAGCAAGAAAATCGCCGGCGGGACACAGAACCTGGTCCTCGATGTGAAGGTGGGGGCCGGAGCGTTCATGACCAATGTCGACGATGCGACGTTGTTGGCCGAGACGATGGTGCAGATCGGAAAGGACGCCGGGGTCAACACCAGTGCGCTCCTCACCCAGATGGATGTGCCGCTCGGGAAGATGGTGGGAAATACGCTCGAGGTCGACGAGTCGATCGAGGTGATGCAGGGCGGCGGGCCAGCCGATCTGATCGACGTCACGATCGCGCTCGCTGAGGAAATGTGCCGTCTGGCCGGACTCGATGCCGATCCGGCTGCAGTGCTCGCCTCGGGTGACACGCTGGCGATCTACAACGACATCGTCCGAGGCCACAGTGGAGATCCCGAGGCCCCGCTGCCACGGGCTGCAAACACCTTCGATGTCGTCGCTCCCCAAGCGGGCTGGATCGACTCGATGAATGCGCTCACCGTCGGCATCGCCTCGATGCGGCTGGGGGCTGGACGAGCCCGCAAGGAAGACACGATCGAATACGGCGCAGGCATTGAATGTGTCCACAAACCCGGCGAAAAAGTAGAAGCCGGCGACACCATCTTCCGTCTGTATGCCGACGACGAGTCACGATTCGAGCTCGCCTCAACGTTGTGTCTTGAGAGTCTCGGCTTCTCCGACGCCGAACCGGCCGTTCGACCGATGGTGCTCAAACGAATCACCTGAGGCCTCTGCCCGCGAAGTCAGACGTCAGCCGATGGCCGCGAGCAACGAACGTGCGACCTCCTCGGGTCGTTCCTCGTGGGAGAACAGGCCGGCGCCCTGGATGATGTCGAGCTTGGCATTGGGAAAGGAACCGACCATCGGACGGGCCTGGGCCACCGGGAAGAACGGATCCTGGTCGCCCCATACCAGCTGAACCGGCGCGGTGATCTTCCGATGAACCTCCGGGAACCGCTCGATGAGTTCGTGGTCAAAAGTCTTCAGCACCCGTACTGCGGCGCGCAACCTGGCCCGATCCTCATGCAGCGGCCGTAGGAAGAACTCGTCGAATTCGCCGTCGAGCAGCGACCTATCGGCGAATGCGTCGCCCAGCACGAACCCGTTTCGACGGATTTTCGGTTGGCCAGCAACCCAGCCCAGTCCAGCGGCGAAACCAGGCAGGTTTCGGGCCATCAGGAAGGCCTTGAATCGCCAGCTGACTTCCAGCGGTTCGGTATTGATCAAGCCCATCGCCCGAAGCCGTTCATCACCGGCCATGGCGTGGCGGGCGATCAGGCCTCCGCTGTTGTGTCCAACGAGGGCGACATCCTCCAGCCCGAGGATGTCCACCACTCGTTTCACTGACGTGATGTGCTGATCGACCGACAGCGTAGTGTGCTCATCGAAGCGACTGGACCCTGCCGATGGCAGGTCGATCACGTGGCAGGTCACCTTGTCGGCGAGCCAGGGAAGCAGCTTCCGGAACGTAGCGCCGCTGACCGGCCAGCCATGGACGAACAGGACGTCAGGGCCACTGCCGACTCGTCGGTACGCGGCTTCACCGGCGCCAACGTCGAGCAAACGGTCTGGAGGTCGTCGGAACATGTCGGATGCTTGGGCGGGGGTCAGGTCTGTCATGGGGGATCCTTCCGTGTCAGGTCGTCGGAGAAACGTGATCAGTCCGTCAACCAAGGTTTGTAGTGGTCACTGCGAAACGATAATCGCTGTGATCACTACAATCAACCCGTGGGCCACAAGCACACCAAGGCGGAGATCCTGCAAGGGGCCCTCGAGGCCGCGTTCGACAACGGTTTGAGCCAGCTCACGTTCGGACGGCTGGCCAAACGGTTGGGGATAAGCGACCGGGTCATCGTGTACTACTTTCCCACCAAGATCGACCTGATCAGCGAGGTGATCATCGCTCTGGGGGGCGGCCTTCAAGAGACGTTGAGCGATGCGTTCTCTACGCCGGCTAATGACTACCTGGAGTTACTGCGCCGGGCATGGCCGCTGCTGGCTTCGGACGAAGCCGACGGAGCATTTGCACTGTTCTTCGAAGCGAACGGCCTTGCCGCCAGCGGGACCGAACCGTATCGCTCGCTCGTCCCAAACCTGGTCGAGGGATGGATCGAATGGCTGGCCACGTTCGTCGTCGGCACGCCTCAGAACAAGCGGGTCGAGGCCGAAACGGCCATTGCGTTGATGGACGGCCTCCTACTGGTTCGCCAGCTCGCAGGACCCGACGCTGCCGATCGAGCCGCAGCCCGGTTGGGCGTTACGTAGGTGTTGGGGCTCATGGGTTAGACCAGCAGGTCGAGAAGCTCCACCAGATTGCCCAGGACAGGAACGTCGAGTTCGGCGTCCGCGTGCTCCAACGCCCAGGTGAGATCGTGGGGAACGTGAATGGCATGGCCGCCGATCTGCAGGACCGGTTCGATATCGGACCGGGTTGAGTTGCCAACCATCAGGAATCGCTCAGCGGGAATCCCCACCTCAGCGACCACCCGTGCGTAGGTGGCGGGGTCCTTCTCGCTCACGATGTGCACCGACTCGAAGCGGTCGGCGATTCCCGATGCGGCCACCTTGGACTCCTGATGGAACAGATCACCCTTGGTCACGATGATCGTGCGAAAGCGATCACCGATGCCGTCGAGGGTTTCGGTAACACCGGGGAGTAGCTCCACCGGATGGTCCATCATCTCCCGGGCCCATTCCACGATCTCGCCCAGCGCCGCACTGGGAATCGCACCCTCGGACGCCTCGATGGCGGTCTCGATCATCGACAGCGCAAAACCCTTCACGCCATACCCGAAGAACTCGAGATTGCTGCGTTCCCGTTCGATCAACCGCTCGGCGGTCTCCTCGGGGGCGCACCACGGTGAGAGCAGCGCATCGAATCGCTGCTGGGTGAGGACAAAGAAGCTCTCCGACAGCCACAACGTGTCGTCGCCGTCGAATGCGATCACATCGATCTGCTCGGGGTCGAACGATCGATCCGTGCCACTCATGACGTCCGAGGGTACTGAGTTAGTCAGCGCTCAGCCGGTACCGTTGCTCAATGGAGACGCCCACCCGAGAACAGATCCTCAAGGCCCCCAAAGTGTTGCTCCACGATCACCTCGACGGGGGCATGCGGCCGCTGACGGTCATCGAGTTGGCTGCCGAGCAGGGTTACAGCGAACTCCCCACCCACAACCCCGACGAACTGGCCTCCTGGTTCACCCGCGGTGCCGACCGACGAAACCTCGAGCTCTACCTCGAAACCTTCGCCCACACGGTTGGAGTCACCCAGACCCCCGAAGGGTTGGCCCGGGCCGCAGCCGAGGCTGCCGAAGATCTCGCCGCCGATGGTGTCGTCTACGCCGAGATCCGATTTGCCCCCGAACTCCACACCGAGAAGGGCCTCTCTCTCGACGAGGTCGTCGAGTCCGTGCTGGCAGGGTTCCGGACCGGCATGGCGAACGCCGCCCGGGCGGGGCAGCCCATCATCATCGGCACCCTCGTTACAGCCATGCGAACCGCAGCCCGCAGCCTCGAGATCGCCAAATTGGCCGTGAAGTACCGCGACCAGGGTGTGGTCGGATTCGACATCGCTGGCGCGGAGGCAGGGTTTCCACCCACCATCCATCTCGACGCCTTCCAGCTGATCATGCGGGAGAATTTCCACATCACGATCCATGCCGGCGAGGCGTTTGGCCTTCCCAGCATCCATGAGGCGCTGCAGTACTGCGGGGCCGAACGGTTGGGCCATGGCGTCCGCATCATCGACGACATCACCTTCGACTCGGAGGGCGAACCGGTTCTGGGGCGCCTGGCCGCCTACGTGCGGGATCGCCGAATCCCGTTGGAGATGTGTCCCACTTCGAACGTGAACACCGGGGCTGCCGACACCTACGAGAGCCACCCGATCAAACTGCTGCGAGAGCTGAGGTACCGGGTCACGATGAACACCGACAATCGTCTGATGAGCGACGTAAGCATGACCGACGAGTTCGAAAAGTCCTGCCGCTCCTTCGATTGGGATCTCAGCGACATGCAGTGGCTCACCGTGAATGCGATGAAGAGCAGCTTCTGGCCATTCCAGGAGCGACTCGACCTGATCAACAACGTCATCAAACCCGGCTATGCGGCTCTGATGGATTCGTGACGGACCAACCCGCCACCACCACTCCCCCTCCGCCGGTCGTCCACTCGGGTCCGCCCGAGGGCGACGCTGCAGTCTCCATCCGGAACCTCTACAAGAGTTTTGGTCAGAAGGTCGCAGTGAACGGACTGACGTTGTCGGTTCCCAGAGGAACGTTCTTCGGTCTGGTCGGCCCCAACGGCGCCGGCAAATCGACCACGTTGAAGATCTCGACCGGCCTGCTTCGACCAGACGGCGGCGACGTCTGGGTCGCCGGCATGGATGTGTGGGCCGATCCTCGAGCGGTGAAAGCCACGATCGGGGTCGTTCCCGAGGACCTTCGCCTGTTCGAACGGCTCACGGGCCAGGAACTGCTCGAATACGTCGGACTGTTGCGGGGTTTCGAACGCGACGTGTGCCGCCACCGAGCCAACGAACTGCTCGAGGTGATGGACCTGGAGGATGCAGCCGGCCGTCTCGTGCTCGACTACTCCACTGGCATGCGCAAGAAGATCGCGCTGGGTGCCGCGATCCTGCACCGACCCTCTGTTCTCTTTCTCGACGAACCCTTCGAGAGTGTTGATCCGCTATCGGTTCGGGCGTTGCGGGAGATCCTCACCCAGCTGGTTAACAACGGCGCCACCGTGGTCTTCAGCAGCCACGTGATGGAGGTTGTGGAGAGACTATGTGACCACGTGGCCGTGGTACACGCCGGAAGTGTCGTCGCCAGCGGACCCACTGCGCAGGTGTGCAACGGGCGTCGTCTCGAAGATGTTTTTGCCGACGCGGTAGGACATGCCCACACGGCCCGAACCCTCGACTGGTTGTAGAACAGTGCCTGCGGAGCGGCCATGATCGCGATCTTTGTGACGTTGCGCCTGCGACTTCTACGCAACGTTTTCAAGACCGACGGGGCGCTTGCGTTCGTGCTCTTCAGCATCCTCGCCCTGCTGTTTTCGTCGATGGTCACCATCGGACTGGTAGGAGCCGATCGGGTGCAACCAGGGCTGTTGCCTCTGATGGGAGCACTGCTGCTGATCGCATGGTCCTTCGGTCCACTGCTGTTCGGCGGATCGGATGAAACGATCGACACCACCCGCCTGGCACTGTTTCCGGTACCGGCCCGCCAACTCGCTCCCGGCATGGCGCTGGCCAATCTGATCGGACCGGGTCCGATCGCCGTCGGCCTGCCGCTGTTCGCAATGGCGTTCAAGACCGGCGGCCCACTTCAGATCCTGGTGGGACTGACGGCGGCATTCTCCACGGTGTTGCTGGCGTCGGTGCTATCGCGCTGGGTCCAAACCGTCATCGGCAACCTCCTGCGAAAGCGGAATCGCCGCGACATGGTGATGCTCTTCGCCGGGTTGTTCGCCGGCGGAATCGGCATCCTCTCCCAGGTGATCCTCTTCACAGGATTCTCTACCGAACGCATCACCCAGGGCGGCCGAGTGGCGCGTTGGCTTCCCGGAGGATGGACCGGGTGGGCGCTGGAAGCCATGCAACGAAACGGCGACGGCTCCACTCTTATCGTGGCGATGGGGGCCACAGCACTAACGCTGCTTCTGGCTGCGGCGGTTGCATGGTTCTGGATTGCTGCGCTGGAGCGGGCGCTCTCGGAGGTAACCGAAGGCGGCGTCGACTCGATCGGCCGAACCCACTTCATGGACTCCACCGGTGTGGCCGGCATGGTGCTGCACCGGCTCGGCCCCTACGCACCGGTGTTGGCCAAGGAGATTCGGTACCTGCGGCGCCATCCGCGCTATCGAGTCCAGGTCGTCTCCCAGTTCATAGTTCTCATCATCGGCGGCGCGCCGTTCCTTCTGGCGATCCTGGACCGGAATCCCACATCGGTTCTGTTCGGCTGCATCCCTGCCCTGACCGCGGGAATCACCTCATCCAATCTGCTCGGTGCCGATGGGCGAGCTCTGTGGGGTGAGGTTCTGGCGATCGACACGATGAAGACCATCCTTCGAGGCCGGGCGATCGCGTTCTTCCTCCTCGGGGTCGGTGCGTCAACCATCGTCATTCTGGGGACCTCGATCTGGACCGGCGGATGGCGGTTCGCACCGGCCGCCCTTGCCGCCAGCATCGGCATGGGGTTCGCCGGATCGGGAACCGGTGCGTTCACCTCCACCCTGGCTCCGGTACTGCTGCCCGACGAAACCAACCCCAACCCATTCGCCTCAGGCGACATGGGCCAGGGATGTGTCAGCGGCATCTTCACCTTCGGTGGTGCCTTCGTCGGCTTGCTCACGGCCGGTCCGATCCTGCTGGGTCTCGCCTACGCCCGGACCGAACTGTGGGCTCAGATCCTGATGGTGGTCGCGGCACCGATCTACGGATTCATCTTCTTCGTCGTGACAACCGAACGGGCGGGTCGTCGAGCCGACCAGAAGACGCCGGATCTCGTCGCCGCCCTCACGTAGAGCTGCGGTTAGTGGTGACGGGAGGCGATCGGTTCGTGCAGAGGTCGGAGGTGTTTGCGTTCCACCCAAACCGGACCGACCGGCGACTCCACCTTTACGCGTAGGCCTTCGCCCAGTCCCATGAAGCGATAGCTGCTCCAGAGCATGTTGGCGTCGGCCCGCAGGAAGGCGAATGGATAGCTGCTGTTGCGGGTGGCATACACCGGCAGCTTTTCGCCAGCCTCGATGCCGGCGACAACACTGACGGCGCGCTTACGTTCCCACAGGACCAGCGGGACCCCGAGGATGAAGATCCAGGCTCCCGCCAGACCGACCGTGACGGGCGGGATGTCGATCGAACCGGGTGCTTCGAGCAGTCCGACGATTCCCGAGGTGACCGAGATCGTCGGCTCGAACGGTTCCTCGATCGGGGGCCGCAGCTGAGGCACCACGGTGTTCACCACTCCGGAATCGACCGGGAGAGCCGGCGGCGTCACGACGGGGTCACTGGGGGGCGGCACCGTCGGCGTTGTCACCGGCGGCGCCGTGGTGGTAGGTCCGTCCGTGGTCGACGTCGGCTCGGTGGTGGTCGAGTCAACCGTGGTGGTTGTCGAGTCAACCGTGATGGTTGTCGAGTCAACCGTGGTGGTGGTCGTGTCGACGGTGGTGCTGGTAGAGGTACTCGGCGGTGTGGTGGTAGGGGTTGGGCGGGTGACGGTGGGGGTCGACACCGTGATCGTGAATGCGACATCGGTCGACAGCGACGGGGACCCACTGTCGCTCACCCGGACGATCACGTTCTGGGCCCCCACGGGGTCGGCATCGGGCCAGACGAGCCGTCCCGTGCCGTCGATCGTCATGCCCGGGGGGCCGGCGAGCAAGGTGAAGACGAGCGGAGTATCGGGGTCGCTGGCGGCGACGGTCAGTTCGACCCGGTCGCCGAGGGTCACATTCTGATCGGGCACCGGCGTGACGGTGGGAGGTGAGTTGGTCGGGACGACGATTGGATCGGATGCGGTGACGCTCCAGACGGTGGATCCGGACACGCTGTTCGGCTGACTAGCGACCACCTCGACGGCGAAGGTACCCGCCACGGGAGGGGTGTAGCTGACCGTTCCACTGGTCGGATCGATGGTCATACCGGCAGGCACCGGATCCGGTCCGACGCCCACCAACGACCAGGTCAGGGTTACCGGCGGCGTGTCCGGGTCCGATCCCGACACCGGCTGGGTTGACGTGGATCCGACCGTTGCCGTTCCGGCCGGGATCGGATTGACCACCGGGGGTTGGTCGTCCTCGATCACCGTGAGGGTGAACGTTTCCTGCACGGTGTCCCCGCCGGCACTCAGGCTGAGGGTGATCGTCAGGACAGCTCCGCCGTCGGTCTCGCCCGGAGTCCAGTTCAGTTGGCCCGTGCCGGAATTGATGGTCATGCCAGCAGGCATGTTGGTCGCACTCCAGACCAGCGGCGCACTGTCGGGATCCGAGCCCACCGGGTTCAGCGTGAACGGCAGGTTCTCCGTTGCGGTCTGCGGTCCGGGGTTGGTGAGCGTAGGCGGTTGATTCTGAGTGATCAGGACCGGAGCCCCGAACTCCGAGGTATTGAAGAGTGGGCTGGTCTGCGAGGCCGTCGCGTGGGTCGCTGCGAGGGCCGCGGGGTTTGCGATCGGCACCGTGGCGTTGATGATCCCGGCACCGTTGGCGGTCGTGACGGCGGCCGGAATCGTGGGAAGACCGGTGCCGTTGTCACCCACGTAGAGATCGATCCGGAAGTCGGCACACGCAGTTCCGGTCACGATCCAGTTCGAACCGGATCGCTCCACTGCGATCGTCGGAGTGTCCGGGCCCCGGTTGCCGTATCCAGGTGACACCCCACAGGGTTCGGCGCCATCGTTGGCGGTCGGACCGTCACCGATCTCGGGGCTCGCCGGGCTCGCAAGGTCGATTGCCGCAGGAAGGTTCGCACCTGCGGTCAACGGCCCGTACACGTTCCCACCGATGTCGATTTCAAGGCCGGGGCGACTGGGTTCGGTGTTGCCGGAGGGTTCGCCCACGACGACAACTCCCGAGCCAACTCCGTTCTGGATCACGTTGTCTCGGACGACCGAACGCACGCCAAAGACGCGGACGCCAGCCTCCTCTGAGCCAGCTGTGCCGAATCCATCCAGCGTGTTGTTGGTGATGGTGACGATCCCGGAGTTCCTGAACAGGTCGATAGCGAAAGCCCTGGAGCCGGTGATTTCGTTTCCGTCAATCGACCCGGATGAGTCCTCCGAAACGATGATGCCGTCATTGACAACCGACGCCAGGCTGGTTTGCTCGATGAAGTTCGAGCTCACCACGAAGTTCGACGCACCACTGCCGATCGAGACGCCGCTATTCGCCGTGAAAGCCACAACGTTGCCCGACACCGACGAGGAGACACCACCGTTGATGACGACGCCCCGATCGAGCCGATTTGAGGCACCGGGGTCACCGCCGTTCGCGAAGTCGACGCCGAACGCGTTGTCCGAGATCGTTGCACTCGAAGTGGTGTCACCGGCACCGAAACCGACTTCCACGCCATGGCGAAAGCCGATCATGCCGAGGTTTCGCACGGTTCCCGCTGGAGCCCGCATACGCAGGCCGTCCATGTTCGGGTTGGTGGAGCGATCGCCCCAGAGCTGCAGTTCCGGGATATCCACAGAATCGAGCGGCTGACCGTTCGCTCCGACAGTCGTGGCAGCGCGGATCGGACTGGCGGTCGCATCGAACGTGGCAGCGGGAAGGTCGTATCGAAATGCCTGCCCGTCGATCACCGTGTCCGCGTCGACAATCGCCGGAAGGCTGTTGAAAACGAAGAGGGTCCACCACTGGTGGGGTCCACCCGACGAGTTCGGCGAACTGGTGGGTATGAAGCGCATCTGGTTGGGTCCAGCGATGGCGTTTGCGTTCTGAATGAACTGACGAACCGACCCCTGCTCGGTTCGTCCTTCTCCGGGGGCGAGGTCCGCCAGTCCGCCACCGTCGTATTCAGTGACGAGGTTGAACGAGAACCCGGTATCGAGATCGATCCGGGGCGAATCCGCATCGATCCTGAGGATGTGTTCCGCTGTCGTCGGGTCTGCTGGGAAGTCGGACTGAATCGAACGCCCTCCCATTACGGGACCATCGACCGTCGTCGCTTCCGTGCCTGTTGGCGTCGTTCGGAGACTGCCTGCGGGACCAGCGGTTTGTTCGGCCCAGGCATCGGTTGCCAACGAACCGCCGTTGAGGGTGGTGGGTGCGATCGTGCGAGAGTCCACCGATACCCAGTAGAAGCCGGACAGGGCGTCGGGATAACTCCACCGGCCGGTGGCATCGGTGGTCAACGTTGCTTCGAGTGTGTCGGCTCCGGTTGGGACTTCGAGACCACCCGAGGTGGCGACGTCGCGATAGACCCGCACCGTCACGCCAGCTATCGGTGTGCCGTCACTGAGGTCAGCGTCGCTGTTCGGGTCCAGCAGGACCCGGCCGCTCAGGTTTCGAAGTGGATAGTTGGGGGCGAACTCGCTAGTGAGTCCGCTGCCGGTGGCGGTCGCGGTGATCTGGGTCAGACCGGTTGCAGGAATGTTGATCGAGAACACTGCACTGCCATCCACCGGCCCCGACCCCAGGAACTCGGCACCTTCGCCGTGAGCAACCAGCGTCGCTGGATTGGTATCGCCGGCCCCGGACTCGGATCGATAGATCTCGACCACACAGCTGCCGCACGCGGTGCCGATGACGTCGACGGTTCCGCCCCCGGCATCGACGACGTCGGTGATGACGGGATACTCCTGGGACAGGTTTCCGCTCGATACGTTCAGCGCGCCGTTGTTCTCGGTGATTCCGTCGCCGTTGGCAAGGTTGTCGTTGGTCGCATCAGCGAGATCGATCGAAATCCCGGTGTTTCCGAGGAACTCGTTCTGTGAGATCAGCGCAAGCCCTCGATCGCGACCCATTGAGTTGTTCTCACCGGCAACGATAATTCCAGGACCATCATTGTTCTCGAACCGATTGAAGCGGATGGTTGCGTTGCCGTCGCCCACCCGAATACCGCCCGACTGACCCGCCCCATCGCCGCAGTTTGCAAAAGTGTTGTCCGACACCGTTAGCCCATCCTGAAAAGAGTCGATGCAGTAGTCATCGACTGCCGACAGGAGGTTGCCGGTCACCACCATTCCCTCGGATCCAGGGTTGGCGTTGAACCCATCAAGTCCCGCACCGGCCAGTTCGGTGTTGGTAAGGGTGACGGCGGGGCTCTCGTTGACGATGATCAGGTTATCGGTCACCGGGCCCAAGAAACTGTTCTCGATCCGGGACGCCGGGCTCCAATCAATCGACACCGCCGCGAAGCGGGTGACTGCACTGCCTGCGATCGAGGTGGGATCTACGGTGCCGGTCACCACACCGGACACAACGATCTCGGGGATGGTCCCGCCCGAGATGCCGTTGACCTCGACGCTCGGCGAGCCGACGCCCGACCCCACGTGGACATCTCGGACCTCCGATTGGAACGGTGTGAGTCCACTCGCCCCCTCGAAGATGATCCGACCATCGAGCTGCAATTCCGGTCGATCGACGCCCGTGAGCGTGGCTCCTCGGGTTCCCACCGTTGCGCCGGCATTTGCCGAAAGCTTGCCCGGATTGGAGTCGGTGACGTTTCCGGCCGGGTCGAAGACGGTGCCGTCGATAGCCGTGAGAGCATCGGAGACGACGAGATCGGTGGTGCCGTTCACCCGCCACCAGTTGGCGCCGGCACCGGTCGCGTTCGTTGCGACGGCCGGTACGAACCGCATTGCGTTGGGACCGTTCTCGCCATTGGCGTTGGCCACGAACTGGTAGATCGATCCCTGTACCTGTGTCGGCTCGGTGTTCGTGACGACATTGAAGCTGAAACCGAACTCCCCAACGGGGTCACCGGGACTCATCAACGCTAGGTGGTCGGCTTCGATGAGGGTGGCGGGCACGTCGCTCAGGACCGGATCGCGGCCTCCATACAGCGGTCCCGCTGAACCGGTCAGAGTGCCGACAGCATCGGACACCGAGCCCGCCGGGCCATACGTCTGCTCGGCTAGTGGTACCCCAACGCCGGTCGTGCCGGACGGGGGTAGAACGGTCGCAGCATCAACGCCGACCCAGTACTGCTGTCCGACAGAAAGCCCGCC
>CALGOA010000049.1 GCA_937958015.1 uncultured Acidimicrobiales bacterium | reverse complement strand
CTTGGGGTCCCAGCGGTGCTTCTTGTCACGGAAACTGAAGACCCGCTCCTTGGCTCGGCTCTTCTCTTCATCTCGGCGGGCGCCACCGAACGCCGCGTCGTAGCCGCCGGCGTCGAGGGCCTGCTTGAGGGCCTGGGTCTTCATGATGTCGGTGTAGTTCTTGGAACCATGGTCGAACGGGTTGATGCCCTGATCGATGCCTTCCTGGTTCGTCCAGCTGATCAGCTCGATGCCGAGGTCTTTGGCGGTCTGATCACGGAATTCGATCATTTCCCGGAACTTCCACGTGGTGTTCACGTGGAGCAGCGGGAATGGGATCTTGCCCGGGCTGAAAGCTTTGCGGGCCAGATGAAGCAGAACCGAGGAGTCCTTGCCGATGCTGTAGAGCATCACGGGCTTTTCGAACTGAGTGACCACTTCACGAATGATGTGGATCGCTTCAGCTTCGAGCTGCTTCAAGTGGGTGAGCCGCAACTCCGGTGGGAGTGTTGTCTGTTGCACGGTGGCACTTGCCATGGTTGAGTCTTCCCTCCGCTTGGAAGTATGGAAGCGACGGTTGGGTGAGCCGCTCCGACCATCAAGGATGGCGCGTCAGAGCCAAAATCCTCTATAGGTCGTCGGACCCTCTAACTAGGCAACCTTCGGCACTCTCGCCGCAGGTGAGAGCGCTAGTTGTTGGACGCCTTGATGGTGACCGGTGTCGGCAACTGCTCGATCGGCAGGTGGCACGTGATCTCGTGACGTTCCGAAACGGTGATCGTCGGCGGGATCTCCACGTCGCATGTACCCGGAATCGAGTACTTGCAGCGGGTGTGGAACACACAACCGGGAGGCGGGTCCGCCGGTGAGGGAATGTCGCCATCGAGCGGAATACGGTCCTTGGCGATGCCGTCGACAGATGGAACTGCTGACAGCAAGGCCTCGGTGTAGGGGTGGACCGGGCCGTTGAAGACGTCGTCCGTGTACCCCTTCTCCATGATTCGTCCCACATACATCACGGCGATTCGGTCGGCGAGATACCGAACGACACCGATGTCGTGGGTGATGAAGAGGTAACTGGTTCGTTCGTCTCGTTGCAGCGAGGCGAGGAGGTTGAGGATGGCGGCCTGAACCGATACATCGAGGGCCGAGGTTGGTTCGTCGCACACCACGACCCGGGGATCGCCCGCAAAGGCACGGGCGATAGCGACACGCTGCTTGAGACCACCCGAAAGCTGCCGGGGCCGCATGTCGAGATGATGCTCTGACAGACGCATGGCCTCGGCGATTTCGCTGACCCGTTTGTGGGCTGCGTCACCTGAGATCGGGGTGAGCCGGGTAACTGTGCGGTGCAGGATCTTGCGCACCGTCCATGCGCGGTTGAGGGCCGAATCGGGGTTCTGAAACACCATCTGGATGGCCCGGATCGCCTCGTCTCGACGATCGGTGGCCTTGCCCTTCATCGGCTTGCCATCGAGGGTGATCGAACCACCCTCGTCGGCTCCGTGGACACCGAGCATGGTCTTGGCCAACGTCGACTTGCCCGAACCTGACTCGCCTACGAGGCCGAGGGTCTCGCCTTCGGCGAACCCCAAGTCAACCGATACGAGTGCAGGAATGTCATTGCCTCCTTGACGGAATGTCTTGGAGACACCGTTCAGTTCGATCACTCGACGATCAGACAGTTGAACCTCTGAAGCGACCGCATCCGGCTCGGTGATGGCGTCCACCAAGTCGCTGTGGTGGCAACGGGTCCAGCGGCCATCGTTCAGCGCTACCAGCGGCGGCGCCTCGGTGCGGCAGGTGTCGGATGCTATCGGACAGCGATCCACGTAGACACACGTGGGAAGCTCAGTTCCGATACTCGGCATGTTGCCGGAAATTGTGGACAGCGCCCGGTCAGTCTTCCGAAGACCGGCGCGTGGGATCGCATTCATCAGCCCGATGGTGTACGGGTGGCGAGGCTGCTGGAACAGCTCATCGGCAGTGGCCTCTTCGACCATCTTGCCGGCATACATCACGCCAACCCGATCACACATTGTGCGGATGACGCCGAGGTTGTGGGCGATGAGCAGCACTGCAGCCTGGGTGGTGTGTCGAAGTTCGCGAACCAGGTCGAGCACCTCGGCTTCCACCGTGGCGTCGAGGCCGGTGGTCGGCTCATCGAGTACGAGGAGACGCGGATCTTTGGCCAGACCCATGGCGATAACCACACGTTGGAGCATTCCGCCCGAAAGCTGATGCGGGTAGCGATCCAACACGCTGGCAGGAGCTGCGATGTGAACCTTCTTCAGCGCTTCGAGCGCTTTGTCGTCGGCGACGTCATCGTCGTGGCCAAGGATTGTGAAACACTCGGCCACCTGTTCGCCGATCTTCAGCGACGGGTTCATTGCCTGAACGGGGTCCTGGTACACCATGGATGCCTGGGTCGCCCGGAAGGTCTGGAGTTCCTTGTTGGACATGTCGGTGACGTCCTGGCCGTTGACCAGAACGCGACCCTCAGTGATCCTGCCGTTGTCGGGCATGTAACGAAGAGCCGCGTAGGCGGTGGTCGACTTACCGCAGCCAGACTCGCCCACAAGACCGAACGCCTCGCCGGGCCGAACCTGGAAGGTGACACCACGGAGCACCTCGCGAGGCTTTCCCCGAACCAGATAAGCGAGATGCAGGTTGTCGATGGCCAGAGCGGCGGTGTTCGGATCGCCGCGATCGATCGGAGTTGTTGGTTCGAGAACGGTCATGCCTTCAGCGCCTTATCGAGAGAGTCTGCAACCAGGTTCACGCCGATCACGAGGGTGGCGATGGCGATAGAGGGGAAGATGGTCGGCCACCATTGACCGGCCTGGATCAGGGTGTACGTGTTGGCAATATCGTTGCCCCAGTCAGCCTTCAGCGCATCGGAGGTGAACCCGAGGAAGGCCAACGTGGCGATCGTGAAGATCGCGTAGGCGACCCGAACCGTGAACTCGACTACCAGAATGTTGGTGATGTTGGGGAGGATCTCCCGGCCCATTACGAACCAGGCGGGCTCGCCCCGGAGTTTGGCCGAGGTCACGTAGTCCAATTGGGACTCGGCCAGAACCGCGCTTCGAACCGTTCGGGCAACGACCGGCGTAAACAGACCGGCAACCGTGAGGATGATCACCAAGTTCGACGCGCCGAACACGACCAGCACCATGATGGCGAGGAGCACGACCGGCAGGGAAAGGAAGGCTTCGCTCACCCGGCTAATTACCTCGTCGACCCAGCCCCGGAAATAACCCATGAGAAGGCCGAGCATCGCTCCCACAGCGACTGCCAGACCAGCGGCGACTGGCGCCGTGGTGAGCACGCTACGGGCACCGAAGATCACCCGCGTGAACACGTCGCGACCGATTGCGTCGGTTCCGAACCATGCATCTCCACCCGGTGCCGTGCGAGAGAGGAATCGACCGTCGTCGGTCACAACGCCGACGTCGGGCGACTGGGTTGTAAAGAGTTCAGGAACGATGGCGCACAGGATCCAGAACATCACGATGGAAAAGCCAATGACGAAACTGGGGTCCCGCAAGAGTTGCTTGCGCTGTTCCCGTCGAACCGTCTTGCGGTCCTGAGCGGGAGCTGTGGACATCGGGATGGCCTCGGGCTCGATCGAAATGTCGTCGTCGCCCTGGGTTCCGTCGGCGGAATTCACTATGTCGGTCATGCGCCCTCCAGAGCGTTGCGAGCCCGGGGGTTCATCCAAGCGATCAATAGGTCGGCGGTAAGCGTGGCCAGCATGAAGATCACCGCAACGGTAAGCACGCCAGCCTGCAGGACCGGTAGATCAGGCGCCTTCGCTGCTTTGAAGATGAGACCGCCGAGACCCGGGTAGTTGAACACGGTCTCGAGACCGACGAGCCCACCGAACAGGTAGCCCATCTGGGTGCCGGTGACTGCCACGGTGGGTTGGAGCGCATTGCGCAGAACGTGCTTACGGATCACGTTGAACGGCGAGAGGCCCTTCATATAGGCGGTTCGGGTGTAGTCCGCCTCGAAGACCTGAATGGCGCCGGCCCGGGTGATGCGGGCGATGTAGCCGAAATACACCAGGACGATGGCCAGCGCTGGAAGAAGGATGAATCGGAGACTGGTGAAGAAGCCAGCATCTGGTGGGACCGAACTGGAGGTAGCTGGCAGCCAGCCCAACTGGATGCCGATGATGAACTGCAGGATCACGCCCGACACGAAGTCGGGAATCGAGGCGCTGGCCAGTCCGAACGAAACGATGAACCGGTCGAGACGGGAGTCCTTACGGCGGCCGGCCAGAATTCCGCCCGCGATCGAAAGGGGCAGGAACAGCAGCATCGACAGTCCTACGAGCTTGGCCGAGTTGCCCAGCGCCGGCAGGATCAGTTCCCGAACCGACACGCCAGGCTGACTGAAGGAGTCGCCGGACCCCAGCGAGAACACGTCCTGAAGCAAACGTCCGAACTGCTGAGGTAAGGGGTCGAGTAGACCAAGTTCCTCGTTGAGGAGGTCCACTCGAGCCTGCGGAGCGAACGGACCAGCTAGCTGACGGGCGATGTCAGATGGGAACACCCGTGTGAGCAGGAAGACCGCGATCAGAAGAATGAAGAGAGTGAGAACCGAGAGCAGTAGCCGTCGGGCGATAAGACGAGCCATAGAAACTCCGAACGTAGAACAACGAGAAACTAGCGACCGTCGGGTCGGGGAGATTCACTCCCCGACCCAACTGTATTCTCCGCCCTAAGGCGGATTGACTTCTTAGGCCTTGGAGGCCCGACCGAGCTGGATATGACCCAGCGCAGTCGCTTGAACACCGGACACGCTGTTGTCGTGGCCGGCGAGGAAGTTGAAGAAGGCGGCGTACAGCGCAGGCTGCTCGTCGTGCATCAGCACCTGGATGGCGCCGATGGCCCTCTTCTGACCCTCGACATCAACTGCGGTCCGGTAGTCCGAGAGAAGTCCGTCGAACTCGGCGTTAGCGAAGTTCGAAGAGTTCCACACACCGCCGGTGGCCAAAGCCGAGGACAGGAAGATATCCGGTACGGGGCGGTGGCCATAATCGACCGCTCCGAACGAGGCGGAACCGTCGCACGGCAGGGTGTTGTCGGACTCATTGGCCCCCGGGCACCAGGCAGCGCCGTAGAAGGTGCTGTTGTCTTGGATGTTGACCGTGAGGTTGATTCCGGCCGCCGCAGCGTTGGCTGCCACGATGCCGGCGAGCTCGGGAACCTCACCGATGTTGCCGCCCTCGAACACGCTGTTAATGGTGTCTACGCCGGCATCGCTCATGAGCTGCTTGGCCATGTCGATGTCGACAGTGCGCTGCGGGGTCACCGACTCGTCGAAGAAGGGCAGGGTCGAAAGAATCGGATGATCGTTGCCGATCACAGCCCTTCCGGCGTACAGAACGCTGACCATCTGTTCACGATTGAGAGTCCAGCCGACAGCCTGACGCAGACGCTTGTCGGTGAAGTCACCCTGCTGGGTGTTGAACCACAGCTGACGGTGGTTGGACGACGGCGGCTCGAGCACGGTGAAGTTGCTGTCGGCAAGCAGGCCTTCGCCGCCGATGACGCTGAAGTTCTGGATGATGTCGATTTCGCGGGCGGTCATGGCGGTGACGGCGGTTCCGACGTCGGTGAAGCCGCGCAGTTCGGCGGTCTCGAAGTTGGGCACACCAGCCCACCAGTTCTCGTTCCGCCTGAATTTGACCACGAAGTTGGTGGCGTCGAAGCTCTCGAACACAAACGGGCCCGTGCCCTCGGGCCGGGCGTCAAGTGTGGTTCCGAGGCTGTAGTCGGCCGGAGTGATGACCGTCTGCGGGTTGAAGATCGAGACCAGAACCGGGAAGTTGCCGTTGGGCTCGACGAGCGTGATGACGGCCTTCTTGGGGTCGGAGCTGTCAGTCGATCCGGTTTCGATAACGCCAGCGAGACCGGAGTTGCCGAACTCAACCTGACGGTCCATGGTGGCGGCCACGTCGGCGGAGGTGACTGGCATACCGTCGCTCCAAACCGGGCCGTCACGGAGGGTGAACGTCCACACCGAGCCGTCGGCGTTGGGCTCCCAACTCTCGGCGAGGCCGGTGGAGTCGATGTTGCCGTCGGCTCCGAGGCCAACCAGCGGCTCGAAGCACTGGTGGATGACGCAGTAGGTACCGAGGTCTAGCATCTGGACCGGGTCGAGGCCGGAGTTGGCGTCACCTTCCTGGATGCCGACGATGACGTTGCCACCGGCGCCGCCACTGGGGGCGGGAGCGGTCGTGGGTGCGGCTGTGGTGGTGCCACCGTCGTCGCCGCCACCGATGGTTGTTGCCGTGCCCTCGCTGGAGCTACCACCACAGGCTGCGATGATGGCGCCCATGAAGGGGGCGGACAGGCCGATGATGGTCCCCCGCTTTACGAAGTTACGACGAGAGACCTTTCCCTGTGCGTAGGACTCAATCAGGTCCAGTTCGATCGGTCCTACGTCGCGGCGGGCCGCATCGAAGAGTTTCCAATTCACTATTTTGTCTCCCGTTAGTGAGGGCACAGCTGTGTCAGCTGTGCCGAATGCCACTCCGACCATAGGCGACCGTGAGCGCGAATTGCATGCCAAACCCCCAGATGTCGAGCACGATCACCCACGTCACTACGCCCAGTTCACAGCCCTGAGCAGGGGTGGACCCGCATCGTGGAAACCTTGTGACGTTTGCCTTACAACCCGTCAGTAGTTAGAGATACTCACAAAATGTCCGGAATTTCCACCATGCGGGACCGCAGCCACTCACCCAGCGCCTTCGCCTGAGGGTCCGAACGGGTCGATGCCGCCACCCCCTCCTGAAGGAAATCTCGGAGCACGAAGTTGAGCGATCGAAGGTTGGGAAACACATACCGCTCAACCGATTCCGGTTCGGCCTCGGGCAACAACAATTGCAACCGTTCCGCGGTCAGGTACCAGTGGAGCCAACGCCACGCCTCGTCGCTCCGAACGAACACCCCGACGTTGGCATGTCCGCCCTTGTCGCCAGAACGTGCGCCGGCGATCGTTCCCAGCGGCCTCGCCGTGGTTGGCCCCCAGTCGATCCCCACTGCGGACATGGGCTCGCCCGGTTTGGCCGGTTGCGGCGCCGGTGGTGCGGCCGATTCCACCATCTGAACGGATCCGTCGAGGTGCACGAACTGCGGCACGAGCGACGCCGAAACGACGGCCGGTCGGTACACCCCGTACGGCGATGCCCCGGAGGGCCCACTGCCCAGCCCGTACATTCCCGGGATGCTGGCGAGGGCGGTGTGGATCATGGCGTCGCTGAATGCTCGCCCCACCTTCTTCTCGTCGGCGTCCTTTACCGTGACCCGCCACACCGCGGTCGCCTGGGCCTGGGTCTCGGGGTCGGGCTGATCGGATCGGACGACCTCATCATGGATCAAGTCGAAGTCGTCAGGCTGCAGTACAAACGCATCCCAGAACGTGGAGCTGGCCAGTGCCGCCTTTTCCTCGATGTCCAAACCGGTCAGGGCGACGCTGAAGCTGTTCCGGTATCCGCCCATCTCGTTCGTCGCCACCTTCAGGGTGGAGGGAGGAGGTTCTCCCTTGGTCCCCGACAGCCGCACCCGGTCCGGCCCCGCCTGCTCGATCTCGATCGTGTCGAAACGGGCCGTCACATCCGGCCCCAGGTAGCGGGGACCGCCGATTTCGTAGAGGAGCTGGCTCGTGACGGTCCCGACACTCACCTCTCCCCCGGTCCCGGGGTGTTTCGAGATCACCGATGACCCATCGGCTGCGATCTCTGCGAAGGGGAAACCGAAACGGGCTCGACCGCCGATTTCGTTACGGCCCTCGATCTCGGTGAAGAAGCTGTAGTTGCCGCCGGTCGTTTGGGCTCCACATTCGATCACGTGGCCCGCCACGACAGCTCCCGCAAGCTGGTCGAGGTCACCCGGCGACCAACCGTGGTGCCATGTCGCGGGACCACACACCACCGCAGCGTCTGTCACCCGACCGGTGACCACGATGTCCGCACCGGCCGACAACGCATCGACGATGCCGAAACATCCCAGGTAGGCGTTGGCGGTGAGTATCTTCTCGGGATCTCCGACCGGGATCGATTCGTCGAACGGCTGGAGTGAGCCGCCACCGATCAACTCGTCGATGCGAGGCATTAGATCGTCGCCGGTGATGAACGCGATCGAGGGATTGAGACCAAGCGTGGATGCGACCTCGGCAACCGCCTCGGCACAACCGGCGGGGTCTAATCCTCCAGCGTTGGCCACCACCTTGATGTTCCGATCGAGACAGGTGCCCATCACCTGTTCCATCTGCTGCACGAATGTGCTGGCGAACCCACCGCCGGGCCGACGAGCCCGGATTCGACTCAGAATCAACATGGTCAGTTCCGCCAGCCAGTCGCCGGTGAGAACATCGATGGGCCCGCCCTCCACCATCTCGACTGCCGCCGAGGGCCGATCCCCAAAGAAACCCGAACAGTTCGCGATCGTTATATGACTCCGCTCGCCTCCGCTCGTGCCTCGCTCCCGGGTCGCTTCGTTCTCGCTTCGCTCAATCAAGTCGATTTCCTCCCCTGCCACCCACACCACTCGCCTCCGCTCGTGCCTCGCTCCCGGGTCGCTTCGTTCCTCATTGTGATGGAGGGCTGTCGAGGGTGACCAGAAGGTCGCCCTGGTCGACCCTTTGGCCCGTTGCGAAATGAACCGTGGTGACCACGCCGTCTGTGGCGGCGGTGATCTGATGTTCCATCTTCATCGCCTCGATCACCATCAACGATTGCCCCTCGGTGACCGAGTCGCCCTCGGCCACGTTCACTGCGATCACGGTTCCGGGAAGGGGGCAGATCGGGCCTCCCCCCATCACCGCCATCTCGGTATCCGGGAAGGCCGCCTGCAATTCAAACGACGCCGACCCAACGGCGGAGCGAACGTGAACGACATCACCCACGAGCGCTGTATCGAAGACGAAACGCACGGAATCGATTTCGACAACCTGATGCCCGCGCGTGCGGTGGAGGAAACGAATCGACGCTCGACGGCGCATGTCGTCGCTGAGACTGCCGTCGTCGGTTGGGGTGGGCCACGGGCCGATTAGGACGTCGGCATAGTCGTGACACATCAGCAGTTCGGTCTCGACATCGTTGCCGTCGATGCGCCAGGTCTGACGTTCACCGTTGGTGAACACGTTGCGCCACCCGGACGGAGCGAAGCCGGTGACGGAATCGTGAAGTCGAGCGGAAAATTCGTGGGCGGCTACCGCTCCGATCAACAACGCATCGGCATCGAGCGGCGGATCCGACGACGGGCCGCCCGGGTGATCGGAGAGATAGGACGTTGTGGCTGCTCCCTCGACGAACGTTGACTCGCCCATCGTGGCTTCCAACATGGCCAGATTGGTGTGCACACCCGACACGAGGGAGCGACGAAGTCCGGCTCGCATCTGACGAACTGCGGTCGCCCGGTCAGGCCCGTGGCTGATCAACTTCGCCAACATCGAGTCGTAGTGAACCGAAACGCCGGACCCGGCGACGAAACCGGAATCGATTCGAAGGTTCGAACCGAATTCGAGGAAGTCGATGGTGCCGGTCGAGGGCATCCACGCTGCGGCTGGATCTTCGGCCACTACCCGCACCTCGATCGCATGGCCGGTGAAGGTGACGTCGTCCTGGGTCAGTCCGAGCTCTTCCCCGGCTGCCACCCGCAGCTGCAGTTCGACCAGATCCAGGCCGGTGACCGCCTCGGTAACCGGGTGCTCAACCTGCAATCGGGTGTTGACCTCAAGGAAGGTGATCGGAGCGTCGTCCCCCTCCCCCACCAGATACTCGACGGTGCCGGCGTTCTGGTATCCGACCGAAGACGCCAGCGCGATGGCGCCGTCGAGCAGGGCCTGCCGAACCTCGGCTGAGATTCCGGGTGACGGCGATTCCTCGATGACCTTCTGATTGCGCCGTTGGACCGAACAGTCGCGTTCGCCCAGATGGATCACGGCCCCGTGGGCATCGCCCAGAATCTGAACCTCGACGTGTCGACCGTTTTCTATGTAGGGCTCGATGAAGACCGTGCCGTCGCCGAACGCCGCTTCGGCCTCGCGCGACGCGCCTTCGATCGCATCACTGAGCCCGTCCTCCGATTCCACGATTCGCATCCCACGCCCACCGCCGCCAGCCGCGGCCTTGACCAGTGCGGGGTACGTCACGCCGGGCGGGGTCGAGCCGGGTGCACACTCGATGATCTCGGTCGTCCGCACCCCGGCTTCGACCGCAGCCTTTTTCGCCAGCACCTTGTCGCCCAGAAGCCGAATCTGATCCGGCGTGGGGCCAACCCACACCATTCCGGCCGCGATGACCGCCTCGGCCGCGTCGGCGTTTTCGGCGAGGAATCCGTATCCCGGATGAACGGCGTCGCAACCGGTGGCGACGGCGGCGTCGATCACCGCCTCGAGTCGGAGGTAGGACTCGGCCGCGGTCTCCCCACCGAGAGAGACCGCAAGGTCCATCGCATCGACGTGGAGTGCGTGACGGTCGGGTTCGGAGTAGATGCCCACGGTCTCGATACCCATCGATCGACACGTCCGAGCAATCCGGATCGCAATCTCCCCCCGATTGGCAATCAGCACTCTGTTAATCACAATGAGCCTCCACGATCGACAGAGCACCGCATCCTGTTATGGGCTGCGGAGGGACGGAGCAGCTCGCATCGAGCAACGCCGTTGTTTGAGCGACAGCGAGTCTGGAGCGACCCGGGAGCGAGGAACGAGCGGAGGCGAGCGGAAGTGGGCATCAGTGCCTCCAGATTCCGTAGTCGGTGGCGCCGACGATCTCGTTGCTGTGAGCCGCGGAGATCGCCATACCGAGAACCGTGCGACTGTCGGCGGGATGGATGATGCCGTCGTCCCACAACCGACCGGTCGAGAACAGAGCGGTCGACTCTTCTTCGATCATCGCCTCCAACCCGGCGGTCTGGGCCGCCAGTTGTTCCTCGTCAACCTCGATTCCACGACCCGCGGCGGCGTTGCGAGCGACGATCTCCATCACCCCCGCCAGCTGTTTTGGACCCATCACGGCGATCCGATGGTTGGGCCAACTGAAGATGAAGCGCGGGTCGTAGCTTCGCCCGGCCATGCCGTAGTTGCCAGCGCCGTAGCTGGCTCCGACCATCAGGTTGAAGTGCGGGACCGTGCTGTTGGACACCGCATTGATCAGCTTGGCGCCGTTGCGGATGATGCCGCCCTGTTCAGCCTTGGAACCGACCATGAAACCGGTGATGTTGTGCATGAAGACCAGCGGCGTGTTGGTGCGATTGCACATCTGGATGAACTGCGCACCCTTGCGGGCCTCTTCAGAGAAGAGAATCCCGTTGTTGCCAATGACACCAACCGGGAAGCCGTGGATCGATCCCCAACCGCACACCAGCTTGTCTCCGTGGAGGGGTTTGAACTCCTCGAACCTGCTGCCATCGAGCACCCGGGCGTAGACCTCCTTGATGTCGAACGGGATACGCACGTCGGCCGAAGCTGCGCCGGCGAGTTCGGCAGCGTCATAGAGCGGCGGATCGTCGGGTTCAGTCGGTCCCGGACCCAACTTCTTCCACCCGAGGTGACGGATGATCTTGCGGGCGTGACGCAACCCATCCATCTCGTCCATTGCGAGGTAGTCCGACAACCCGCTGGTACGGCTGTGCATCTCGGCGCCACCGAGGGTCTCCTCGTCGACGATCTCGTCGATCGCCATCTTCACCAGCGGCGGTCCACCGAGGTAGGCGGTACCACGTTCCTTCACGAAGACGGTGTAGTCACTCATGCCCGGCACGTAAGCACCGCCCGCAGTGTTGGGACCGAACGCGATCGTGATGCTCGGGATACCCATCTGCGACATCTGGGTGAGATTCCGGAACTGACGTCCGCCGGGGACGAAGATGTCGGCCTGTCGCGGCAGGTCGGCTCCGGCGGACTCTTGGAGGATGATGTGGGGTAGCCGGTTTTCCCGCACGATCTCGTGGAATCGGGCTGCCTTTGCCAGAGTCGAGGGATTCGACGAACCGCCCCGGTAGGTCATGTCGGAACCGGTGATCGCACACTCGACGCCTTCGACCACACCGATGCCACAGGCCACTCCGACACCGATCGGATCCTGCGTTCCCCAACCCGCCAATGGGCTCAGCTCGAGAAACGGTGTGTGAGGGTCGACGAGAGCCTCGATGCGTTCCCGTACGAGCATCTTGCCCCGGCGACGATGACGGTCGACGTAACGCTGACCTCCGATCGTCGGGAGCTTCGACAACTCATCTGCAACGTTGGCCCATAGCGCCTGCATAGCGGCCAGGTTCGCCTGGTACTCGGGCGTCGAAGTGTCGAGACGGCTTCGGATTGGCGTGCCGATCGTGCTCACGTCGTCACCGTAGTCCGATCTTAGGAAGTGCGGTACTCCACGAAAGCAAATGGTACCGTTCGGGGCGTGGACGTCTCAGAAGTTCTCTCCGACCTTCAAGCGGAACAGTCGGCGCTCGACGATCTCGTCGCCCCGCTCAGCGGTGAGCAGTGGGACCTTGCAACCGCAAGCCCACGGTGGTCGGTGACCGATCAGATCGGGCACCTCACCTACTTCGACACCACGGCAGCTCTCGCCATCACGGATCCCGACGGATTCAAGGCCAGCGTCGCCGAATTGATGGCCCAGATGACCGGAGGCGAGGAGGCCGCCGATGAGGCAACGCTCGGTGACTTCCGCTCGGCGAATCCCGCCGACCGGCTGAACCGGTGGCGGCACGGCCGATCGCTGCTGGCCGAGGCCGGCAGCACCCTGAAGAACGACACCCGGGTGGTCTGGTACGGACCATCGATGGGGTCCAAATCGTTCCTGACGGCTCGGCTCATGGAGTGCTGGGCCCACGGTCAGGACGTGGCTGACGCGGTGGGCGCCTCCCGAGAAGCCACGGATCGAATCCGCCATATCGCACAGCTCGGTGTCATCACCAGAGGCTGGACGTACATGAATCGGGGGCTCGAGGTACCTGAGGGTGACGTGCAAGTCACCCTGGAGGCGCCGTCGGGAGCGCAGTGGCAGTACGGGGCCGACGGTGCCGCCGAGACCGTTTCTGGCACGGCCGAGGATTTCTGCCTCGTGGTGACCCAGCGGCGGAATGTCCACGACACCAACCTGACCGCGACACCGTTGGCATTGGACTGGTTGGAAAAGGCGCAGGCCTTCGCGGGGGCGGCCACCGATCCTCCCCCATCCGACGCACAGACTGCATAGATTCGCCAACCGCATAGATTGGAGCGGTGCTCGATGCCACGCTTTCTGCTGTGGTCGTGCACTGGAATCAGGGGGTTTCCTGCGCCGCAACCATCGATTGGCTCGATGCGGATCCCCACGTTGGGTCGATCGTGGTGGTGGACAACGCCAGTGAGCCGAGCGAGCTAGCGATGGTCCGAGCCGCGAGCGAGGGATCCTCAACTGCCTGTCGGCTTATCGAGAACATGACGAACGAAGGGTTCGGACCAGCCACCAATCGGGGGTGGCAACACTGGCTGGACCACGGGACGACCGACTGGTGCCTTACGCTCCCCCACGACGTCACGGTGGCTGCCGACACGATCGAATCGCTGGTCGCCGCCACCAGCGGCAACCCCCGATTGGGGTTGGTCAGCGCCGATGTCGGCGACGGGCTAACCCCGATCGTCGACCGGAACTTCGGTCCAATCTTCGGCGACCCGGCAGGCGAGTCTGGACTCGAACCGTGCGACTATCCCCACGGCACTATGTTCATGGCCCGTCGAACCTGCCTCGAGCAGGTCGGGCTCTACGACCCCCGATTCTTCACCTACTGCGAAGAAGCCGATCTGGGACTGCGGGCGAAGGCCGCCGGGTGGGAGGTGGGTTTGGTACGAGGCGCCCGGGTGTTCAATCCCCGGGTCAGCACCCCTCGCCCCGTCGCTGGCTACCTCATGGAACGAAACACGCTGTTGCTGGTGAACAAACACTTTGGTCTGGGCCCCACCATCGTCCGAACCGTGCTGTCGATCGGACAGTTGCTACGGGGGTTGGTTCAACCATCGGTCCGCACCGAGTACTGGACTACTCGCGGTCGACTACTGGCGCTACGAGACGTCGCCCTCCGCCGCTTCGGCCCACCACCAAGCGGTCTCACCTAGTGGGGCTGGAGCAACCCCTAGACCCACCGTTCAGCGACCTGAGGGATCGGGTGTTCTTCTCGTGACCGCTGGCCGACCCCTAGGATCGGAAGATGATCCGTCATTGCGTGATGTTCCGGTGGGCCGACGATGTTCAGGAGAGTACGAAAGAGGCGATCTCAGCTGAGCTCGACCGCCTCGCAACCCTGGAGTGCGTGACCCGATACGACCACGGACCCGACGCTGGCATCAACGAAGGCAACTTCGACTACGTCGTTGTTGGCGACTTCGAATCGGTCGAGGCGTACCGCGAATACGCCACCGAGGACGGCCACCTGCGAATGATCGAGGAGCTGATCAAACCGAATATCGCCGCCCGGGCGGCAGTGCAGTACTCCATCTGACCGAACCTTCGCCGAGAAATTTCAGAAAATCTCGTGCGAGCTGTCGAGAACCGAAATCGGCTCCGTCATGTAGATGAAGCGGGCAACACGGTCCGCTCGATCGAAAGGATGGAACCATGGGAAAACCCCAACCGGTCAACTTGAGCGTGAGTCGCAAGACAACCGCCGATGCAGAGACGCTGTTCAACCTCATCACCGACGTGACCAACATGCCGCGCTGGAGTCCGGAGACCGTTGACGCCCAGTGGGTCGGGACGACAGACACCGTGGCCGTGGGGGCCAAATTCAAGGGCACGAACAAACTTGGCAAGAACACCTGGTCGACCAAACCGACCGTGACCCGTCTCGATGTGAACCGGTTCTTCGAGTTCGAGGTTCCGGGTCGGACGGGCCCAACCTGGAGCTACCGGTTCCAGCCCACCCGCGACGGAGGGACGGAGGTGACCGAGTCGGTTCATCAGACAAAACCGTCGCCGGCACTGATCCGATTCTTCCAGCGTCGAGCCGGCGTCACCGACCGGTCCGCCAACCTCCACGCCAACATCACGACCACGCTCGAACGACTGTGCTCAGAGGCTGAACGTCTCTCCGCCACCACCACCCCGACCACTGCATCCTGCAACTGACAAACTGAAACCTCAAAGGAACCTCGTAATGGAATACATGCTCATCAACCACACCGAACCCAACGATGAAATGCCCGGCCCAGGCGACGACGGATTCGAAGAATTCATGGGCCGCTGGATGGCCTACAACCAGAAGCTCATCGACGGTGGGCACTGGGTCGCAGGAGCCAGCCTTGCGGCCGCAGACACCGCCACCACCGTGCAGCGCGCGAACTTCGATGTCGTCGGCACGACCGATGGCCCGTTCGCCGAAACGAAAGAGGTCTTCTCCGGCTTCTACCTGATCAAGGCCGACGACCTGGACACCGCGCTGGCCCTCGCCGGGGCGATGCCGGTCCATACCGGTTCGATCGAGGTACGTCCGGTGGCCTTCCGGCCCGACGCGTAGGACCTCGATGTCGGTCGACGACGCGATCACTCGGTTGGCTCAGGAAGACGCCAGCCGAGTGCTCGCGATCATCGCCAGTCGCTACGGCGATATCGACCTCGCTGATGACGCGGTACAGGATGCACTCGTTGAGGCAACCCGCACCTGGCCCGAACGCGGGATCCCGCTCAACCCGGCCGGATGGTTGATGACGGTGGCCAGGCGCAGGGCGCTCGATCGCATTCGTTCTGAAGCCTCGGATCGAGTCAGAGCCGAATCCTTCGGCATCGAAGCCGCCAACGACGCTCCGATCGTCGGAGGACGGCATGAACTGATCGATGACGAGGCCGAACTCTGGTCGGAGCCAGATGCCGACTCCAGCCAACTTCGGCTAATGCTCCTCTGTTGCCACCCTGCACTGGATCCCGATAGCCGGGTGGCATTGACGCTGCGACTGGTGGGCGGCCTCTCAACCGCCGAGATCGCAGCGGCATTTCTCGTACCCGAGGCCACGCTGGCGCAGCGAGTTGTTCGAGCCAAACGAAAGATTCGCACCGCGGCCATCCCCATGTCGATGCCCGAACGACTCGAAGATCGATTGTCGGTTCTAATGGCCGTGCTGTACCTCATCTTCAACGAGGGGTATCTCAGCAACTCCGGCGACGATCTGGTCACCCGTCCCGACCTGAACGCAGTTGCTATTCGGCTGACCCGACAGTTGACCACTTTGGCCCCCGACAGTTCCGAAGCCAGCGGCCTGCTTGCCCTCGAACTGTTCGCCGTGGCGCGAGCCCGATCACGAGTGGATGACGAAGGTAACGTGATCCTGCTCGCCGACCAGGACCGTTCATCGTGGGACCGGGCGATGATCAGCGAGGCGAACCGGATCCTGCAGGCTGCGATGGCGAAGATGACTCCCGGGCCCTACCAGGTCCAGGCGCTGATCGCTTCGAATCATGCAAATGCGACTTCCGAAGCGGACACGGACTGGGTTGCGATCGGCCGGTTGTATCTACAGCTTGAGGAGATGACCGGCAGCGCCGTCGTTCGAATGAATCGAGCGGTCGCCGTCGCAATGGCCGACGGCGCCCATGCCGGACTGACGGTGTTGCAGAGCATCGAAGGCCTCGACGACCACCACCGTTTTCACGCTGTTCGAGCCGAACTGCTGCGTCGTTGTGATCGAAAAGACGAGGCGGTGGAAGCGTATGAACTCGCGTTGTCCCTCGGTCCCCCGCCCGCCGAAGCTCGTTATCTCACCACCCAATTGGCAGCGGTGAACGAGGGCCTCTAGCCGCGTTCGTGATCCAGCCCGCCCACGGAGGACTCGTGATGTACGTCGTCAACCATCGGCACGGCGTCGATGTCTGCGTTCTCGACCACGGACATCATCCTCATCGCACCCCGACCGATCGCGATTAGGCAGATCAAGAGGAGAATCAACGGCCAGACAGCGAAGACTCGCAGCAGCCCGTCTGGCGGCCCCGAACTGAAGGAGCTCGCGAGCGCGAAGAGCAGTGGCACGACACCAATCACAAGGATCAGCCCGATGATGGCGTGGGCCAGGCTGGGCGCCGGCCGGTCGGGATCGTTCATTCCCGACTATCGACCGGCATCCGACCGCACTGAAGTGACTGCGTTCGCTCTTGATCTAGAACGATGCGAGCGAGTCGTTCTCGGTGATCAGTTTGGTCATGCGGGCGTTGTCCACCCGTTTCACCAGACGCTGTTCCTCGTGCATGTCCCGGATGGTCTTCGCCAGGGCGAACGATGAGTTGATGGCAAGCAGCGAAGATGCGGCGAGGAACGCTCGCGCCCAAATGTTCACATCGAGGTAGAAGATGCCAGCCATGAGAGCAAAGACGGAGATGCCGAATGAGATCCACACCTGGGCGACCCAGGCGGGTGTGTGAATGCTTGCGGTGTCGGTAGTTGTGGTTTCCATACACCAATGATCGGCGTCGGTGACCGGTGAGGAGATCGGGGGAACCCCCCAAAAACGGCTGGGGAACTACAGGACTCGATTCCGGCCATCAGACTCGAATATCTGTCGGCACGGGCTCCCGACAACCGAACAGCCCGCAACACCCCGACCTCCCCGGGGTCATTCACGCGGGATGGCTTAACAAACCCCTAGTTGGCGACGATGTTTACCAGCTTGGGTGGGCGGCTGATTACCTTGCGCACCGTTTTGTCACCGATGAATTCTTGGATCCGTTCACTGGCCAGCGCCAGTTCCTCGGCGTCGGTTTCGGTGATCTGCGCGGGTACGTCCAGTCGGTCGCGAACCTTTCCATTCACCTGCAGAACCATGGTGATGGTGTCTTCGGCCGCCAATGCGGGATCGAACTGCGGCCACTGCGCAACGTGCACCGACCCGTCGTGTCCCCGATCGGTCCAGAGCTGCTCGGTGATATGCGGTGCAATGGGCGCCAGGAGACGAAGCATGATCGACACTGCCTCGTTCCACGCCTCGATCGAGACCGAACCGTCGCGAGCGACGACTGTCATCGAGTTGCGTAGCTCCATGAGCGCAGCCACCGATGTATTGAACTTGAACGACTCCATGCCGTTCTGCACCCGATCGATCGCCTGGTGACAACGACGGAGCAGCGTTGCGTCAGCATCGGCGGAGGAGTTTTGCGCTTCGTAGTCAACGGTGCCGATCTTCCATACGTCATCGATGAACCGCTGGGAACCCATGATCCCCTTCGAGTTCCACGGGCCCCCCTTGGTCCACTCGAACGCAAACATGAGGTACGTGCGCACCGTGTCGGCCCCATATAACTCGACGAGGTCGTCGGGGTTGACCACGTTGCCCCGACTCTTGGACATGCGTTCGATTTCCAGATGATGTTTGAGCTGATGAATATCGTTGTCTCCGGGGATGGCCGGAATGTCGACGAGCGCTCCCTCCGGGACCTCAACGTTGATCATCTCGGTTCCGTCGAACACCTGCATGGCGCGTTCTTTGCGCCGCATCAGCTCGCCAACGATCGCTCCGTCGCCGACCTGTGCGGCGGGATCCACCTTCATCGAGGTGGCGACGAATCGGTTGCCGTCCATCTCTCCATCGACCACCACCCTGTCGCCGATTCGTTCCTCTCCGAGGATCTGGCCCTGGTTGCGAACCATCTTGAACGGCTCGTCGAGATCGTTCCCCGGGTCGCGTCCATGGGCGGACATGATCTGGTGGGTCTCCTCGAAGAAGCCCATGTCCCGAATGACCTTGTTGAAGAAACGGGCATACAGCAGGTGCATAACTGCGTGTTCTGCACCGCCGGTGTAGGAATCGACCGGGAGCCAGTAGGCGGCTTCTTCGGGGTCGAAGGGACCCTCGGCGTAGTTCGGTGACAGGTAACGGAAGAAGTACCAGTTGGAGCACAGGAACGTGTCCATCGTGTCGGTCTCCCGGGTCGCCGGATTGCCGTCGGAATCGACCGTGTTGAGGAACTCGGGCAACTCCCCCAGTGGACTACGACCGGAGAACACGACGTCCTCGGGCAACACCACGGGCATGTCGGCGTCGGCGGTCGGTTCGACCGTTCCGTCGGCGCGATGGATCATCGGGATCGGGGTGCCCCAGTACCGCTGGCGGCTGATCAACCAATCGCGCAAGCGGTAGTTGACCGTCTCTTCGCCGGCATCGTTCGCGTCGAGCCAGTCGAGCGCGGCGGCGATCGCCGGATTGGCGCGACCCTTGGCATCGGTCACCTCGATTCCGTCGATCGGTCCGCTGTTGACCATCACTCCCGAACCAACGTAGGCGTCGGTCATCGTGGGCTCGTCCAGCGGTTCCTCACCGGCGGGATGAATGACGGGCGTGATCGTCAAGCCGAACTTGCGGGCGAAGGCGAAGTCGCGGCCATCGTGGGCGGGCACGGCCATGATGGCTCCGGTGCCGTAGCTGACCAACACGTAGTCGGCCACCCACACCGGCACCGGCTCGCCATCGACCGGGTTAGTGGCGTACCCACCGGTGAAGACTCCGGTCTTCTCCTTGTCGTCGGCGGTTCGTTCCAGCTCGGTCCGTTTCGACGACGCATCGGTGTAGGCGGTCACAGCATCCCGGTGATCGTCGGTGGTCAACCGGTCCACGAGTGGATGTTCGGGTGCCACCACCATGAACGTGGCTCCCCACAACGTATCCGGCCGGGTCGTGAAGACCCGGACCTTCTCGCCTGCGGCATCGCCCTCTTCCACGGTGAAATCGACAAATGCTCCCTCCGAGCGGCCGATCCAGTTGTTCTGCATCGCCTTGATCGGTTCGGGCCAGTCGGTGCCGTGGTAACTCAGGAGCTCGTCGGCGTATTTTGTGATGGCGAAGAACCACTGGCTCATCATCTTCTGGATGACGGGCTGGCCCAGCCGCTCGTCCTTGCCATCGATGACCTGTTCGTTCGCCAGAACGGTGTTGAGCGCCGGTGACCAGTTGACCATGGCCTCGCCCCGGTAGGCGACGCCCTCCTCGAACATCCTGCGGAAGATCTCTTCGGTCCAGCCGTAGTAGCCGGGTTCACAGCTGACGATCTCACGCTCCCAGTCGAACATCGCTCCCATGCTGCGCAGTTGGCCTCGCATCCGGTCGATGTTCTCGTAGGTCCACTTGGCCGGGTGAACACCACGCTGGACCGCAGCGTTCTCGGCCGGCAGGCCGAAGGAGTCGAACCCCATGGGGAACAAAACGTTGAAGCCACGCATCCGCATGAAGCGGGCTCGGGCGTCGCTGGGGGTCATCGCATACCAGTGACCGATGTGCAGGTCACCAGAGGGATACGGCAGCATCGTCACGGCGTAGTGTTTCGGTTTCTCCCAGTCGACCCGCGACCGATAGAGACCCTGTTCCTCCCAGCGCTTTTGCCAGCCGGTTTCGATCGATCGATGGTCGTACGCCATAAGGGGAAAATGGTACTGACCGCCGCCCGGCTCCGTCGGCAATTCGCCCACCTTGTGCACCACTGCGGCGGGATTCAGGTTCATTCGGGCCAATCGGCGGAACTGAGGTTCAGATCCGAACCCCTATCCCGCCGATCGGGCAAAAGAAGCCAGATCCCGCCGCGGGTGGTGTTGGAGGGAGGCGGGCGGTGTCACACCCAAGGATCAGACTCGATCTCATGGCGAACATCGAACGGACGATCATGGCGTTGGCAGCCCAGCACGGCGGTGCCCTCACCCGACAGATGCTGCTCGATCGTGGCATCAGCCGGTCGTCGATTCAACGGCGGGTCAACTCGGGACTCCTCGTTCCGGTCATTGGCGGCGCGTGCGCAGTTCAGGAGCTCAGGTCGGACCTGACCGCACTACACGCCGCGGTGCTGGCGTATCCATCGGCCGCCGCAGCCCGACATACCGCCGCCCATCTCCACGGACTTCCGGTACGACTCGATCCGCTCCGACTGGTCGTGCCCCACGGCTCGAGCCATCGGATTGACGGGCTCATCGTGCATGAGACCCGGAATCTCCCGAACGACGACGTGACGATGATGAACAACCTTCGGATGACCACGGTGGCTCGATCACTGTGTGACATGTCGAGCTCCGAGTCCGACCGGTGGCTTCGACACCTGTGCGAAGTCGCCCTGACCCAACGACTCACCTGTCCTGTAGATCTCAAGGCATGCGCTTCAGAACGTTTTCGACGACGGGCGCCGGGGATGGCGAGAATGATGCCGATGCTCGGTGATGTGCTCGATGACGAACCGATCCCCGAGTCGGTCGTTGAACTCCTTCTCTTCAGAACCCTCGAGTCGCTCGGTGTCCAGAACATCACGAGGCAGTGGATGCCACCCTGGTACGACGGACGCCGGGGCATCGTCGACGGCCGAGACGAACTGAGTCCAACGATCCTCGAACTGGACGGTCGCGGTTTTCGACAGATCACCCAGGCCCATGACAACGACCGAACCCGGGATCGGATCGCAGCCAAACACGGCTTTCTGGTTGTGCGCATCGGTGCGCTCGAACTGAAACGGGCCCCCAACCGGGTGGGCGGTGAGGTCAAGGAGATCCTCGAGTCACGTCGGGCCGACTCCGCCCACCACGCCGCCTGAGGATTGTGCGGCGGGATTCAGGTTCAATCGGGCCAATCGGCGGAACTGAGGTTCAGATCCGAACCCCTATCCCGCCGATCGGGCAAAAGAAGCCAGATCCCGCCGCAGGGGGCAAACTGAGCGGATGCAGTTGACGATCATCTCAGGAGCATCCAGCGGAATCGGCCAGGCGTTGGCGAGCACATGTGAGTCGCTTGGACACACCGTCGCCACGATCAGCCGTCGACCGGGGCCCGGCACGTTCCTCGAAGCCGATCTCAGCGACCCTGGGTCCTGGCCCGGCGTGGCGGCGTGGATCGACGGACTCGTGACGTCGCAGGCATGGGACCGGGTGGTCTTCATCCACAACGCCGGCGTGATTCAGCCGGTGGGTTTCGCCGGTGAGATCGACCACGACGCGTACACCGCGGCCATGCTGCTGAACGGCACCGCCCCGATCGTCCTGGGATCGGCGTTCATCGGCAGCGTTCACGACCTGTCCTGTCCTGCCCACCTGATGATGATCAGCTCGGGCGCAGGCCGCCGAGCCATCAGCGGCTGGTCAGGTTACTGCGCTGGCAAGGCTGCCACCGACATGTGGGCCCAGACCGCTGGCCAAGAGCAAGATTTCCGCCAGAGCAATATCACGATCACCTCGGTGGCCCCCGGCGTCGTCGACACCGATATGCAGGCCGCCATCCGGGACCAGAACTCCGAACGTTTCCCCGACATCGAGACCTTCCTCGACCTCAAGACTTCCGGCTCCCTCCGAACCGCCAGTGATGTTGCCGAAACACTGCAGGCGCTGTCGATGGTCAACTCGCCCGAAACGTTCCGCGGCGTGCAAATCACCAACGGCGCACTCCTGAACATCGGTGACTTCGAGGCCGATGCATGACCGGTAGGGCCGGTGGACTCTCGGCCACCATCGTCGGAAGTGGCCCGAACGGTCTCGCCGCTGCCGCCTACCTCGCCCAGTTGGGAGCCAAGGTCACCGTCATCGAGGCGAGCGATCGAATCGGCGGCGGTACCCGAAGTAGTCAGCTCACGGTTCCGGGACTTCTGCACGACGAGTGTTCAGGATTTCATCCGCTCGGTCTCGATACCCCATTCACCCAGGCGGTCGATCTCGCCGCCCATGGCCTGAGGTATCTATGGCCTGAGGTCCAGTACTCCAGCCCCCTGGATGAGACCGGACGCGGCGGCGCTGCGGTTCGCTCGGCCGAGGAGACGGCGCAGGGACTCAACGACAGCCGGTGGGGCACCTTCTTTGGTTCCCTGGCCCGGCAGTTCGGGCCGCTGTCGGAAGACTTCCTCGGCCCCGTTCTCGCGGTGCCAAACCACCCGGTGATGCTTGGCAACTTCGGTGGTCGAGCCGCGCTACCAGCTGCGGTGGTGAACCGATTCTTCTCCTCCCCCGAAGCAAAGACGTTGTGGGCCGGCGTTGCCGCTCATGCGTTCCGGCCCTTCTCGGCGCCGTTCTCGGCGACGATCGGCGTCGCCCTGGGAACCGCGGCCCACACCTACGGTTGGCCGGTCGCCGAGGGTGGGTCCCAATCCATCGCCGACGCGATGGCATCGGTGATCACGTCCAATGGCGGCAAGATCGAGGTCGGCAGCATGGTCACAACGCTCGATGAACTTGAGAAGCCGGACATCGTTCTGCTCGACACCGCACCCGGTGCCGCTGCAAAGATCTGTGGTTCGGCTATGCCATCCGGAATCGCGGCCGCCTACCGGAACTACGAACATGGCCCCGGCGCCTTCAAGGTGGAGTTCGCAGTGGAACAGGGGATCCCGTGGCGGCACGAGGACTCCCGTCGAGCCGGGACCGTGCATGTCTGCGGCTCCTACGAACAGGTCGCCCACGCCGAGGCCGAGGTGGCAACGGGCCGGATGCCGGAGCGGCCGTTTGTACTTCTCGGTCAGCAGTACCTGGCCGACCCCAGCCGATCCCGTGGCGACGTTCACCCGATCTACAGCTATGCACACGTTCCGGCCAACTGGACCGGAGATGCCACCGAAGCCATCATCGCTCAGATCGAACGGTTCGCACCGGGGTTCCGGGACCGCATCGTCGGAACCCAAGTCCGATCGACAACCGAGATGAGCCGGTACAACGTCAACTACGTTGGAGGCGACATCGTGACCGGTGCCAACACGCTGGAGCAGTTGATCCTTCGGCCCCGTCGAACCCGCCACCCCTACGACACCGGAGTGCCCGGGGTGTACCTATGTTCTGCGGCCACCCCGCCAGGGGCCGGAGCACACGGGATGTGCGGATTCAACGCGGCGGAACGAAGCCTCGAGATGGCCGGTCGTTAGACGCGGCCGCTCGCCTCTGGCTATCGGTCGAAGACGTGGGTCGCATGCCACCCACCGGCGTCACGGTAGAACCCCATACCCGCGGTCACGTATTGGGCGTTGGTCATGTTCGCGTAGTGTCCGGGGCTGTCGACCCAGCTGTCGTGCAGCGCCTTGGCCGCCTGCTTTGGCGTCAACGACGTCTGACTGTTCCACGCGATGTTCTCGGCATAGGGCCCGTCGCTGTGTTTGAAGGAACCGCTGGTTGCCATCGTGGTGCTCCAGTCCCGAGCAAATGAATCCATGGTGCTGTTGCGGGTCAACGCTGAGAGACCAAGCGACGCTCGCAGTTCGTTGAGGAGGCGGAACGATTCAGCTTCGGCTTCAGCGAGTTCGTCTCC
>CALGOA010000048.1 GCA_937958015.1 uncultured Acidimicrobiales bacterium | reverse complement strand
GCTGGTTGCCATCGTGGTGCTCCAGTCCCGAGCAAATGAATCCATGGTGCTGTTGCGGGTCAACGCTGAGAGACCAAGCGACGCTCGCAGTTCGTTGAGGAGGCGGAACGATTCAGCTTCGGCTTCAGCGAGTTCGTCTCCACTCGGGGCGTCGGTCGCCGCTGGAGCATCGGTTGCTGGTGCCGCCGTCGTGGGAGGAGTGGTTGTTGGACTCTCACCCTGGACTGGATCGGTTGTGGCGGGATCCGATTCGGCCGGTTCCGACGTCGGCGGTTCAGTGGCCGCTGGTTCGGGTTCGCCCTCATCGGCCGGAGCCGATGTTGTCGGCTCCGCCTCCGAGGTTGTGGTGTCATCGTTTTCGGTGGTGGTGGTCGTTTCCTCCAGCAGAGGGAGCGCTTCGGGAACCGACAGCGCATCGTCAGCGGTGCTGCAGGCTGCGGCGCCAAGTGTCAGCGCCACAATCAGGGCCAGAGATCGAAGCCGTGGCGATCTACGGGAATCGGGTGTCCGGTGGGGATTCATGAGAATGCTCCTTGGGGATCGAGAGCACACTGCATCGGCGTTTGGGTAAAATTACTTAAGCCATACGACCCAGCACTGCGTCGTTTGCAGCTCCGAAAACGGAGGTCAGGAGGGTCTGGGAAGCCCGGAGGAAATCTGTCAGCTTCGGGTTTCGGCCCAGGTTTTGCCCTGTTCCAGATTGGGTTCCCGGGGTAACCCGAGCACGTGTTCTGAGACGATGTTGCGCTGGATGGCGAACGTTCCCCCACCCAGGGTCAACGCCGGCGAGAACAGGTAGCCGTAATGCCAGATCGGATCGACGTCGGGGAACTGACTCTCCTCGTCCCTGCCGAAGTTGATCTCGGTCGGACCCCATCGTTTCGAACTGGCAATCGATCCGGACACCCCCGACCCCTCAAGCATCCCGTGGGCGCCGGCGACTTCTTTGGCGAGCTCCATGACCTCGCCGCCCAGTTCGTCGGCCATGATCTTCTGGATCGATGCCTCGGGCCCGGGCGTCTCGCCTGCCAACTTTGCGCTGAGCGCGCGTAGTTGATTGAGTCGCAGCACGGTGGCGTTCACGTGCAATCGGGCGAGTCGGGACCGCAGAATCGGATCGGTCACCGGCCCCTGCTGTCGAACCAGATCGAGGAAGTCGAAGGCGCTGGGTCCCGAACCCCACAGCACTCCGCCCTCGGATAACCCCACCCGCTCGTTGGCCAGCGTCGCTTTGGCGAGCCGCCAGCCATCACCCTCTTCGCCGATCCGCATGTCGACCGGGATGCGAACCTCATCGAAGAACACCTGATTGAACGAATGCGCCGTGGTCATGTCGACCACGGGCGAGAGCGTGACGCCCTCGGCGTCCATCGGCAACAGGAAGTAGGAGATGCCTTTGTGTTTGGGTACGTCAGGGTCGGTCCGAGCCAGCAGGATTCCCATTTTGCTGCTGTGGGCCCCACTGCTCCAGATCTTCGAACCGGTAATGACGTACTCGTCGCCGTCCCGGATCGCCCTGGTGGACAGGCTGGCAAGGTCGCTGCCGCTATCGGGTTCGCTGAACAATTGGCACCAACGTTCGGCATCGCTGAAGATCGGCGGGAGGTACCTCTGCTTCTGCTCCTCGGTGCCGGCCAACCAGATCACGGGGGCGGCCCAGCCGATACCGATGGCGTTGTGGGGCATGGTCACGTCGGCGGCCGACATTTCCTCTGCGATTATCAATTGGGTCATCGGGTCGGCATCCAGCCCCCAGGGTGCCGGCCAATGCGGTACGACGTATCCGGATTCAGCGAGCTGTTCATTCGTCGGGTTCGGGTGTTCGGCTATCCAGCGCCGGACCTCCACTCGTCGGGGATCGTCGTTTCCCGGCATGTCGAAGTTCACGAACTGAGACTACGAGGTGTCGATCGTGGCGCTGTAGTCGACGGCACCGATTCGTGATGGCCTGTACCGTGTCGGGATGACACTGGTGAATGCTGAAACCTCGCTGGAAACCCAGCGGTCCTACATCGACGGCCGCTACGTCGATTCCACCTCGGGCGAAACGTTCGAGACCACCTATCCAGCCACCAACCGCGTGATCTGTTCCATCGAGCAGGCCGGCGAGGCGGAGATCGACGCCGCCGTGGCCAGCGCCCAACGCGGCTTCGAGGTGTGGTCGGCGATGACCGCCACCGAACGGGGTCGGATCCTCATGCGGGCCGTTGCCATTCTTCGCGACCGCAATGACGAGCTGGCGTATCTCGACACTCTGGATACCGGCAAACCGGTGGCGGAAACGACGACCGAGGACATCGTCACCGGTGCCGACGTCATCGAGTTCTACGCGGGACTGGCCGACAAACTCCACGGAGAAACGATCGACTTCCCCGGCCACGGGTTCGCTCGGATGCGTCGCGAACCACTGGGGGTATGTGTGGGCATCGGGGCCTGGAACTATCCGATGCAGATCGCTATGTGGAAGAGCGGGCTCGCTCTCGCCTGTGGCAACTCCATGATCTTCAAGCCCGCCGAGGTCACCCCACTCTCGGCCACCAAACTCGCGGAGATCTATTCCGAAGCCGGCGTTCCCGACGGCGTGTTCAATGTGGTTCACGGCGATGCCCGGGTGGGTCAGGCCCTGGTCCAACACCCGGGCGTTTCCAAGGTGTCGCTCACCGGCGAGGCCGCCACCGGCAAGATCGTGATGTCCGAGGCGGCCAAGACCCTGAAGAAGGTCACCCTCGAGCTCGGTGGCAAGTCGCCGATCATCATCTTTGATGACGCCGACATCGAAAGCGCGCGGAACGCCGCACTGACCAACAACTTCTACAGCACCGGGCAGGTGTGTTCGAACGGCACCCGGGTCTTCGTTCAGCGGGGCATCTACGAAGAGTTCCTGGCCGGCATGGCCGAGCGGGTCAACGCGATTCCGGTCGGCGACCCCTTTGATCCCGAGACGTTGATCGGCCCGCTGGTGAGCGCCGAACACCACGACAAGGTGATGCGGTACATGAAGCTGGCGATCGATAGCGGCGCCCGCCATGTATGCGGCGGCGAGGTACCCCAGGACCCCGAGCTGGTCGGCGGCAACTACGTCACGCCGGCCGTCTTTGCCGACGCCACCGACGACATGGTGTTCGTACGCGAAGAGGTCTTCGGGCCGCTGATGGCGGTCCTCCCATTCGACACCGAAGAGGAGGTGATCGCTCGCGCTAACGACACGCCCTATGGGCTGTCTGGAGCGGTGTTTACCTCCGACTTCGCTCGGGCCAACCGGGTGGCCAACTCGATCGAGGCCGGGTCGGTCTGGATCAACGACTACAACTACCTGCCCGCATCGGTCCCCTTCGGCGGTTACAAACACAGCGGGGTCGGGCGCGAAAACGGTGCCAATGCGATCGAGCACTACACCCAGGTCAAAATGATCTACAGCACCTTGGTCCCGGTTGAGCGGTACATGTAGGTTCGATCCATGAATGAAAACGAAGCGCTGGCCGGATGGACATTCGCTGATTCGGGCACCATCTCGTGGACGCCCCGCGGCGAGGGTGTTGCGATGAAGGTGCTCGGGGTAGCGGACGGCACGATGATCGCCTCGTTCCAGTTTCAGCCCGGCTACGTCGGCGCTGTCCACAACCACGAACAGGCCGAGTTCACCTACATCCTCGAGGGCTCGCTCAACTCACAGGGCGTGATGATGTATCCCGGACACAGTTACGCGGTCGAGGCCGGAACCTTGCACGATCAATTCTCGACCGAGACCGGCTGCACGCTGGTGTCGGTGTTCAAGGTGCCCGGCTCCTAGGCCCTGGGACGGGCAGCTCTAGGCCACCGGAAATCGTTCTGCCAGATCTTCGGCGAAGGTGAAGCCGTGGCCGGGTCGGTCCGGCACCTGCAGTCGGCCATCGGCGAGCACCATCGGCTCTTGAAACAGCGGCGAGAACCAGTCCATATGTTCGACCGAGACACAGTTGTGGAGTGACCCGGCAAGGCACAGGCTCTGTTCGGTGAAGATATGTGAGGAGACCGGCAGGTTGTTCGACGCCGCCGTCGCACTGGCCTTCCGAAACTCGCTGAACCCGCCGATCCGTTGCAGATCTGGCATCAGCACATCCGCCGCGCCGGCCTGAATCATCGACTGCATTCCGTAGCGGGTGTACTCGGTCTCGCCCGATGCGATCGGCACGTCGAGCGCATCGCGCACTCGGGCGTGACCGGCGAGGTCGTACGCGGGCACAGGTTCCTCGAACCACTCGAGTTCGAACTCTTCAAGTAGTCGACCGCGTCGAATCGCCTCCTTGGGTGTGAAACGTTGATTGGCGTCGGCCAGCAGGCCGATCTCGGCACCGATCACCTCCCGGACCGCACGGACCCGCTCAACGTCGTCCTTGGCACGGTCGGATCCGATACGAACCTTCATGGCCGTGAATCCCTGGGCAACGAAGTCGGCAGCCTGTTGGGTGAGCGAGTCGATCGGGTCCGAGAGCCACAGGCCGGAACTGGCGTAGGTCGGTACATCGGATCGGCAGGCTCCCCATAGTTTGTGCAGCGGCATCTGGGCGGTCCGCCCGACGAGGTCCCAGCACGCCACGTCGAGGGCCGACATGGCAGAGACGGTCACCCCCTTGTGCCCCGAGGCGTTGATCTCCTGCCACATCTGATGCCAAGTGGCCTCGGTGTCGTGGAAGTCGCTTCCTTTCACGAACGGCGCCAAACCTCGAATCATCTCGTCGAAGGAACCGAGCCGGCTGGCGTTGATGGCAAACACGTACGACTGACCCAGGACGCCGTCGCTGGATCGAACCTCGACCAACACACATCCGACCGAACGGATCGAATGAATCGCAGTACCGATCGGTCGTTCGAGTGGCAGCTCGACCAACGTGGTTCGAACCGACTCAACCCGATGGTTCACTGCTTGAACGATGGATCGATCTTCTCCATCATGCGCAAGAGCGCCGGCCACTCGTACTTACCCAACGGGAAGTGGTCGTACTGACGCTTCGACAGCTCCCAGATGTCGGTGGGACCGGGATCCACTTCCAGTCCACTTCCATGGGCTTTAAGCAACGTGCGGCATCCCCTGATGAGGTAGTGCATCACCATGAATGCTTCGCCCGCGGTCTCGCCGACGGTGAGAAATCCGTGGTTGCGCATGATGAGGGCCCGATTGCCATCCATGTTCTTCGCCAACCGTTCCCGCTCCTCCAGGGTGAGGGAAAGGCCCTCCCAGTCGTGGTAACCGATCTCGCCGTACAACATCGACGTGTCCTGAACGAGGTGTTCAAAGCCGTTCGCCAGAGCCGTTACCGCCAGGGCGTCGGGAACGTGCGCATGAAAAACCACCTTCCACTGGGGGAAGTCGTTGTGAATCGCCGAGTGAATCACGAATCCTGCGGTGTTGACGTCGGCAGGACCCTCCAGGACCGTCCCCTCGCTATCGACCTTGATCAGATTCGATGCGTTGACTTCGTCGTACAGCAGTCCGAACTTGTTCAGGAAGAAGTTGTGCTCGGTGCCCGGGACCCGCATCGTGATGTGGTTCCAGATCAGATCGTCGTAACCAAAGTGCGCGGCCAGCCGGTACATCGCCGCGAGGTCAACCCGGGCGGCCCACTCCTCCCCGGTAAAGCTGGTGCTGTTGGCCGCGGTGAAATCCGACTCGGTGACTTCGCGATTGGTTGCCATGGGTCATCTCCCGATCTAGCGGACCCGTTCGTCCGACTGTCGCGAACGATAAACCCTGCAAACTCTCGACGTCCAGCACTGTGCGGCACTTCTTGAACGATCGTTCAGTATGGATGTAGCGTTCAACCATGACGTCGCCCAACATCCTCATCGTGATGGCCGATCAGCTGGCTCCCCACTTCACCGGCACCTACGGACACCCGCTGGTGAAGACCCCCAATATCGATGCTCTCGCCGAACGCGGGGCACGATTCGATGCGGCGTACTGCCACTCGCCCCTTTGCGCTCCGGCCCGCTTCTCCCTGATGTCCGGTCAGGCGATTTCGAAGATCGGCGCCTGGGACAACGCCTCGGAGTTCGCCGCCTCGGTGCCGACACTGGCCCACCACCTGCGACTGTCGGGATATCGAACCTCGCTGTCGGGCAAGATGCACTTCGTTGGCCCCGACCAGCTTCATGGTTTTCATGAACGCCTCACGACCGATATCTACCCGGCCGACTTTGCATGGACCCCGAACTGGGACCGGGCCGATGACCGGATTGCAAAGTGGTATCACAACATGGAGGTTCTTCACGAGGCTGGCCAGGCCGTGACCACCTATCAGATCGACTACGACGAGGAGGTCGGTTTCGCAGCCCGACGCCGCCTACTGGACATGGCCCGCGACACCGACGAACGCCCCTTCTTCATGATCGCCAGTTTCATCCACCCGCACGACCCCTACGTCGCCCGACCCGAATGGTGGTCGCTCTACTCCCCCAACGACATCGACATGCCCCTCGACATGGACGAAGCCGACCGCGATCCCCATACCGTCCGAATCCGCCATGGCATAGAGGCCGACACGGTTGGATACACCGAGGAACAAACTCGACGGGCCCGACACGGCTACTACGCCAACACCAGCTACTTCGACCACTGGGTTGGCCAGTTGGTCACGACACTCGAGGAAACGGCACAGCTGGACAACACCGTCGTGATGGTGATCAGCGATCACGGCGACATGCTGGGCGACCGGGGCGCCTGGTTCAAGATGTCGTTCCACGAGCGGTCGGCGCGGGTCCCTCTGGTGATGGCCGGTCCGGGCGTTCATCAGGGATCGGTCCCAAACGCATGCACGCACCTCGACATTCTCCCCACCCTGCTCGACATCGCAAACGAAGGAGGTCCGTGGCCCGAGGTCGGTGTCGAACTGGATGGACGCAGTCTCTGGGAATCGGCCTCGGGAGGTTTGGATGACACCGACGAAGCGTTCGGCGAATACTGCGCCGAAATGACCTCCCACCCGATGTTCATGATCCGTCAGGGATCGATGAAATACATCTACTGCGACACCGACCCTCCGCTCCTGTTCGACCTGGACACCGACCCGATGGAGCGCACGAATCTCGCAGCCGACCCGGCCTATGCCGACACCGCCACCGCATTCGCGGCCCAGGTGCGGCAGCGCTGGGATTCAGACCACATTCGAGAGCAGGTCTTGCAGTCCCAACGCGCTCGCCGAACCCTGTACGAAGCGATGAATGACGGCTCCATCACGTCGTGGGACCATGCTCCCGAACACGACGTTGCCAACGTGTACGTCCGCAACCATATGGACTGGGCCGAAGCCGGTGGACGATCGCGATTCCCCGCATTCGAGCGATAACCCCTCCGAGCAGCGCGCCAGCACATAGAGCGGCTAGCGTTACCGGCGGGTAGCAATAGCGTTGCTGCCTACTGCGAGGATCTGTGGCGTTAGGGGACCAACGGCGTAATTTAGCACGTAGTGTCGGATTCGCCGAGCGCTGACGGATGAGTGACCAGGAACCATCCCGAGATTCCATTGCGTTCTATCGATCGCTCCTGAACGGCGAAGTTAAGGGCTCGGAGTCCGTGCTGGCTGCACAGCGGCTCGTGCAGTCACTGGTCGAAACGATCGCCACGCCGATCTTCATCAAGGACCGAGACTCGCGTTTCCTCGCATGCAACCAGGCGTTCGCTGACTACGCCGGACTGACGGCCGACGAGATTGTCGGCAAAACCGACGCCGACCTTCCATGGGGCGGCGAGGGCACGACCGACTTCACGATCTGGGATAGGCGGGTCATGAGTTCCGGGGTACCGAAGACCGGAATCATCGAACCCCTGCGGCTGGCCGACGGCCGCACGCGACACCTCGAGACCAACAAGGTTCCCTTTCGCGACACCAACGGCGAGATCCTCGGGATCCTCGGCAGCTTCCGGGATGTCACCGATCGGTGGGAGGCGGAGGAACGTCTACACAACACACTCGAATCTCTGGACCGTCAGGTGCAGGACCAAACCCCCGAATTGGTCGAAGCCAACCGGGTTCTCGCCGCAGAAGCAGCGAAGCGGCTCGAGCTGCAGTTCCACGAGCGCCAACAACGAGAACAGATGGAGGTGCTGCGCGACATCGCCAGCGCCATCTCCACAACGCTGGAGATTGAGGCTGTACTCGATGAGGTCTTCTCCGGGATCCATCGGCTCATGCAGGTGGACCTAATCGCCGCAGTGCTGGTCGGAAAGGATGGCCAACACAACCTCGAACGGATCGAGTGCAGCAACGACTACGAGATCACGGCGATCGACGATGGCGGACTGGACTTCACGTGGGTTGAACCTTTACTGCGCCCGGATGTTCGAAACGGCATGACCGTGGCGGGCGGACCGGGACGGCGCTTTGGCAACGCCGCGTCGTCGGTCGCAGCGGTGATGGTTGTCGGCGGCGAAGTTATCGGGTTCATCATCACCGAGAGTTCCGGAGCATCGCTGCGATCCGGCAAGTCTGCCGCCCGACTCGGATCCGTCGCGGCCCAGGCCGCAGCCACGATCTCCACTATCCGTCTCTCGAGCGCAGCAACCGACCGGGCGGCCGAGGACGAACGACGATGGCTCTCGGGCGCACTACACGACTCGGCGATGCAGTCCCTGTGGAGTGCAGCCGTGATGATCGACGCCGCCGAAGAGTCCTCCGAGCCCACAGTCGAACGGGAACTGCTGCCCCGCATTGGATCTGCGGTGGACGCCGCTCGCGACTCCCTGCGATCCCTCGTACTCAACATGCGGCCAGAAGAGTTGGAACGGCTCTCGCTCGTGCAGCTACTCCAAGACGCAGTGTCGAGCTTCTCGGCTCGCGACGACGCTGACGTTTCGGTGCGACTGGACCCGGTTCGGCTGGAACCCCATCAGGAGCAACTGTTCTATCGGATCGCGCAGGAAGCGTTGACCAACATCAACCGGCATGCGAGTGCCAGCAAGGTAGCGGTCACCCTCCGCGCCGACCCCGAAATCAGCCTCAGCATCGAGGATGACGGACGCGGTTTCGATCCCGGCTCGGCGGGAGCGGGTCGTCTGGGACTTCAGCTGATGAGCCAACGAGCAGCCAGCGCACAGGCGACCATCACGATCACATCCCGCCCCGGAGCGGGCACGGTGGTTCGGGTCGCCGAGATGCCAGCGGTGGAGCGATCGCTCGACCTCACCAAAGGCCCGGCCGCATCCCTGCGTTCCGCCTCCGACTCCGGCGACGACGGTCGCATCTCGGCGTCGAGGCCCCGACCCATGCCCCGTTCTCGACGCATCCTCATCGCCCTTCTGACGGTGTTTTCGCTTCTCGCTGGGATCACGTCTGCGTTAGCGTTCCGGGGCTCCGGAGCTGCGCAACAACAGGCGGCGGAGCTGTCCATTGAGCTCGACCGGGCCGCCGTCATGGAACAGCGGATCATTCTGGTGCGGGGTCAACTGGACGAACTCACGCTGGCGATGGCCACGCCGTTTCAGCCCGAACTCCGCGACGACCTACTCAGAGCCTCAGCACTGAACACGATCCTCTCGAGGAACGCCATTCAAGCTCTCGACTCGCTCGCAGACCTCGACGGCGCCGGCGGCGATGAGGCCCGTCGGATCCAGGATGTTCTCGACGACATCGGATCCGATATCGATCAGCCGAGAAGCCCGGACAACCTCTTGGCGATGGCCGAGGCACTTCAGTTCAATGGCACGATCCCGCCCGCGTCACCGGTCGGGAAGATCGACAGCCTCGGGGATCTGGTGTGGTTCGACCAACCGGCCCTGTTCGTTCTACAAGAGTCACTGATCACGCGATACGCACAGAACCCCAATCAGGCGGAGGGTACACCGGAAGAAATGGCGGAGTTCCTCACCTTTTCGGCACCCTCGATTCGAGAGTTCGGGGGTTACCTCGGCCCGAGACCCGACAATCCTCTGACCGACGGATACGTTCCGACCGAAACCGCAGCCGCTCAGTACCCCGATGTGATCGAGCAAGTTTCCGACGTGGTGAGACGGGTGGACCTCTGGGAAGAGGATCAATGGATCCGGTCGTGGACGGCCGGGGAGACCGGACCTGAGGAACTTCCTCCCAGCCTCACGCCGGTTCTCACCGACAAGTCACTACGAGCGGTCACTGAGATCCGACGGATCGTTGACCAGAGTTTCGATGACTTCCAACAGGACACCGCCGCGGCACGAGCCGATCGGATGCAAAACGAGCGGTGGCTGCGGTGGCTCGGATGGAGCGGTCTTGCCCTCATGGGAAGCCTTCTTCTCGCTCTCGGCTGGTTGTTCGCGCTGTGGCTTCGGAAC
>CALGOA010000047.1 GCA_937958015.1 uncultured Acidimicrobiales bacterium | reverse complement strand
TGCCGACGCCGTGATGTTCCTGTACCGGGACGAGATCTACAACAGCGAGTCCCAAGACGCCGGCATGGCCGAGGTGATTATCGCCAAACACCGAAGCGGTCCCACCGGAACGGTTCGTCTGGCCTTCCTCGGCCGTTTCACCCGATTCGAGAACATGGCCAGCCGCCCCGACCCCGTCGGAGGTCCCGGACCCGACGACTTCTAACGGCGGGATTGAGCCTCATTTTCCCAATCGGCGGGATTGAGATTCAGATCTGGGCCTGTATCCCGCCGATTGGATGTACGGCAGCGCCGGCACTGCCTAAGCCAGCGCCTCGCGACGTAAGTAGTTGTACAAACTGTCGAGCAGAGTTGCGGTGAGACAGCGAACCTCTTCATCGGTGTGGTTCAGGCCCAATGACCGCACGATCACATCAAACCCGGGTGCTTCGGGTGCGTCGTACAGGTCATCTTCGACATCTGCTTGATGGACGATCTGTCCAATGCGCCACAAAACGGGATCCATGAGCTCATGTCTGCGCAGGATGGTCTCGAACGTCACGTCGTCACCGTGATGGCTGAGATCACATCCGACCATGTCGAACGCGGTTGCATCTGCGGGCACATCGCCGAGGTCGTCGACGTACACGAACTCGGCCTGATCATCGACATAGGTATCGATCAACCACGCCGACGCCGCACGGTCGACATGAATTCCTGGTCGGGTCGCCCACTTCATGGTGACGCCCCCGACGCTGGGGCGGGTGTGGTGGCTCCGGTGAGTGCGGTCAACGTGACGATGGCTTGCCTGGCCTCTTCCCGAAGCGGTGATCGGAAGTAGTCCCGGCGCTCGATGCGTCGATACTCACGGCGCAGCCGCCCAAGCGTGCGTTTGGCGACAGGCTCTTCGTCGGAGTCGGTGATGGCAGTGACTTCGGCGATCAGGGCGCCGTACTCCTCATCGCGCTCGTCGTTCATCTTCGCGGCCAGATGGCGGTTATCGCGTTTCGCCACTGCCGAGGCCGACCAGACAATGGCTTGACCATTCGCCTCGACAACCTGCGCCGAGACCCATTCGAGGTGTTCCTTGGTCCGGGCGTCGAGGGGCAGGGCCACCAGACCATCGCCGATCTGTACGACGCCGAGAGTTTTGAGTCGACGCCAAACGGCGATTCGTGGGGTCGATGGTTCTCGAGGCATCCGATAGCTGAGCAACGCCCACTTGAGAGATTCGTCTTCGGGTCCACGATCGGTATCTGGTTGCGTAACCACGGTTTCTACTTTAGCATCCACCAATGTGATCAGAAAGCAGCAACCACGGTTACACAGCTCGGATCCACTTCCGGGAGCGCACATCCCGCGTTCGGAGTGGTTCGTGGCGTGGGCAACGGTGGCGGCGAACAGCTTCGGAGGACCCGCCGGACAGATTGCGGTGATGCACGACGAGATAGTTGACCGCCGCGGCTGGATCGGCGAACGACGATTCCTTCACGCGCTGAACTACTGCATGTTGCTGCCCGGGCCCGAGGCTCAGCAACTCGCCACCTACCTTGGATGGTTGCTCCGGGGGCCTGCCGGCGGGCTCTTCGCTGGCACGCTCTTCATCCTGCCCGGTTTCGTTTCGATCATGGTGTTGAGCATCTTGTTTGCGGCGTATGGCGACCTCACCTGGGTTTCCGGGTTGTTCTTCGGGATCTCGGCTGCGGTCGTTGCGGTGGTCGCAAGCGCCGTGCTGCGCATCGGTCGCCGGGTGATCAAGAACCGCCTCATGCTGGCGGTCGCCGCATCGTCGTTCATCGGAGTCTTCTTCTTCGAGCTGCCGTTTCCGTTGGTCGTAGCGTTGGCCATCGCCGTTGGTGTGATCGGCGGTCGCACACGACCCGACCTGTTCAACCTCATCGAAGGACACGATGAGTCCGCAGTGGTCGACGCCGATGAGGCGCTGGTCCGTGATTCGGAATCGACCGTTGCGAAGCCGTCGTACAGCCGGGCCGGGAGGGTCCTTGGGACGGGGCTCATCTTGTGGTTCGGACCGGTGTTCGCTCTCCTCATGGCGCTCGGTCAGGGTTCTGTGTTCGTGGACGTCGCCTGGTTCTTCTCGAGCGCTGCCGTTCTCACATTCGGAGGTGCCTATTCGGTCCTCGCCTACATCTCCCAAGAAGCCGTCACTTCGTTCGGGTGGCTCGAACCGGGCGAGATGATCAGCGGCCTCGGCATGGCGGAAACGACGCCGGGCCCACTCATTCAGTTGGTGCAGTTCGTGGGGTTCATGGGTCCCTATCGCGATCCGGGCTCGCTATCGCCTCTACAAGCCGGCGTCTATGGAGCGGTGATCGCCACATGGGTCACGTTCGTCCCGTCGTTTCTGTGGATCTTCCTCGGGGCACCCTTCATCGAGCACCTCAGGGGGAGACCATCGCTCACCTCGGCCCTCTCCACGGTCACTGCTGCGGTGGTCGGCGTCGTGCTGAATCTCGCCATCTGGTTCGCAATCTTCACGCTCTTTGGAACCGTCACCGAACGCCGCCGACTTGGCGCGGTGATCTATCAGCCCGATGTCGGCTCGCTCAACGTGGCGGCGTTGGCAATAACGCTCGCTTCGGGCGCCGCCATCTTCGGCTTTCGTGCAAAGAGCCTGCACGTAGTTGCCCTCGCCGCCGGCGTGGGAATTGCCTACCAGCTTCTGTCCACCTAAGTAACCACCTGATCCCAACGAACGGAAAGACCGTCTCCAATGACTACCAACGTCCTCTTCATCTGCCCGCATTCAGCCGGCAAGAGCCTGGCCGCCGCCACCTACTTCCGCGCATCAACCGCGCGCCGCAATATGGCGGTATCGATCGCGGTCGCCGGTCCCGAGCCCGACGAGGTGAACATGCCAAACGTGGCGGACGCCCTCGCCAAGCAGGGTTTCGCCGTCGACTGGCACCCCAGGCGTATCGCTGCCGCTGACACCAGCCAGGCAGATCTTCTGATCAGCATCGGCTGCGATCACGATTCGATCCCAACCGACAAAGCGATCATCGAATGGGATGTACCGCTCATAAGTCGGGACCTCTTCGGATCTCTGCAGGCAATTCACGAGCGGTGCGAGGCCTTGGCTGCACAACTCCACGATCGCCCGTAACCCGAGCAGAGCGCGGCGGGATTGAGCCTCATTTTCCCAATCGGCGGGATTGAGGTTCAGATCCGGGCCTGTATCCCGCCGATTGGACGCGATGAAGCTGGATCCCGCCGCGGGGTGGGGTGGGGGAGTTGGTTAGTCGAGCTGGACGAAGACCGCGGGTGGCGGTGCGTCCGGGGAGCCGCTGGTATCGGCCGGGTTCGTGGTGGCCGACTGCTGGGAAGCAGCGACCACGCCGACGAGGGCCAGACAGGCGGCAGCGCCGAGGATCGCCTGCAACACCAGGCCGGTGAGGCGGCTTCGCTCGGGAACGCTGTTCGATGAGGAGACGACCGTGTAGTTGGTCCGACGGGAAGGTCGGCGCTCGGTTCGGCGCAGCTGGATCGGGGTGCGCTCGCGCTGGGCGGGGGCATCGAGAGTCTGGGTCCGAGTAGCCGTCTGGGTTTCGGAGGGTTCGAGCATCATGAAGAGTTCCTCATCGTTCACCCTTCTATCGACCGCAGGGCTCTCGGTCTTGAGGGGTGATTCTCCCTGTCCCCAGGCGGGGCGGGTTGATGGTTGAGCAGTGCGGATGCCGCCGGCTCCTCTGTCGAAACGACAGAGGTGGCGATGCGTGTGGAGGGAGTTGGCGACCCCCGCACTGCTCGTTACTTCCGGTGTGGGCGATGACCACCGGTAGTAAAAGAACTAACGGAATCGAGGCCCAGAACCTTGAGGGGAAGTTTGGCTTCTGGGTCGATTTTCCCGACCGCTCGTGCGGCAGCTTTGGATCGGCTTGGGGTTGTGGTCTGCGCAGTGTCAGCTGACCATGCTGGCGATGGCCCAGATGGCTGCCAAGCTGCCGATGACGATCTGCACCACGCTTCGGGTCAGAGGCGGACGTTCGAGGTTGCCGTCTTCGCGGTTGGCCGGTGGCTTAATGAGCGCCAGCAGCGTCCCGGCTGCCAACGCACCGCCGAGAGCGAGCACCAACGAGGGGAGCAGATTGTCGCCGAACATGGCTACACGATAGAGGTTCTCGGCTGGGACGGCGGCCGGACCATGAGGGCCAATGCGGCGGCCAGAATCGGCAGGCAGGCCAGCAGCAGAGCCGCCTGGGCGTAGGAGCCCAGCCACCCTTTCGTCAGCGACAGCGTGATGGGACCAAGCGCTGAACCAGCGACGCCCATCAGCGTGAGAACCCCGTTGATGGAGCCGACGTGAGCGGTTCCGAACCACTTGGGAACCAGCGTGCCACTGACGACCCGGGCCCCTCCCGCGGTGACACCCAGACTGAGGGCGTAGACCACTACCAGCAGGGTCGAATCAAGGAATGAGGCCAGCAGATGGCTGGTGCCGAGCAGGGCCATGGAGAGGGCGGGAAGGAATCGTCCGCTCGTGCGGTCGACTACCCAGCCCAGGCCGAGCCCGGTGGCACTGGCTCCGATGATCTGGGGCAGGAACATGCGGGCCGCCTCGTCCTCGGTCAGGCCGTTCTGAACCAGCAGGTCGATGGCGTGAAAGTTCAAACCCGTGACCAACATCGACGTGAGGGTGGTCACCGAGACGATCAGCCAGAATGCGGGATGAAGCATCGCCTCGCCTCGGCTGTACCCCCACACCACGCCGGTCGGGGTGTCACGATCATCCGGTGCGGTATCACCGTCGGGCAGTTGCCCAACGTGCGCCGGTCGACTGACCAAGGCGAACCAAGCCAAGGGAACGAGGACAGCAGGCACCACTACGGCTGCGATGACCCAGGCCTGACGCCAGCCGAAGCGGTTGATGAGCGCATTCATTGCGATGGGCGTGAGCGCGATGCCGGCAGAGACGCCGATCCCCACGATCCCCATCGCTCGGCCGCGCAGTCGGTCGAACCAGACGGCGACCGTGATGGTGGAGATCATCGACAGGCTGCCCTGGCCCAGCATCCTGATGAACACGAACCCGAGCACCAGCCAGATCCAGTTCTGGACCAGAGACATGTTGAACAGGGCAACGCCGAAGAGCGCCGACACTGCGAGCATCGCGGTGCGCACGCCGCGCCGGTCGACGAACTGCCCGACTGCAGGCATTGCCGTGGCACCCGCCAATGTGCCGATCAGGTAGGCCAGGGAGACCTGGTCCCGGGACAGACCGAGGTCGGCGATGAAACTGTTGATGAAGACCGAAACCCCGACGGTTTGACCGGGGCCGGTGAGGCTCCCGGCGACGATCGCAATCACGACCATCCGCCAACCCAAGAACCTCGAGGATCCCGGGTTCGCCCGACCCTGAGGGTCCGGCGCAGTTGGCATCTGGGTGGTGGTCATTGGAAGAAACGATCGAGGATCGCTTCAGGGAACACACCTCTGAGGTCGTTTTCCTCCACGACGTCAGAGATGTCACTCACCTCGAAGGATTCGGTTCGGTTGACGCGCTCAACCGAACGGGACAGGAGGGCGTTGGTGGCGGGGTCGAAACAGAACTCGCTGAACAGTCCGAAGTCGTCAGTGATGGATCCCTTCGACAGGTCCAGCGCCAGATCGAAGCATCCGACGTTGTCGGAATAGGTGACCGAGTACCGGGCGTCGGGTCCCGTCATCAAGCTCGCCACGACCTCGGCTCGTTCGTCGTAGGTGCCAACCACAACGGGCGGTGTGCAGAACAGTTCGTTTGTGGTCTGGCGGCACGTCTCGGATTCGCCATCGCGCTGATAGATGATCGAGTTGTCCCGGTTGATCAGAAGCTCGCCCTCATGGCGGACGATGATGTCCTCGGTCGATGCACTGATACCGTTCCCGACGAGCCCGGATGTCGCAAAAGCGATATACGACGCCTGTTCGTCGGCCCGCCAGGCTGCGAGAAACGCCCGAGACGCGTCGGGTTCGGTCGTCGTGGGAGCACTCAGGTTGTCCGAGACGAGTTCGTCCTGGGTCAGCAACCAGATCCGCCAGCCCAGAAACGCACAGATCGCCAACAGTGAAGCGAGTAGTAGGCCCGCAGCCCTGTTGCTCATGATCGTTCGTAGACCCAGTTTCGATCAGCCATGACCAGTCGGTTGCGCGGGCCCTGTTCGTCTTTGCGGCTTGTGTCGTCGTAGGCGATGTCGCCATCCCAAGTGAGCATCAACGGCTTGCCGACGATTGGTCGGGTGACGAAAAGGTCCGGTTCCCGGTTGACCGTGTGAGCGAGCGCCGAGTCGATCGAGTCGAACGTGCCCAACTGAAACAGCGTGACCCAGGTCGGCGGGATCAGCTCGATCTCACCCTCCTGATGGAGTGCCAATGCATCGCTGGGCCGAAGCCATCGGTGTTCGTGGATCTCACCCATATCGACCGCCACATCAGCATCGGGGGCCTGTCCGATGAAGAACCAGGTCGAGAATCGACGTCGTTTGCCCTTGACCACCATCGCCTCAGATGCGGGAGGAGCCCAGTACGACCAAATGCCCAGGTCGTGAGGCTGGATCACCAGCCCGGTTTCCTCCTGTGATTCTCGAACTGCGGCGGTTCGGGCCCGCTCGAGTTCGTCATTGCCACCGTCGTCAGGGTCCACTCGACCGCCCGGGAAGACCCACGCCCCTCCGAAAGCGATCTTGCTGTTTCTCCTCAGCATCAGCACCTCGGGGCCGTCGTCGCCGTCCCGACCCAGGACCACCGTGGCGGCGGGAATCAGTTCGTCGGTGACGGGTGTGCTGTCGGGAGAACTCATCAGAGCGAAGCTACTACCCGTCGGTTATCCGGCGGACGATCTGCGCCGCACTGTCGACCGGCGATACGTGATTCGCCACCGAATCGGACACGAGCTTGGATGTGGTGTCGGAGGTCAGTTCCTGACCCAGCCGGTCCATAAGCAACTGTTCGGCTCGCGATTGGATCTCGGCCCGCACCCGAAGTTCTCGCCGTCGCTCTAACCCATCGGATGTGACGAGGTGGTTGAAATGGGCGCTGATCTCGTCGACGACTGCGGCAGCGCCGTCTCCGGAGGTGGCGGTCGACATGATGATCGAGGGTCGAAAGTAGGTGCCGTGCGCATCGGTGTCAGAGCCCGTTACGTGGGCCAGATCAAGCATCAGTTCGAGATCGCGGCGGGTGTCTGACGCTCCGGGCCGGTCTGCTTTGTTGACCACGAACACGTCGGCCACTTCAAGGAG
>CALGOA010000046.1 GCA_937958015.1 uncultured Acidimicrobiales bacterium | reverse complement strand
GGGAGTACGTGGCGCACGCGCCCGTAGTCGGACCGTTCGCTGCGCTCGGTCTCCGGTTACTTCGGTCGGGTCGCTCCGGCCACGTTGCACGGAGCCGACGCAGACGCTGCGTGCTGCCTTTCAAACGCCGGGGGCTGCTTTGCCTGTCGGCGTTACACAATGCGCTCCGTCAGATGTTGCCGGTCCAAACAATCCAGCCCGCATCCCTCCGGGAGGGTCACAGCCGTTCGTGAGGTTGCCGCTGCGCCAGCAAGGCAGCGCAACCGATGTTCGAAGGCTGTTTGAGCGGAGCGAGGCCGCAGCGACCCGACTAGATCACCGGAAACCGAGCCCAGTGAACGGGCAAAATTTCTATCAGCGTTCGCCACGCACTCCTGTGAGGCGAGTGGAGGCAATGGACAAATGACTGATCTCAATAAGTATCCGCCGCTGGAGCAGTGGCACGACTGGCGAGAGCTCGATGCGAAGGCATGGCCCGAACGCAAGGAGCGCAACTACGCCCTGGTGCCCACCACCTGTTTCAACTGTGAGGCCGGTTGCGGTCTGGTGGCGTACTTCGACAAGGACACCGGCGACATCGCCAAGATCGAGGGCAACCCCGAACACCCGGGATCCCGCGGTCGCAACTGCGCCAAGGGCCCGGCCACGCTGAACCAGGTCTATGACCCCGAACGCATCATGTATCCGATGAAGCGCAAGGGAGCTCGCGGTTCGGGTCAGTGGGAACGAATCAGCTGGGATACCGCCCTCACCGAGATCGGCGGGCGCATCCGCACCGCCATCCAGGAGGAACGCAACAACGAGATCATGTACCACGTCGGCCGTCCCGGCGAAGACGGCTACACCGACCGGGTTCTGAAGGCGTGGGGCGTCGACGGGCACAACAGCCACACCAACATCTGCAGCTCCAACGCTCGTATCGGTTATCAGAGCTGGATGGGCCACGACCGTCCGTCGTCGGACTTTGAACACGCCCAGGTGATCTTCCTGATCTCGGCCCACCTCGAGAGCGGTCACTACTTCAACCCCCACGCTCAGCGCATCATCAAGGCGAAGGAGAACGGCGCCAAGGTCATCTGCGTTGATCCCCGCCTATCGAATACCGGAGCGAAGGCCGACTACTGGCTGCCCGCATGGCCCGGCACCGAGCCCTACCTGCTGCTGGCCATCGCTCGACTGCTCGTTCTGAACAGCACTTGGAATGCCGAATTCATGGAACGGTGGACCAACTGGGACACCTACCTGAAGGCCAAACACCCCGACCGTCCGGTGCAGTTCAGTTCGATGCGCGATGCGCTGCTGGACGAGTACGCCGAGTACACCCCGGAAGCCGCGGAACAAAAGACCGGAATCGACGCCGAGACCATCCGGGAAATCGCCGACCTCATCGGCAAACACCCCACCAAGTTCGCCTCGCACAACTGGCGAGCTGCCGGTGCTGGTCACATGGGTGGCTGGCAGGTGGCGCGCTGCCTGTTCTTCCTAAACGTGCTCACCGGTTCGGTCGCCACCAAGGGCGGAACCGCCGGCAACGGCATGAATAAGTTCAAGGCGGCAGCACCCCTTGGCGCACCGAACACCCACAAGTGGAACGAACTCGAATGGCCGAAGGAGTTCCCGCTGGCCTACCACGAGATGTCGATCCTGCTCCCGCACTTCCTCAACGAGGGCCGAGGCAAACTCGATGTCTACTTCAGTCGGGTGTACAACCCGATCTGGACCAACCCGGACGGGTTCTCCTGGATGGAAGCCCTGACCGACGAGAACAAGGTCAACTGCCATGTGGCGCTTACGCCCACCTGGTCCGAGACCAGTTGGTTCGCCGACTACGTGCTGCCCATGGGTGTTGGCGCCGAACGACACGACGTCCACAGCTACGAAACCCAGGCCGGCCGTTGGATCGGTTTCCGTCAGTCCACCTTCCGTCGTTTCGCTGAGATCCAGGGCAAGGAGATCGGCCCCGATACTCGCAGTTACGACTACAACCCGGGCGAGGTGTGGGAAGAGAACGAGTTCTGGATCGATCTCAGCTGGCACATCGACCCGGACGGCTCGATGGGTATCCGGAAGTGGTTCGAATCCGAGAAACACCCCGGCAAGCCGGTCACCATCGATGAGTACTACGCAAAGATGTTCGAGGAGAACGTCCCGGGTCTCGACAAGGCCGCCGCCGATGCGGGCGAGGAACCACTGGAGTACATGCGGAACCGCAGTGCATTCGAGGTCCCAACCGATCCGTATGAACCCTATGAGAAGTCGGTTGCGCCCGAGGCCCTCGCCGACTGCGTGAAGGGTCCCGACGGCGTCTTCCGCAAGAAGGGAACCCCGGGCACGTGGGACGGCAACCTGGAGACGCTCGGAGATCTGAAGCTGGCACCGCTCGGGGACGGATCGCCGGCGGTTGAGATCGACGGTGAGGCGAAGGAGGGGTTCCCCACCCCGTCCCGCAAGCTCGAGCTCTACAGCAGCACGCTGGCCGAGTGGGGCTGGCCCGAATATGCCACACCCAAGTGGATCCCGTCCCAGGTGCACTGGGAAGACATCGACATGGCCGGCAACGAACGGATCCTGCTGCCGACCTTCCGCATTCCCACGCTCATTCACACCCGCTCGGCCAACAGCAAGTGGCTCAGCGAGATCAGCCACCGGCACCCGTTGTGGATCCACCCCCAAGACGCAGAAAAGCTGGGGATCGAAGAGAACGGACTGGTGCGCATCAGCACTCGCATCGGCCACTTCGTCATCGCCGCATGGCGGACCGAAGGCATCCGTCCCGGTGTCGTCGCCGCTTCCCACCACATGGGTCGCTGGCGCCTCGAAGAGGACTCGGCGAAGAGCTGGATGGCCGGCAAGGCCGCGATCTCCAAGAGCGAAAACGGCGACGGTGGAACCACCTGGAAGCTGAAACGTGAGAAAGGCGTCGAGTCCTATCAGTCCGATGACGGCGACACCGATCGCATCTGGTGGAAGGACACCGGGGTGCACCAGAACGCAACCTTCTGTGTGCAGCCCGATCCGATCAGCGGCATGCAGTGCTGGCACCAGCGGGTCACCGTCGACCCGGCCCAGGCCGGCGACGAATACGGCGACGTGGTCGTCGATACCGCCAAGAGCCGCGAGGCCTATCTCGATTGGATGTCCAAGACCCGACCGGCCGGAACCAACGACTCCGGTCTCCGCCGGCCGCTGTGGTATGCCCGTCCCCTGAAACCCGGCGCCGAGGAGTACCGCCTGTAACGAAGGGGACAGGCCCCATCGTTACGTTCATTACGATGGACCGCGTGAGATTCACCACCCCGAGCACCGGCGACATCATCGCCGGTTTCTCGGTGGCGCTGATCGCCATTCCTCAGGCTCTGGCGTACGCCGAACTGGCCGGGTTACCCGCCCGATACGGGCTTTTCGCCGTCGCCCTTCCGGCGTTGTTGGCCGCCGGGCTCATGTCGTCCAAGTACCTCCAGACCGGCCCGGTGGCGCTCACGGCGCTCCTGGTCGTAGGTGCGCTCTCGCCGTTGGCCGACGAACGGTCGCCGCAATACATCGAGATGGCCGCATTGCTGGCGCTGATGGTGGGCGTCATCCGCCTCGTTTTAGGGCTCGTCCGGTTCGGACAGATCGCCTATCTCCTCAGCGAGCCCGTGCTCACCGGCTTCACCACCGGTGCGGCCCTGCTCATCGTCCTGTCCCAGATGCCCCGTCTGGTCGACTACGACACCGGCACGGCCGGAGTGCTGGAAGGTGCGTTCGACGAGCTAACCCATCCGGCCGACTGGAAGTTGTCGGCCATTCTGTTCTCCCTGCTCACATTCGTGATCATGTTTGCCGGACGGAAGCTGCACAAGCTGTTTCCCGGTGTCCTGGTCGCCGTGATCGTCGCCACGGCCATCTCCGCCGTCATCGGATACGACGGTTTCACCGTCGACAGTCTCGACGGTGAGTTCCTTTCGCTCTCGCTCGATTTTCCCTGGGACCGATTTACCGATCTGATCGTTCCGGCTGTCGTTATCGCCCTGGTCGGTTTCGCCGAACCGGCCACGATCGCCCGAACCTTCGCAGCCCAGGAACGCGAACCGTGGAACGCCGACCGGGAACTCTTGAGTCAGGGCGTAGCCAACGTTGCGGCCGCGGTCTCGGGAGCCTTTCCCGTCGGCGGTTCCTTCTCCCGCAGCGCCGTTGCGAAGAACGCTGGAGCGACGAGCCAATGGGCCGGAGCCATCTCGGGTCTGGCCGTGCTGATCGCCCTACCGATCACCCCGCTACTGAACGACCTGCCAAAGGCCGTGCTGGGCACCATCGTGGTGCTGTCGGTAATCAAGCTTGTGAAGTTCAGAGCGATGTGGGTTCTGTTCCGCGAGTCGAAGGCGCAGGCCTGGGTGGCGGTCGGAACGTTCGTCGCCACCATCGCGTCAGCGCCGCGGATCCAATGGGGTGTGATAACCGGCGTCGTGCTCTCGCTGGTGGCTCATCTGTATCGAGAACTCACCGTCACGGTCGCATCCGAGCGCGAAGACGACACCCTGGTCGTCTCGCCACAGGGTGTGATGTGGTTTGCCACGGTGCCGCTGGTCGACGAACTGATTCGGTCCGAGCTGGCCAAGTACGAAGAAATCTCCCGGGTCATTCTCGACCTGAGCGGAGTCGGTCGTCTGGACTACACCGGCGGGGCGGCGATCGCCCGGCTGCGCGAGGACCTGCGTTCCAAGGACATCGAGTTCGAAACCGTCCGGGTGAACCGGGCCGCTCAACGGTCGGTGTCGGTCCACCTGAAATAGGGCGCGACTCACGTGCTCCCGGCGCGGGACCGTCGGATTCGACCCTGGCGGTGGTCTACCCTCACAACGTGCCCGAGGAGACCGCAGCCGATGTTCTCCGTCGCCACGGCCAGCGGGTCACCGACGCCCGGGTAGCGGTGTGGGAGACGCTGGCGGGGACCGATGAACACCTGACCGCGGAGTCGGTGGCCAAACGTGTGGCCGTGATGGACCCGTCGATCAACCTGGCGTCGGTCTATCGCTCGCTGGCGCTGTTCGAGGAGATCGGCGAGGTTCGCCAATCGCACTTGGGTCCCGACCGGACGGCGTATTGGGAGGTCGGCCATCCCGACGAACACTTCCATCTGGTGTGCCGCAACTGCGGCACCGTGGACCATCACCGAGGAACGCTGGTTCGTCAGATCATGGATCACCTGCAGGGTAAGGAACACGGTTTCGTGCCCGAACGGGTGGAGCTCACCGTCACCGGACTGTGCCCGAACTGTGTCGGCGTGACCGGGTCAGATCACCCTCACCACTGAGGACGCCGAGAAGTCCGGGGCTCCGCCAAGGGCATCGGTGACCGTGCGGGGCACCGAGATGTCCGCCAGCAGTAGGTGTCCCACGGCCGGGTGATCGGCCAGGCCGGTCTTCGGTAGAGCCAATGTCATCGTGACCGCCGCCGAGGTGGCAACCCCCGGTGTGCCCCCGGTGCTGACGTTGAGGCCGCTCGGTGTGTCCAGCGCGACGACCGCTGAGCGGCTGGCCATGGCGGTGATGAGCTCCGCCGAACGCCCGGTGGGAGCGCCCCGGAGCGAGTACCCGATCACCGCATCGATCGTCACGTCGGCGGCCTCCAGTTCAGCCGGGTGCGGAACGTTCATCTTCCGGAGGATCTCGAGCTGAATTGCGGGTACGCCCGTCAAATCCTCCGTCGCCCTGGACGTTGTGACCGAGACCGAGACCCCAGCGTTGGCCAGATGCCGTGCTGCCACCATGCCGCCGCCTCCGTTTCCGCCCGAACCGGCTGCCACAGCGACGGTTTGTGGTCGATAGGTATCCAGGACCACCCGGGCGAGATTGCGTCCGGCGTTCTCCATCATCTGAAGCAGAACGATCCCAAGGTCGTCGATCATCACCCGATCGACCTCGATCATCTGCTGTTCATCGATCCATGCGACCGAGCTACCCGGGATGGTTGGGAACGGCGGAACGATCGTCATCACTCGACTATTGCACGGACCGCCGTCCATCGGTGTCTCAACCCGTTGTCGCTGAACCGAGGCCGGGCGGGGGAACGCTGCCGTCGTTGAGAATCGGGCCGGTCACGGCGCGACCGATGCGACGTCGCAAGAGACGTTGACATCTCGTTTGCGAAATGCGTGGGTTCCTGATCGACCGCATCCCCAACCGGGGTCACCCCTTGAACGATGCATCCGCACCAGCGAAGCGGTCGTAGGGGCCGCCAAATCCCCTACCAACAGGAGCATCTCAAATGCGTTCGATTCGACTACTCATGGCAGCACTCGTTGCCGCTCTCACGATCACGGCGCTTCCCGCCACAGCGTCGGCTCAGGACGACGCCCGCATTCACCTGATTCACGGCATCCCCGGCGTCGATGTCGACGTTGAAGCCGGCGGCGAAGCAGTCTTCACCGACTTCTCCTTCTCTGACACTCAGGATCTCTCCGCTCTTGCCGGCGCCACCCTCGAAGACCTTCAGGTCAAGGTGGCCGGTACCGACACCGTGGCGATCGACGCCGGCGATGTCACCCTGCCGACCGATGGCAACACCACGATCCTCGCCCACCTCGATGCCGACGGTGCACCTACGCTTAGCGTCTTCGACAACGACGACTCCGCCGTGGATGCCGGCAATGGTCGACTGATCGTTCGTCACACCGCTGCCGCACCTCGTGTTGACATCCTGGCCAACGGCGCGGTCGCCTTTGCCAACGTGCCCAACGGCAGTCAGGGTTCAGCTGACCTGCCCGCCGGAACCATCACCGCCGAGGTTGTGCCCGCCGGTGAAGATGCCCCCGTCGTGATCGGCCCAGCCGACCTTCCCATCAACGAAGGCGAAGCTCTCATCGTCTATGCCGTCGGTTCACTCGATGACGACAGCCTCACCGTCCTGACCGAGTCGATCACCGGCCTTCACAGCACCCCGACCCGGGTCAACACCGGCAACTCGCCGATCGAGACCGGTTCCAACCTGGCCCTGTATTCGATCGTCGCTCTCGCCGGACTTGGCATGGTCGGTGTCGTTCGCCCGTCGTCTCGCCACGGTCGAGGCCTAATCACATGCGTTTGATCCCCGCCCTACTCCTCCCCGCAGCGCTGCTCCTCGGTGCCTGCGGCGGGGGTCAAGCGCCTGGGTCGTTCGGTTCCTCGGATGCCTCGGCCGCTACCGCCGAGGCGTCCCTGGATGGAGCGCCCATTGTTTCAGAGATCATCCCCGACGCCGCCGGTGACTCGGTCACCGACGGCGATCAGGCCCTGCCTGCGGCACCGAGTGCACCGCCGCCGGAAGCGGGTGCCCTGTCGCCGCTGGCCGATCAGATCGTGGCGCTTCCACCGGCTGGGGGAGTGCCGGAGGAGCGTGCGAGCCGTCAACCGGTGTCGATGGACTTCGAAGCGATCGGCGTGACCGATGCTCCCATCGACCCGGTTGGCGTGATCCCCAACGGCGAGATGGAAATCCCCGGTGGTGACAGGGTTGGCTGGTATTCCTACGGCGCCAGCCCCGGCGAGGTCGGGTCGGCAGTTCTTGCCGCCCACATCGCCTTCGACGGGGAACAGGGAGTCTTCCGGTACCTGGCCGACTCCGAGAACGGTGATCGGTTCACTGTCCGGTTCGACGACGGGACCGCCTCGACGTACCAGATCGTGGAACGGGCCCAGTACGACAAGGACGAGCTGCCGTTCGAGCGGGTCTTCGCTCGTAGTGGTGATCCGGTGATCACACTGATCAGTTGTGGCGGGCAGTTCCAGCCCTCCCAGGCCAGCTATCAGGACAACATCGTGGCCTACGCGGTCCCCGTCGCCTAGTAGACACCGGCCGGCAGCACCGCTCTAGTCGGTGAGAGTCCCCTTGACCTGGCGTCCCGCCACCCACACCCGCTCGATGTCGGTGCTGGCAGCGGTTCGAACGATCTTCTCAAACAGCCGCTCCGGACTGTCGACCTCGGGCCACCACCGCAGCGACGAGTCGAGTCGGCGGGTTGCCGGGTTCACGTCGACGACGATTGCGTCGAAGGAGCGGCCGGGTTCCAACAGGCCGACCGGGATGTCCAGCATGGTCGCTCCGCCCCGGGTGGCCATCCAGAAGGCCGTGACCGCATCGATCGATGAGTCAGCGACACCTCGGTTCGCCCGGGCGGTCGCAGGATCGACACCGGACATCAGCATTCTCGAAGAGGTGACGGCCGCCCCGCACTGGCCGAGCAGGTCGGTTCCGAAGCCTCCCGCGAGATCACTTCCCAGCCCGACGGTCACACCTGCATTCAGGGCACGTTTCGCCGGGAACACTGCATCGCCGAAGTAGGCGTTGGAGAGCGGGCAGTGCGCCACACCGGCTCCACGGCGGCTCATGATGGTGAGATCGTCGTCGTCGACGTGCCCGCAGTGGGCCAGGACCGTGCCGGATCGGACCAGTCCGAAGCGTTCGAGCGCAACGGTGTCCGACACACCGAAACGATCGAACGCATACCCATGCTCCCAGTCGGATTCGCTGCAGTGGGTTTGGATTCGAACCCCGGTCGCCGTGGCCAATTCGGCCAGTCCTTCCAAGGCAGCGTCCGTGCACGAGGGCGCGAACCGGGGTGTGATGAGCGGCCGAACGAGGCTGGAACCGATGGCCTGTATCTGGGTGATCGATTCGTGGCTGAGTCGCACCGAGTCAGCGGCACCCGCGTCTCGATACCACTCCGGTGCACCTTCGGGATGATCCATTGCGACCCGGCCCACGAACGCCCGTTGGCCATGGTCGGCGCATGCCCGGGCCAGCAGACTGCTCGCCTGCAGATCGATGGACGAGTAGTACACGGCGGTGGTCGTGCCGCTGGCGAGCAACGAAGGCACAAGGTCGTCCCAGACCTCTGCGGCCCAACGATGATCGCTGTACCTCGCCTCAAGCGGCAACGTGTACTGGAAGAGCCAGTCCTCCAAGGGAAGGTCGAGCCCTGTGCCAACCTGGGGCCACTGGGGTGCGTGGATGTGCGTGTCGACCAGGCCCGGCATCAGAATGCCGCTGGTGCCCAGGTCGAGGTCGACGGGCGCCCCCGGTTCGATGCCTACCGACATGATCAGACCGTCATCCCCGACCCGAACGACCGCGTCGTCGATGATCTCCAACCGGTCGCGGTCGGGGGTTTGCATGATGCACCCACGGACGGAAAATGCTTGGCTCACACCGTGCAGTCTGTCATGTGGGCCGCTCCGCTCCAGTTTGGTGGATCGAGGCGAGTCGGCGGTGGCCGGTTACCGATCGAAGATCAGGCTGAATTCCACAACACCTTCGTCGCGGACAGAAATCGCAGCGAAGGAGGGGTTGTCGATGCCGTAGTCGGCGAACAACACCGGAACCGAACCAAGGGTCTCGATCTGTCCGTTGGCCAGTCGTGCGGTCAGCGGGAAGCTGACCTCGTTGGTGACGCCGCGCAGGGTCAACTCGCCGACGGCTTCTGCGGTGATCTCGACGCCCTCTTCAGGGATCGAGCCGAGGTCGATGGGCTGGGTCAGTACGAAATCGGCAGTGGGGAATTCGTCGGCGTTCATGATCCGGCCGGCGAACTGACCGTCGCGACGGCTGTCATCGGAGGTGATGCTGGCGACGTCGACACTGAAGTTGGCGGCGGTGACCATCGAACCCTCGATCGTCAGTGAGCCGTCGATGTCGGATGTACGGCCCACGGCCTCGAAGTCGGAGATGCCACCGACAAAGTCCTCCACAACGCGATAGCCGGCGACGGACTCGGCACTCACGGTCCACGTGCCCTCAACTCCGGCATCCGGTGCGGGGGCTTCGGTCGTGGTGGTTTCGTCACCATCTCCGCTGGCCGTTTCGACGGTTGTTGTGGTGGCCCGTTCGCCGAGAACGAGTTCGTCCGGACCCGAGTCTCGGAAGGTGAAGAGCGCAAATACGCCAACGACGATGACCACGAGAGCTGCGAGGCCGCCAATAAGAACTTTGCGTGACATAGCGGCGACTGTAGGACGTCCAGCTGAAAGCTGGGTGAAAGCGCTCATTACGACCTTGTTGCGCCGGGGTGAACCGGTTCTGGTGTTGGGGGAGCACATTTCGGCGTTCTGGCGTCGGGCCGTCACACTGATTGTGCTGGTGGGACGATTTTTGGGAGGGTTAGAGGGGGTGGGGGAGGGCGATGCGGACCTCTACGCCCGGTGAGTGCAGAGCGATTGGCTGACCCTCCGGTGCACTGAGCCCGGCTGCGGCCATCAGCGACTCGTCCCACGCCAACACCTCGGCTCGCTGCAGCGGCCAGCGGGGATGATCAACGTCGGCCCACATCAGCCGTTTTCCGAGTGTTGTGCCAAGTGCCCATCGGGCGCTCAGAAAGTGTTCGAGGTCCGACACGTCCTCCGGTGCGATCGGTTCGCCCCTACGGATCGAGACCTCGCTCGAAGCACCTGCGGTGGAACGGGGCCAGCGTCGTTCACTTCGGTAGGTGACGATTGAGCCGTCGTCGTCGATCGACATTCGAGCCCAGCAGTAGGGGAGTTGGTAGGCGACTCGGGCAACGATGGTGGGAATCATCCGGGTGATGTCGAGGCTGCAGAACCAGACCGCTCGCCGTCCGTCGGGTGCGATGATGTAGGTCCGGATATTGGTCTCGGGAAAGGTCGAAAGTGGTCCGAACGCCGGCAGTCCCGGCAGCCGAATGCGGCGCATGTGGAATGGGATGAGCCCGACCCATGCCTGGTCATCGAAGGTGTCGACGGTGTATCCGTCGGGCAGGATCCGCTGCACCTCGTCGACCGGGTACGCCCAGTGCAACGAGGTGAGGTTGTACCAACCCTGCAACATGATCGGTCGGCGTATGGGTCGGAGCGGTTCCGGGGTGATCGGTTCTAGTTCCGGCGAAACGGCAGGTTCGGCCATGATCCGACGCTACGTCAACCGTCCGCGACGTGAGGAGTCATGAGAGCGATCGTGACCGATATCCCCAACTCCTTGGTGCGAATTGCGGCGATGCGTCGGCCCGGTTGCACGGCGTCGCGGGGATCCGAGAGCAGCGCACCCAAGGTGTTCTTGGAGGCGTCGAGGTCCTCGGATACCAATGCCAGTCCCCATATCGAAGCCGGGCGATCGCCCTCGGGTTCGGTGGGGCCGACCATCTCGATGATCGTGTCGCCGGCCCAGAAGAATCGTTGTTCGCGGTCACCGATCGGGCGTGACCGACGAAGTTCGATTCCGGTGTCAGCCAGAGCGTTGGTTGTTCGGTCGAGATCCGGTGTCATCACCACGATGTGGTCGACGGCCACCGCCCCGTTCGGGTGGTCGACAACCGCCTCGGGTTGGACGGGCGCAGGTTGATCCGAAGGAATCCCATCGATGGTGTCGGCAACGGACGGTTCGAAGTTCCAAGCGGCGCGCTGAATGGGTCGGCCCAGCGCCACGGTTAGTGATCCAATGTGCAGCCGATCATCTCGTACGTCGAACCCGGCTTGGGCCCACGGGTCGGAGGGGTCAGGAAGCGAGATCCCGCAGAGCTGCGGACTCACGTGGATCGAGCGGCCTTCCATTCGTCGTAGGGCTGAATCGGCATACCGTCGTCCCGCCATCCGGCGAAACCGGTTTCGACATGGGAGACGTTCTCCAGCCCCATGTCCTGCATGGCCTTTGCGGCCAGTGCCGAGCGCCAGCCTGCCGCGCAGCAGAAGATGTACTCGCGGTCGTCGGCGAAAACGTCGGAGTGATAGGGCGAGTCGGGGGAGACCCAGAACTCGAGCATCCCTCGAGGGGCATGATGGGCTCCGATCGCCACCCCCTCCCGTTGAAGCTCACGCACGTCACGGATGTCGACGAGCAGTGCTCCGGCATCGATTCGCTCCTTCGCCTCGGTGGGGCTCAGGTTCGTCAGTTCGGCCTTCGCCGCTTCGACCATGCTGTGGATGCTCTTGATAGCCATAGGTTCTCACCCTAGTGAATGTACGGACAATTAGGAAGTGATTCGGTCCAGCAGTGCCTGGCTGGAGTCGGGAAGTGTTCGATTCGACGATAACGAACCCCGCTCGGTCAGCCCCAGGAGCAGTACGAGCGACGGGACCGCTATCAACGTTGCAACTGCGAACGCAATCAGCAGAGCGATCAAGACGCTGTCCTGGGCCGCCGCATCCTCGATGCGGACCTCGTCGACCAGGATCCACGGGTATTGGCCGACACCCCAACCGATCACGACCGCGACCACCGCGATGATGGCGGGGATCCTGGCCCGGGCGTAACGCTCACGACGCAACATCACCATCGTGGCCAGTCCCGCGAAAGCGCTGATTGCGATGAGGGGAGCGCCCCGTCGCTGCAGCTGGTCGGCCAGGGTCGGTGCGTCGGCCCGTAGCACGAAGATGCCGGCCAGTGCGACCGCACCGATGATGACCCCGGTGATCAGAGCTCGAACGGCAAAGTAGTCAGCCATCAACACGTTGCCGGCTCTGGCCGAGTCTCGAGCCATGAAGACCGCCGACAACCAGGCGCAGGTGCCGACGGCAAGGACTCCGCCCAGGATCGGAGTGGGGGCGATCCACGAGCTGATCGGGTCGTTCACCCGATCAGCGGTCACACGGCCCGATGCGAGAGAGCCGATCGCGGCGCCCAGGAAGAACGGCGTGATGACCGAACTGACCGAGAACAGGATTCCGAAGAACCGGGCCTGGTGAACCGACACCGATGACTTTCGGAACACGAAGGCCGCGCCGCGGAACACGATCCCCACCGCAACGCCGACGAACGGAACGAACAGGCCGGTCACGATGGTGGCGAAGGCCGTGGGGAAGGCGGTCCAGAGGTAGGCCAATATGAAGATCAGCCACACGTGATTTGCTTCCCACACAGGGCCGATGCTCCGGTCGATCTGTTTGCGGACCGCGGCGCCCTTGCGATCCGAGCCGGCGAGCAGATCCCAGAACCCCGAACCAAAATCTGCACCACCGAAGACGGCGTACGCAAGCACGCCCATCCAGATGATTGCCACAATGATGTTGGCCAGCATCAGGCGTCGACCAGTTTCCGGTCGGTCGGGTCGGGCCCGTACGGTGTGCCGACCTCTTCGCCCGCCCGCCACCGTCGGCTCATGTTTCGAAGCACGAACCAAGCCGATCCGGCCAGGCCGGCGTACACGACCGTGAGTCCGATCAGGATGAACGCGATGCCTTCACGGGGTGTCACGGCCTCCGACACCCGCATGACCTGTTGGGCGATCCACGGCTGACGCCCCACCTCGGTCGTGGTCCAGCCGGCCTCCAGTGCGAGCACGGCCATCGGTCCGGCCAGAACCATCGCGCGATACCACCACACCGAGTCCGGCAATGCGCCGGTGCGCCAGCGGGTCCATCCGCCGAATGCGGCGAGCGCTCCCATCGCCAACCCGAGGCCGACCATCAGCTGGAAGCTGACATGAACCACATTGGCCGGCGGTCGCTCGTCTTCGGGGACTGCGTCGAGGCCCTGAATCTCACTGTTGGGATCGAAGTCCTGCAGTAACGAGGTGACGTTCGGTAGCTCGATTGCGAAACGTTTCTCGCCGTCGATGAGGATGCCGCCCACGGTGAAGGGAACCCCGGTCTCGGTTTCCTGGATCAGTTCGATGGCGGCGAACTTGGTGGGCTGGGATGAGGCCACGTTACGGGTGGCGATGTCGCCGGTTATCAGCTGAGCGGGAACGGCAATTGCGGCAACGGTGAATCCGATGGCGACCCCCATCCGATGCAGCTCGTCGCGCCGGCCCCGGAGCCAGCCCATCGCATACACCGATGCCAGCAGGAAGCCGGTCACAAGGTAGGTGGCGGGCAACATGTGGAGGAACTGCGGCACGGCGGCACCGTTGAACATCGCCGCCCACGGGTTGATGTCGATGACCTCACCGGTCTGGAGATAGTGGGCGACGTCGAAGCCGGTCGGTTCGTTCATCCAGCCGTTGACGGTGAGAATGAAGAACGTTCCGGCGATCCCCGAGATCATGATCGGCACAAGGGTCAGCAGGTGCAGTCGAGCGGGCAGGCCGCGCCACCCGTAGAGGTAGATTCCGAGGAAGATTGCCTCGATGAAGAACGCCACCCCCTCCAGGGCGAATGGCAGGCCGATCACGTCGCCGAAGGTTCCCATAAGACCCGGCCACAACATGCCCATCTCAAAGCTCAGAACCGTGCCCGAGACCGCACCGACGGCGAAAAGAACCGCGGCGGCTTTGCCCCAACGCCGCGCCAGTGTGAGGGCGACCGGATCTTCGTACTTCAGGCCTCGCCGGTGGGCCAGGAAGATGGCCACGGGGAACGCAACGCCGAAACAGGAAAGGATGATGTGGAAACCCAGCGACATGGCCATCAGCCATCGAGCCGCTAGAAGATTCGCTTCGCTGGCTAGGAGCAGATCCACTGCTATCACCTCGCTACGAACGTACTTGCAACCGCGCTGCCCGGTGAATCCTCAGAAGGTGTCATTCGTTACATGACCAGCGAAGACGACCGTCGACCCTGTCATTTGTGGGATGGGTTGATTCTGAAGTCGGCGCCGATGCAAAGTGGCGTGATTACCACGATGCAAAACCTCAATAGAGCCAAGTGGATTGTGAACTCCTCAATGGCCCAGTGTCGTAGAAGGGGACTCATCTCGATCTTCGTCACGTTTCTCGGATTGGCTGGTTGTGGGTTGGCCCAGCCATCCCTGGAAGCAGACGGCCGAGTAGATATTCCTTTGCCGACAGGTCAGTCGATTAGCGCCATCGCTAGTTCTGAGTCCTGCGAATCAGCTGCAAACAGCGATAGCAACCCGACGATGGTTCTCCTGCACGGAGCTTCGTTCGATGCTGCCACTTGGAACGAGACAGGAACCCTCCAAACCCTGTGTCAACTGGGCGCTCCATTCGTAGCGGTCGATTTGCCCGGTTTCGGAGAATCGACCGATTTCAGTCACGACCCCGTCGACCTATTCGAATCACTCGTAACTGGTGTGAACGGACCCGTTGTCGTCGTGGCACCCTCGATGAGCGGTCGTTACCTGTTGCCATGGCTCAGCCAGATGTCAGACGGACCCGTCTGCGGAGTGATCGCAGTTGCACCCGTCGGGGCTGCTGAATGGAATTCGCCAGACCGCTTCGATACGCCCACCCTCGTGATTTGGGGCACCGAAGATGAGATCGTGGATCTCGAGGCTATGCAGTACCTGGCCTCCGAAACCAAAGGGAGACTCGTACAAATCCCCGGCGGCGGTCATGCCCCGTATCGCTCCCATCCTTCCGAGTTCGACGCTCTGATCGTAGAATTCATCGAAGAACTCGTCGATTGCTAACAACGAGCCGTAGTCGTACGTTCTGCTGCGTCAGTCCCACTCGAGTTGGAGTGTCTCCGGGCCCCTGAAGGTGATGTTGGGGAACATGGTCAGTTCCTGATTTTCGGCCAGTCGTAGCGACGGGAGTTTCTGGGTCAGAACCTCGAGGGCGATTCGAGCCTCCATCTTGGCGAGGCCCGCTCCCAGGCAGAGGTGGATGCCCTTGCCGAAGCTCATGTGTCGATTGGCGTTGGGCCGGTGGATGTCGAAGTCGTCCGGCTGTTCGAACGATTCGGGCGACCGATTGGCTGCGGCGAAGTTCAGAAAGATGGGCGTTCCCGCCGGCAGGTCGACACCACCGAGCGTGGTGTCCTCGATGGTGACGCGACGCCACGCGATCTGACTGCTCTCGTATCGCAAGGTTTCCTCCACCGCATTGGGAATGAGTGAAGGGTCGGCGCAGATGGCGTCCCATTGGTCTCGCCGCGACAGCAGGCAGAGGAGGGTGTTGCACAGGAGGTTGGTCACGGGATCGTGCCCGGCGAACGACAACCCGTAGACGACCGACTCAACCTCCCGGTAGGTCAGCTCCTCGTTGTTGGCATCGTGGGCGTCCAACAGCTCGGATGCGAAGTCGTCGGTGCGATTATCCCGCCGGTCAGCCACGAAGTCCCGGCAGTATCGCCAGTAACTGAGCATGTGTTCGGAAATCTCCACCTGCTGCTCGGCTGTTGGTTTCCCCCAGCTGAAGGCCTTGCGTTCGGCGCACCAGCTCTTGATCATCACGTCGTCAGCTTTGGGGAAGCCGATGAACCGAAAGACGATTTCGGCCGGAAGTGGGAAGGCCACCGCAGCCACGTACTCGGCCGATTTGCCCGACGCGATCATCTGGTCGATCAGTTCTTCGGCGCGGTCGCGCATGTACTGCTCGAGGGTTTTGAGTCGTCGATTCGAAAAACCCTTCCGGGTGTACACCCGGATGCGGCCGTGGTCGGGTTCGGGCCGATTGCTCATCACTGCGATCGGATCGAAGTCAGGGGCGCTCAACACCTCGACCGCTTCGTCGGCCAGGGGGTACAGCGGGTCCTGCACGTTGGACGAGGCGTAGATGTCGGGGTTCATGAACACGTGCTCGATGTCCTGCATTCGAGTCACCACTACATATCCCAGTTCCTCGGCGTAGAACACCGGGTGGTCTTCGCGAAGCTGACTGGCGATCGGATACGGATCGGTCAGATACTCCTCACTCAACGGACTCCACGTTTGATGGATCGGGCAGCCACTGGGTGCGGCCGCAACGTTCGTCGGTGCAACGTGGTACGTATTCTTTGAAGACACGAAGATCCCCTTCTCGGTGCTGGGCACGGGTTCGATGCGCTGGCATCGGGTAGTACCGACCCGACCGTATCCCAAAAGTAGTTAACGCGTTAGATAAATCGATTGTCGATTCGTCGAATCACGTCAATCCTCGGCCAGAAGATCGGCGAGATGGCGCCGATGATCGGTTCGGAGGGCCAGTTGGGTCTGGCTACGTTGCACGGTCTCCACCTCGGTCATGGCAAGAAGGACCCGATGCAGATCGTCGTTCGATCGGGCCACCACTCGGCAGAGGAGATCGCCGACGCCGGTAACCGTGTGCACCTCAAGAACCTCGGGGATGGCGGCGAGGCGGCGGACCGTGTCGTCATGGGTTCCCTGGCTGATCTCGAGGGTGCAGAATGCCGTCACGTCGAAACCGGCGGCTTTGGCGTCCAGGTCCGGGCCGTGCCCGGTGATCACCCCCGCGTTCACCAATCGGTCGAGGCGACTGTAGGCGGTGCCGCGAGCTACGCCCGCGGCAGAGGCGATGTCGGTGAGGGACGCCCGGGCCTGCTGGCGTAGCTGGCGAATGAGGTTGCGATCGATGGTGTCGAGAGGGGTGGGCATGTTGTCCAATTCGGGCCTCGTGCGGGGTGGGTGGCTGAACGAAACGTACAGGCGTGGATCAAGAACCGTCAAGATCGTCACGCCTGTTGCACGTTCGTTTGACATAGTGTTCGATAGCCTGATGCTGAAGAAGGTCGACCACATCACGTATGCCTGTGAGCAGGGCACCATCGAACGTTGGGCCTGGTTCCATATCGAGGTTGAGGGCGGAACGCTGATCAATCGCATCGACGACGTCCGCCCCGGCGACCCCGAATCCAGCATGAAGATCTGGTGCATCGACTACGGCGAGTTTGGTGTTGCCCTGATCGAAGGAATCGATCGTGAGAAGAAATCGCAGGTGACCAAGTTCGTCGACAAACACGGCGATCACGCGGTACAGCACGTCGCTTACGACACCGGCGACCTGGAGGCGTTCATCGCTCGTATGAAGAGCCTCGGTGGGACTCCGCGGGGCGAGGTGTTGGTGCGCAACGATGGCTTCGGTGTTCTGAAGCAGATGTTCGCCCGAGGCTACGACGAGGGAGATGCGGCCGAGGCGAGTTTCCCCGAGTACGTCCAGCGACCCAGCCTGGACGACGACGATGCGGTTGCGATCACCTTCGCGGAGGAGACCGGCAAGGGGTTCTACGACCAGATCGAGAACGCCGTGGCTGATGGTGACGAGGCTCCGTTCTTCGACTTCAGTCGCATGCCGTCGGATTGGACGGTTCCGGAAGCGGTGCCGAAGGGCATCTGATCGATCACAGCGAAGACGTCGAGTCGCGGGTTAGATCCTTCGATCTGCGAGCGTTGCCGCCATCATTAGTTAACATGTGATCTTTATGTTCGGCGGCTTCGAGACCGGCTGCCCCCGACCTCATCGCAAGGAACGACACATGCGCACACAACTCTTGATCGGCGGACAGTGGAGCGACGGTGCCGACGGCGACACGCTCGACGTGTTGAACCCCGCCACGGGAGAACTCGTCGCCTCCGTGGCCGCAGGCTCGTCGGCCGATGCGAGCCGGGCCGTCGGGGTGGCTGCAGACGCTCAGAAGGCCTGGGCTGCGACGCCTCCTCGCCAGCGAGCGGAGGTTCTCCGAAACTGTTGGTCGGTCCTTCTTGACCATCAGGAGGAACTGGCCCAGCTGATTACCGCGGAACACGGTAAGCCGTTGGTAGACGCCCGGGGAGAGATCTCCTATGCGGCCGAGTTCTTTCGGTGGAACTCCGAGGAGGCGGTTCGGATCGAGGGTTCGATACGCACCGCCCCGGGCGGCGCCAACCGCATCATCGTTCACCATCCTCCCATCGGTGTCGTCGTCATGATCACGCCGTGGAACTTTCCTGCTGCGATGATCACCCGAAAGGTTGCTCCGGCCCTCGCCGCTGGCAATGCCGTCGTGATCAAACCCGCCCCCGATACGCCCCTAACCGCTCTTCGGGTCGGAGAACTGCTCGAGGAGGCCGGGGTACCCGCCGGTCTTGTCAACATCGTTCCGACCAACGACGCCGCAGGGTGGTTCGAAGCGGCTGTCGCACAACCCGCCACCCGGATGGTGTCGTTCACCGGTTCAACCCAAACCGGCCGAGCCCTTCTCAAGGTCGCCTCGGGTCGGGTCCTGCGGACCGCGATGGAATTGGGCGGGAACGCACCGTTCATCGTGTTCGACGACGCCGACCTCGACGCGGCCGTCGAGGGGGCGATGGTGGCCAAGATGCGTCACTCGGCCGAGACCTGCACCGCGGCGAATCGATTCTTCGTTCACAGCCGGGTGGCCGATGAGTTCACGAAAAAGTTGTCGGCGGCCATGGGCGCGGTCAAGGTTGGGGCTGGCACCGATCCCGACGTCAGTTGTGGCCCCATGATCAACGAGGCCGCCATCGAGAAGATCTCCAGCCTCGTCGACTCGGCGGTCGGCGCCGGGGCCACGGTGGCCCTGGGCGGAGCGAAGGTTGACGGGCCGGGACACTTCTTTGAACCCACGGTGCTCGGTGGGGTGAAGGCCGGCGACCCGATCACCTCGGAAGAGATCTTCGGTCCGGTCGCCCCGGTGATTCCCTTCATCGACACCGACGAGATGATTGCGCACGCCAACGACACCGAAATGGGTCTTGCCGCATATGTCTACACCGCCGACATCGGCCGCGGCCTCAGTGTGTCAGAGCGGCTCGAGTACGGAATGGTTGGTCTCAACCGCGGCGCCATGAGCGACCCGGCGGCCCCGTTCGGTGGAATGAAGCAGTCGGGCATCGGTCGCGAAGGCGGCTCCGAGGGCATCTACGAGTTCTGCGAGACGCAGTACATCGCGGCCGGCTGGTAGGAAACCTCTCGAATCGAGAATGATCGGGCCAGCTGCGTCGCGACCATTACCCTGAGCGCCATCGACCTTCGAACCCAACCATGGGTGACCGCGGCATCCGCCCTCTCGGCCGCAGGTCGCTATTCGTTCATCTGGATGGTCTCGGCGGGGCTGGGTCTGATCTTCTCCGATGACCGGTCGGGTTTCATCATGTTCGGCATCGTCATCACGGCCGAATGGATCTTCACGAACGGTCCCTTCAAACTTCTCTTCCGCCGGGAGCGCCCGGACAACTCCGATGTGGTCGACATGCTGCCCGCATGGCTCCACCCGCCCCGCTCCAGTTCGTTCCCCAGCGGTCACTCGTCGGCATCATCGTTCGCCACCGTGATCTGGTGGTCGTTCTCGCCGATCACCGGAGTGTTGTGCGGAGCGGTTGCGTTGGCCATGGGCCTGAGTCGGGTGCTGATTCGGGCCCACCACAAGACCGATGTGCTCGCAGGGTGGATCTGGGGTGCGGTCCTCGGCGGTACCGCCGTCGCCGTCCTCGGCGAGCGTCTCTTCGGGTGACCGGCACCCGAACGGTGGATCAGCGGCCGCGGAGGGCTTTCCAGAGCCGTTGCAGCTTGCCTTCGGGAACCTGCGACAGGCTGTACAACTTGGCGTCGCCGAACAACGTGGCCGCAACCACGCGCACGTAGGGAAGACCTGCGACCGGTTGCGTCAGCCTCTCGGTTCGATCGCCAAAGATCGTCGTTGACTCCATCGAGGCCCGGACACCGTCGGGAAGAATGACGGTCACATCACCAAACACCGCCCGAACCCGGACGGTGCAGTCACTTCGCAGATGAGCCGAAGACAAATCCACGGTGACGTTTCCGAAGCCCGAGCCGTAGGTGAGGTCTCCACCGACCGAGATCCAGCCCCCAACCTTCACATCCCCGAAAACCGAGTAGGTCTCCGGAGCGATCGGGTGGGCGGGTGCCGGGACTGCGGGAGCGGGAGGAGATGGCAGTTGACTCCAGACCGCCTCCAGTTCGGAACGGGTCTGGGCGGCGTAAATGGCTTCGAACCGGTCGTCCAGTTCAGCGAAGCGCACCTCGCCGTCGGCCATCGCCCGTTGGACCTGTTCAACCGCCAACTGCCGGTCCTCGTCAGTGATCGGGTCGTTGGGTTGGGGCACCATGCTCATGGTCGGCTCAATTCATGGAGGGGAGGTATCCGAGGTGTCGCAGGGACCGCTAAGCGGGCGATCCGATACGTCCCGTCTATCAGATGGGGGAGCGGACCAACAACCATCCCCGACGCACTGTCAGCCGACCGTGATGGTGAACGTCGCTGGCGCCGAGGTGTCGATCCCGTCACTGGCGCGCACCTCGATGGTCGCCACGCCGGGCGCGTCTGCGGTGGAGAACGACAGAACTCCGGTCGCCGAGATCGATGGTGCAACGACGAACAGGTCGGGGTTGTCGACGGTCACCAGGTACCCGAGCGTCTGGTCGGGCTCGTTTGCTTCACCGACCGATCCGTTCGAAGCCCACGGTGCCGAGTACGACGAGCTCGTTGGGGCAGTCACGTCGGGTCCAGCCGAGAAACTCGGAATGTCGTTCACCCGCTCTATCTCGACCAGCACGGTGCCGGACGAGCAGGAGCCCGCAGCGTTGCAGACCGAATACGACACGCTGCCAACTCCGTACGCATCGGGGGTCGGCGTAAATCGTATGATGCCGTTGCCAACGTGGACCGCTGACCCCAGCGAGGCCGACTGGATCGTGAGACTCGTCGAATCGATGGTCGAACCGGGGGCAACGTCGTTGGCGATCACGTCAACCGACGCTGCGTTGTCTTCTCTGGTTCGGAGGCGGTCATCGGCGATCGATGGGGGAGGGGCCAGCACGGTGATCTCGAGGACACCTTCGGTTGTGGCCCGGCCATCGGAGACTTCGTAGGTGACCTCTGCGACGCCCGGGGTGTCACCGGCGGTGAACTCGATCGTGTCGCCGGTGATCTCGGCGCTCCCGAGGTCGCTTCCGGCCACGATTCCAGACAGCGACAGCGCGTCGCCGGAGGGGTCCATGTCGTTCGACAGGACGTCAACGACGACGACCTGCCCGATGAGCACCTCGGCCGACTCTCCTTCGACCGTCGGAGCCTCGTTGAAGTCGGGGAAGAACACTCGGGCACTAGCTGTCGCTTTGCCCCCGAACCCGTCGACGATCGTGTAGTCGAGGTCAACCGTCTGGGCTGCCTCGATCGTAGGCATCACGATGATCTCGTTGGCGTCTACCCGTGCGGTGGCTTGACCGTTGGTAACTTCGGCCGACTCCAGTGCGATCGTGTCCTGGTCAAGGTCGGAGTCGTTGGCCAGGGGCGAAAGGCGAACGGGCCCCTCCTCGGTCACCATGATGATGTCGTCCAACGCGGTCGGATCGTCATTGACGGGCGTGAACTCCGCTGTTGTGCTTCCGAGCACGCAGGTCTGTTCCCAGCAGGCCTCGTAGTCCACGGTGATGATGCCGTTGGCATTGGGCATGCCGGTGATCACGATGGCCGATCCGTTCCACTCGGCGGTGGCGGGACCGTCGACGGAGAGGATCGTGACCCGGTCGGGCTGGGGGTCCTCGGTGATTTCGACCACGAGGACGGTGTCCTCGGCGGTGCTGAGGTTGCTGTAGGCGATCAGTTGGGGTTCGAAGGGGCCGGGCGTGAGCGTGACCGCGGCGATGGCGGCTGACACGGTGCTCACCGCGACGACACCACCATTGGGGAAAACGTTTCCGACGATCGGAAGTTGGGCGAACCATGCGGCGCCGGTCAGTCGACGTTTCGGAATCGAGACCCGCAACATTGCTTTTACGACATCGGGATCGAACTGTTTCCCGGCGCAGCGAGCCAGTTCGGCTTTGGCCGCGTCATCGGCCATACCTTCCTTGTAGCTGCGAACCGACGTCATTACGTCGAAGGCGTCGGCGACGGCGACAATTCGGCCACCGAGTGAGATGTTCTTGCCCGAGAGTCCCAGCGGATATCCGGTGCCGTCCCACTTCTCGTGGTGTTGTCCGGCGGCGTCAACCCACTGGCCCAGCCAGTCCCGCAATGGCTCGGCGTACTCGGCGCCGTAGAGAGGATGCTGAGACAACTCCTCCCACTCGGCGTCGGTCGGGCGACCCTCGCTGTTCAGTATGTCGGCGCTCACTTTGAGTTTGCCGACATCGTGAATCATGGCGGCCCAGCGCAGCTTCTCGAGTTCCTCGGGGTTCAAGCCCATTTCCTCGCCGATCAGCAGCGAGTAGGCACGAACGCGTTCGGTGTGGCCGCGGGTAGCCCGGTCGTGCAGAGTGAGCGCATTCGCCATCTCGATCAACTGTTGGGCGGCTTCGGTCGGTGCTTCGAGTGGATCCAGATTCCCGTTGGCGATCTCGCGCTGGAGGCTTCGGACCGACCGGGTCTTCATGGCGGCCCGGAACCGGGACGGTGTGGCGTCGGGGAAGGTGAGCGAGAGTTCCAAAAGGCTGGCGGCGGGCAGAAGGCGGCTGAACAGCTGGTCGGTGCCCATCGAGAACAGGACGACCGCAATAGCCAGCGTGGCCCACCAGCCGGCGGTCTGGCCCGGGGTTGCCGGCGCGGGGAGTATCCCTACCAGCACAAAGGCGAAGATGATGCTCAGCGCGATGGGTAGCAGAAAGGCTGCAATTCGCAGGATCCGAGCGAATCCGCGACGCGGCGCCCAGCCCTGAGCTGGATCCATCTGGGTCGGACCCCGAGGCGCGGCGGCAGTTTCTGGCATCGGGAGTGAATCGACCCGATACGACCCTGCCTTAAGTTCGGAGGCGGTATTCCTGCTGGTCAGGCCAGCTACCGGCCGGGGCTACACGATGGGGTTCTTGAAGGTGTCCAGGTAGGTGATGTCGCTGACCGGACCCCGAGCGGCCGGTTTGAAGTCGGTTCCCTTGGTGTAGGCCACCGGTAGCAGTCCCGCCTGGGTCATATGATCTGGAATCTCCAAGAGCGCGGCGGCCTCCTCTTCCAGTCTCAGATGCAATGTTGTGTAGCAACTGCCGAGACCCCGGCTCCTGAGTGCCAGCTGGAAGCTCCACATGGCGGGAATGATCGATCCGTAGAGCCCGGCGGCCGTGGCGCTGGTGCCGTCCTGCTTGCCGATGATCAGCGGGATGACGTGGATCGGTACTCGCTCGAGGTTCTCCGCTAGGAAGGTGGCGCTGTTGATGACACGACCGGTCTGCGTTCCTGGATCGATGTCGGCGGTGCGCTCGGTGAAATAGTCGCCGGCGCCACGACGGTAGATGTCGGCGAGCCCGGCCCGCTTTTCGGGATCGGCGATCACCATCCACCGCCAGCCCTGAGCATTCGATCCCGTCGGTGCCTGAACCGCCAGCTGAAGACACTCCAACACCACGTCGGTGGGGACATCGCGGTCCAGGTCGAGACGTTTCCTTACCGCCCGGGTAGTACTCAGAAGGGCGTCGGTTTGGTCGAGATCGAACTCCATAAACAACTATCGCATGCGTCGTCAGCGGGAACCATTTGACGCCTATGGTTTGGGCATGCGGAGCTTCCGGAACGACGACTTCAGCCCGCCGCCCCCAACCCTGTGGCAGGGACGGCTGCAGTCGGCCGAGGCGCTGATCAAATCGAACGTGAGCGATCCCGGGATACTTCGCCGCGTCGACGACATCCAGGCCGCGTTATGGACCGCTGATCAGGATCGCAAACGGATGGAACAGACACTCCAGCAGATCCAGCCGGAGCGGGCGGCACGGGAACTGAAGGACGCCCTGCGGGACCAGTTCGAGGACCCGAGCAACGCAGTCGACGACCTCGTCGCCAGCCTGCAACGTCGTCACGAGACGATCCATTCATTGCAGGACCGCATCGAGTCGATCGAGTCATCGATCGACCGAACCGTGGCCGACGTCGAACAACTCGCAGCATCGTCGGCGCAGCTCGCTCTGGGGTCGAGCGCTTCGGGCCATGCCGAGTTGATGGAACACCTCAATGAGGACCTTGAAATTCTGGCAAAGGTCCATCGTGAACTGGCCGATCAATAGTCATGCAGTGCCCGTTGTGTGTCGATGAGTCTCTCGATCCCCGCATCCGCGGTGGGGTGGAGATCGACGTTTGCCCTCGCTGTCGCGGGGTGTGGTTGGACCGGGGTGAGATCGACAAACTCAGTGGTCCGGCGGTGAAATCGGCACCGGTTAAGGATCGAGGTCGGTCCGAGCGCAAGGAACGGGACGACGACTACAAACGAAAGTCGTCGAAGAAGAAACGCAAGAAGAGCTTCGGCAGCCGACTCGCCGACGTGCTCGAAGAGATCATCGACTGACCTCCTTGCGACTCAGGTCGGAGCGGCGATGGACTCTTCGGCAAAGATCCACCTGATGATCGCCACCGCAACAACTGCGCCAATCAGTTGCATGGCGATGAAACCTGGGGTCGAGCCTGGCGCAATGCCGGCGAACGAGTTGCTGAACATCCGGGCGATGGAAACGGCCGGATTGGCGAAGCTGGTGGAGCTGGTGAAGTAGTAGGCGCCGGCGATATAGCTGCCCACGACCAGAGGCACCGAATGTTCCCGGCCGCCCCGAACCGATCCGTAGATCACGATCAGGAGGCCCAGGGTGGCGATGACCTCAGCGACCAGCTGGCCCGATCCGTCCCTCGACTTCTCGGACCAATTGATGGCGTCGAGTTCGAACATCACGTTTGCCGCCATCACGCCAACGATCCCGCCGGCGGTCTGGGCCGCCACGTACCACGCAGCCGTCTCGGTGCTGATCCCGCCCAGCAGTCGCTCGGCGAGCGTGACCGCCGGGTTGAAGTGAGCTCCCGACACCGAGCCGAAGGCGGTGATGATGGCGATAAGGACACCCGCGGTAGCCAGAGCGTTTTGGAGCAGTTGAAGTCCGACGTCGTCGGTGAGTCGTTCGGCCATGATGCCGGACCCCACGACTCCGGCCAGAAGAAACGCCGTACCGAAAAACTCGGCGCCGATCGCACGATGACTGGTTGTCATGCGTCGGGTGCGATCTCGTCGATCAGTTGCACGACTCGATCCCGAATTTCGTCGCGTACGCTGCGGACTGTTTCGATGCCCTGCCCGGCCGGGTCCTGGAGTTCCCAATCCTCGTAGCGTTTTCCGGGATAGACCGGGCAGGCATCGCCGCACCCCATCGAGATCACGACGTCGGCGGCCCGGACGGTCTCATCCGTCCAGAGCTTCGGTACCTCGGCCGACATGTCGATCCCTACCTCGGCCATCGCATCCACCGCCGCGGGATTGACCGCATCCGTCGGTGCCGACCCGGCCGAATACACCGTGACCCGATCGCCGCCGAGGTTCCGGAGCCACGCGGCCGCCATCTGTGAACGGCCGGCGTTGTGCACGCAAACGAACAGCACCGCAGGTACCTGATCTGACGACATGCCTCCAGTGTGCCCAACCGAATCGACCCTCGACCCACTGTTCGCCGGGGTTTTCCCCGGTATTCACTCAGGGTTTTCGGTTCCGGGATATCCGAAAGACCGACGAGGTCCAAACCCAATGGCGGATTGCCCGTCGGACCCTGAATGTGAACATGAGTTCATGAACACACCGACCCCGCCTGCCGCACAGGTGAGAGACCTAACCAAGACCTACGGCACCCACCACGTGGTGAACCGACTCAACTTCACGATCCCCGTCGGAGCGGTGGTGGGTTTGATCGGCCCCAACGGTGCCGGCAAGACCACCACGATGAAGATGATGCTCGGCCTCGTCGAACCCTCCGTCGGGCAAGTCGAGTTGCTCGGTTGCGAGCACCGGGGCCACGGATGGTCCTCCTCCCTCCAGCGGGTTGGTTCCATGATCGAGGAACCACCCATCTACAGCCGCATGACCGCACGAGAGAACCTTCGTTACCAATCGCTGGCCGTGAGCGGATCCGTCGATGACGACCAGATCGATGGCCTCCTCCGCTTGGTCGACCTCCACGATCGAGCCGACGATCGCCCCCGGGCCTACTCCCTCGGTATGAAGCAGCGACTCGGCATAGCGATCACCATGATCGGCGCGCCCGAACTCGTGATTCTCGACGAACCAGCCAACGGACTGGATCCCGCGGGAATCCTCGAAATTCGCAATCTGCTTCGTCGTCTGCCCGAGGCCGGCACGACCGTGCTGGTCTCCTCCCACCAACTGGCTGAGGTCCAGCAGGCCTGTGATCAACTCGTCATCCTCGCCAACGGTGAACTGGTGACCGAGGGATCGACGCAGGCCATCCTCGACGCCAACACCAGTTCGGCTCTGACGATCGAACTTCGACCCGACGAAGTGGTCCCCGCCATCGACGTGCTGGCCGGTGCTGGCTGTGCAGCCCAATCGATCAACGCGATCTCGCTGTCGGTCGAACCCGGAAACGGCATGACCGGTCGCGATCTCAGCCGCCTTCTCAGCTCGGCTGGAATCCATCCCGAATCACTCTCCCGCCCCCAGATCTCACTGGAGCAGGCCTTCCTCGAAATGACCAACCAACCCGCGTCGCCGGTTCCGGCCCCGGCCCACTGAAAGAACCAATGATGACCACCACACTCACCGGCTCCCGCCCCGCTGCCGTACCCACCGGTTCCCGCCCCGCTGCCTTACCCACCATGGTCCGGGCCGAGGTGTACAAACTCGTCCACCACCGGACCCCATGGGCCATCCTCTCGGGCCTCCTGGCCCTCACCCTCATCGCACCCGTCTACTACCTCTTCCGCCAACCCGCCTCCAATCTTGACTACCTCGACACCACCCTGGGCGTGCTGACCCTCACCACCGCACTGCTGGTACCCGTGTTCGGCGCCTGGGTCATCGGCCACGAGTACCGACAGGGAACGCTCCGTCGAGTCGTCGCAATGAACGGTCGACGGAACGAACTGCTCGCCATCAAGGGGCTGCTCGCCATCCTGGGCAGTATCGCCGGCGTGCTCGTGGCCACCGCCACAGGTATGGGGATGGCGGCCATCGCCGCCCAGGTCCATGGAGACCAGATCGTCACCACCGGACTCTGGCGGTTGACCGCATCCAGTCTGTTCGTCGCGGTGGTCCTGGCAGCGCTTTCGTACCTGGCCAGTGTGATCCTCCGCAGCGACACCTATGCGATGCTCGGAACGATCGGCGTAATGAGTGCGTTCGGCCAACTCCTCGCCCTCGTTCCAAGGGTCGGCGACTACATGCCGCCGGTAGCGATGGCCACCATCACCGACTGGATCTCTGACCCGTCGATTCAGGTGGCCGACGGACTGCTGTGGAAATCAGCCCTGTCGCTGGGACTCACCATCGTCGTCCCACTGATTGCAGCGCGACAGCTGTTTGCGGTTCGAGACTTGTAGCGCAGGCTCGGCGCCGATCTGAGCGAAATCCCGATCGGTGGTGATCCATCGCATCCAAGCGTGGAGGAGCCACGTAGAACCCTGCAACATCCCCACCGTGCGAGGCATCGCCAAGAGCCTCCAGATTCGGACTTCTCTCCCTCCCAGAATCTGGTGAACATCCCGGCCAATGGGCCGGGATGTTCCGCGTCTCAGCCCACGTAGATCGTGCCCGACAGGCCGTAATGGTCACTCAGGTGAAAGAATTCGCCGTCGACTTCAAGTGGATCGGCGAGGACGGAAACGTTGCCAACTCGTACCCCGGGTGACGCGAAATGGCGGGTGAAGTAGGCCGTGAATTCCGTTGCGTGGGGGCCCGAGTTGAATCGGTTTCGGCGGCTGTCCCACGTTGCCCGGGGCGGTCGCTCTCCCCGGAGTTCGGCGGCCTCCAACGTTGCCACCTCGTTCACCCTGGTGTTCGTGTCTCCGATGATGACGAGCCGCTCGGTGGGGCTGGACTCCACGATTTGGGCGAACTGCTCGAGCCGAGCCCCCTCGGCCGCCTTGCCCGCGCCCGGTGCCAGATGCACGTTCGCCACGGTGAGTTCCCCACCAAACGTGCTGAGGATTGCGCAACCGTCAACCGTCTGAACCTCGGGAGGTTCGGCCATCAGTTCCACGCGCACCAACGTGGCGAGGTTGCCGCTATGGCTTTCGGGGTTGGCCGGCACCATCCCGTGGGTCTCGACGAAGGGAACCAGCCGGGGGAGTTCCTGCAGCAGGATGAGATCGGGAGCCACCCGAAGAGCGATCTCTCGGAACGCGGCCTCGGATTGTTCCATGGACCACATCGACGGAGCCTCGGCCGAACGTTTCAGTAGTGCGAGGTTCCAAGACAGAAACGACAGCGGTGTCACGGATACAGGTTGGCGTACCGTTCGTTCAGTTCATCGAAGTTGGCGGCAAGATCCCACTGGTTTGCGGCGATCATCTGATCGAACCGCACCCGAAGGGCGTTGACCCGGGGGTGACCCACACGGCGATGCCTCCAGTGAATGCGGAGATGATCGGAGATCCGTAGTGGCACCGTCTGCGCTGACACTGCCTCGTCCATGACTCCACTATCGGCCATTTCTGGCCTCCGGTGAAGGCGGACGAGCTTGACCCCATGACAACGTATGCATACGATCCGCGCATGCAGGGATTCGATCCGAAGTTCAACGACCTTCCCGACTACATCCTGGGGATCACCAAGGAGATCTGGGAGGACCGTCGAATTCACACCCTGCACGACTACTACGCCCCCGACATTCACGTCCGGGCTCCGGCCGGTTTGACCACCGGAAACCAGCATGTCATCGGTGCCACCATGGCCACCCTGGCCGAGTTTCCCGACCGTCAACTCCTCGGCGAGGACGTGATCTGGAGCGGGGATGAACAGTCTGGTTTTCTCAGTTCCCATCGTCTGTTGAGCACCGCGACGCACCTTGGCGACGGGGCCTACGGCGCAGCGTCGGGCACCAAATTCACCTATCGGATCATCGCTGACTGCGCGGCCCGCGACAACGTGATCTACGACGAATGGATCATTCGGGACCAGGGAGCCATCGTCCGACAGCTGGGTATTGATCCGAAACGATTCGCCGCCGATCAGATCCAACGCGAGGGTGGCCCGGAGGCTGCGAACCAGCCACTTACTCCAGCTACGGACCCCCCGGCGGTGTACACGGGCACCGGCAACGACAACTCGGTAGGGGTGCGGTACGAGGAGATTCTCGGCGGCATCATGTCGGCCGACTTGGCCACGGTGCAACGGGACTACGACCGCGCGGTCCACCTGGAACTGCCCGGCGGCGTGACCTCCCATGGGTGGGCGGCGGCCGACCAGTTCTGGATGGGTTTGCGCAGTTCGTTCCCGTCGGCCACCTTCACCGTCCACCATCGGATCGGACTGGACGAGGCCGGAATGCCGCCCCGCGCGGCTCTGCGGTGGTCGCTGCACGGCACCCACGACGGATGGGGCGCCTTTGGCGAGCCGAGCGGCGCCGAGGTGTACGTGATGGGGATCAGCCATGCCGAGTTCGGTACGTGGGGACTCCGCCGCGAATTCGTGCTGATCGACGAGACCGCGATCTGGAAACAGATCCTTCTCAACGGCTAAACGACAGATTCGAGCCGGTCCGCTTGCCCAGATGATTACGTAGTCATATGATGCCCGTCACATGGTTCAGTCAACGCGAATCACCTCGGTCGAGGTCGCAAAGGTCGCTGGGGTATCCCAGGCCACCGTCGCCAGAAGCTTCGCCGCGCCCCACAAGGTCTCGGACAAGTCGCGGCAGAAGGTGCTCGAGGCGGCCCAGAGCCTGGGTTATGTACCAAACGCAATCGCCCGGAGCCTGAAGTCCCAGACCACCAACATCATCGGGGCGGTCGTTCCCGCCCGAAGTGAGTACTGGCAGCACCTCGTGGCCGAGATCTCCCAGCAGCTCGCCGAACGCGGCTCACAGCTGCTTCTGTTTACGTTCGCGAAACCCTCCGAGGTTTCCTCCGTCGTTGAGGCGGTTCGCCAGTACCGGGTCGACGGCGTACTTCTCGCGTCGGCCTTCATCGACCACGAGGCGATGGTCGACGTCACGTCACTGGGCGTTCCCGCAGTTGCGTTCAACCACCCTGAAGCGGTCGACATTTCGGCCTCGGTGAGTGTGGACAACGAAGCGGGCTCGGCAGAACTCGCTGCTCACCTCGTCGAGACCGGTCACCGGTCGGTGGCGTTTGTGGGCGGCAATCCCGAAACCGGTTCCGATCGCCTGCGGTACCGCGGCGCAGCCAAGGAGCTTCGTTCGCATGGAATCGTCTGCCCCTACATCGGAGCCGGCAGTTTCGACTACGACGCCGGGTACGGCATCGCCGAAGCGCTCCTCCAGCACTTCGGGGGCGTGGAAGGGCTTCCCGATGCACTGATGGTGGCGGGCGACGAGTTGGCCTTCGGTGTGGTCGACGGGCTCCGGGCCCTCGGCACCTCGGTCCCCGACGACGTCTCGATCACCGGGTTCGACGGCCTACCGCAGGCCACGTGGGCGGGGTATGACCTCACCACCCTCGTTCAGCCGGCGGAGGAACTGATTCGTGAGGCGTTGGGTGTTCTGGCTGGCACGTCGGATGAACGGTCGCATCTGACCGTCAAGGGATTCGTTCGGGTCGGCCGCTCCAGCCGTCGCCCCGCTGTTCAAGGAGAATCATGAAGGTACTGAAAGAGGCAACGAAGAAGGGTGCGCACGGGTCCGACGTGGAATTGTCCACCAAGGTGGCCGGGATCCTCGCTGACATCGAGCAGCGTGGCGATGCTGCAGTTCGTGACCTCAGCGAAAAGTTCGACAAGTGGTCGCCCGAGTCGTTCCGGCTCTCCGCCGAGCAGATCGAGGCCATCGTGGCCGAGGTCGACCCAGTAACGATCGCCGACATCGAGTTTGCCCAGACCCAGATTCGTAACTTCGCCCAGGTGCAGCTCGATTCCATGCTTCCGGTCGAGGTGGAAACCCTTCCGGGGGTGTTCCTCGGACACAAACACATTCCGGTCCAGAACGTAGGTGCCTACGTTCCCGGCGGTCGTTATCCGATGGTTGCATCTGCACATATGAGTGTGCTCACGGCGAAGGTCGCCGGCGTTCCCCGAGTCATCGCCTGCACCCCGCCCATCAACGGTGAGATTCCTAAGGAAACCGTTGCGGCGATGCACATGGCTGGTGCCGACGAGATCTACTTGATCGGTGGCATCCAGGCCGTCGGGGCGATGGCCCTGGGTACCGACACCATCGGTTCGGTCGACGTATTGGTCGGGCCGGGCAACGCCTTCGTAGCCGAGGCCAAACGCCAACTCTACGGACGGGTCGGGATCGATCTCCCCGCCGGGCCCACCGAGACCCTCATCATCGCCGATGACTCGTGCGATGCCGAGATGTGCGCCACCGACCTGCTGGGTCAGGCCGAACACGGTCCCAGCTCACCTGCGGTCCTACTCACCAATTCCGAGGAGCTCGCCAGGGCCACGATGGTCGAGGTCGACCGGCAACTCGAAACACTTCCCACCGCCGATGTCGCCGGCGTCGCCTGGCAGGACTACGGCCGGGTACTCGTCTGCGAGGATCACGTCGAGATGTTGGCCGTCGCCGACGACCTCGCCTTCGAGCACGTGCAGGTCATGACCACCGACGACGACTACTTCCTCAACAACATGGTCAACTACGGGGCGTTGTTCCTCGGCCCGATGACCCACGTCGCCAACGGCGACAAAGTGATCGGCACCAACCACACGCTTCCCACCCAGGGAGCGGCCCGGTACACCGGCGGTCTGTGGGTCGGGAAGTTCCTGAAGACCTGCACCTATCAGCGGGTCACCAATGCCGAGTCCGCCACGATGATTGGCGAATACTGCTCCCGCCTGTGCGCCATCGAAAACTTCGCAGGCCACAAGGCCCAAGCCGATATTCGGGTGGAGCGTTATGGCGCCAAGACGGCGGTCGAGGCCTGATGGCTGAGGCCAACACCTCCTCTCCGGTTGCGGTCGTTACCGGTGGTAGCGGCAGCATCGGCGCGGCCATTTGCCGACGACTCGCCGACGACGGCTTTCGCGTCGTTGTCGGGGCGGGTCGCAATCTGGACAAGGCCGAGGTGGTAGCTGCTGAACTCGAAGGCGTCGGTCACATGGCCATGACGCTGGCGGTCACCGATTCTTCAGCCCTCACCGAAGCCGCCGGGCTGGTGTCTCAACAACTTGGTCGCGTAGACGTGTTGGTGAACTGCGCCGGCATGACCGTGCCGGTTGCCCACGATGACCTCGATGGCCTCACCGACGACGTCATCGATTCGATCTTCGCCACAAACTGGCGCGGCCCGTTTGCAACGGTTCGGGCGTTCCGACCGCTCCTCGAGAAGTCCGATGATCCGGTGATCGTGAACATCTCTTCGATCGCCGGGGTAACTGGTCAGGGTTCCAACGTTGCGTACTGCGCATCGAAGGCCGCGCTCGACAGCATGACCCGCTCACTGGCACGAGCCCTCGCTCCCCGCATCCGGGTGGTGTCCGTTTCCCCGGGGTGGGTGCTGGGCAAGTACGCCAGTCGGTTCCCGGCGGAGTACATCCAGACCCAGACCGACGAGACACCGCTGCAGAAATTGGCTCGGCCCGAAGACGTCGCAGCTGCGGTGTCGGTCGCCGCACGGGAACTTGCGCTGACCACGGGCTCGATTCTGTCGGTCGACGGTGGTCGTCCATTGGGGGTTCGCTGATGTACGTGACACTGGCCGAGATGGCTCGACGGGTGATCGAACCCGAGCAGTTCGTCGCCGACCCCCGAGCGTTCGTCGACGTACGGCTGCCTCAGAGCAAAGGAAAGCAGAGTTACTCGTTCATCGGGCCCGGCGTCTCGCAGAACTCCGAGCAGGTCATCAACCTCATGGAGCCGCACGGCTTCAACGTCGGAGCCGCCAGCCTGCCTGCCGGCGCAGTGAACAATCCTCACCTGCACTTCACCGCTGAGGTCTTCATCTGCACCCGGGGTTCGTTTCGTTTCACCGTCGGGTTGGGGGAGCGAGCCGAGTCGGTCGATGTCGGTGTTGGTGATGTACTGAGCATTCCGACATGGGTGTTCCGAAGCTTCGAAAACACCGGCCTCGACGAGGGTTGGGTCTTTACGGTGCTCGGGCACGACATCACCGGCGGAATCATCTGGGCGCCCGATGTGCTGACCGAGGCCGCCGAGACCGGTCTGTACCTCACCGTCGATGGCCAACTGTTGGACACGGTCAACGGTGACTCGATCGAAGGCGTCGAACGGATGCCGCTGATGTCAACCGACGACGTCGCTTCGTTGCACCAACCTTCGGCCGCAGACCTCCGGGCCCGCCTGCTGCAACCGGGTGAACGCAACTGGTCGAGAGGTTCCCTGTTGTCCTCGTCGTTGCCGGGTCACGACGTTCACACGGCGCCGATCATCGGAAACGGATTCAGCCAGGCGCCGAACCCCACGGTCCCGATCGAGGGACATCACGGCTTCTCACTGTCATGGCTCAGCGCCTCACCTCACCACCAGACCGGCCTCCATCGGGTGATGGAAGACCAGGTGGCATACCTGATCGACGGACAGTGGGAGATTCAGTTCAATGATGACACGTCCTCCATCAGCCGGCCCGAGCCAGGTTCGGTCGTGTCACTGCCGGCCGGTTCATGGAGAAACCTCCGATCGGTCGGGGACGACGAGGCCACGTTGATCCTTGCGACCAACGGAGATGCCCGTCCGACCATCGATTGGTCCCCGTCGATCACCCAGGCCGCACATGACAACAACGTGTCGCTTGATGCCAACCGATGTGTATGTCCTGCCCACCTCGTCCACCATCGCGGTGGGACGGGGTCTTCAACACCAGATCTCAATCACCAACAACCAATAACCGGGAGAGAAAAATGAATACACCGAACAGTCGGTGGCTGCGGCTTCTTGCCGCAGTCATCGCTCTAGCAACCTTTGCCGCAGCATGTGGCAGCAGTGATGACGGCGACGCCGCCACCACAACCGCCGCACCGGCCTCCGACGACGGAGGCGATGATGGCTCCAGCGACGACGATGGCTCGGGTGACGACGGCGACGACGCAATGGAAGAGGTCGCCATGATCTCCGACGAGTGCAACATCCCGAACCCCTCGGAAGAAATCGAAGTAGACGTTCTCGGTTGGCAGTTCCCCGTGATCGACGCCTACGTCGAGGAACTCGAGGAGTGCGCTGACGGTAACTACTCGTTCAACGTTCAGTTCCAGCCCTCCGCTGACGCCCAGGACGCCGCTCTGGCCGATATCGCCACCGGTAACCCCAGCTTCGAGATCTATCAGGGATCCAACTCTGCGCTCATCAAGTACGCGAACGCCGATGGACTTCTTCCCCTCAACGATCTGATCGACAAGTACTCGGATCAGTTCGGTCTCGATGAGATCGACCAGACCTACTGGGATCTCGTCAGCATCGATGGAAACATCTACGGCGTTCCGATGGTGTCCAACACCATGCACGTCTTCTACAACGAGCCGGCCCTCGCCGACCTCGGCCTCGATGTTCCCACCACGTTCGCCGAGGCGATCGCGATGTGTTCGGACCTCCAGGCTGCTGGCCAGCCCGGCTTCGTTCTGATGAACCAGGCCGGATGGGCATGGCAGATCGAGTTCGACAACGTTCTCGGATCACTGGGCGGACCGACCAACATCGATCCCGTCACCGGTCAGCCCAACTTCACCAGCGACAACGCCATCGAAGCGGCCACCATCCTGAAGGACATGTACGACAGCTGTGCAGATCCCGATGCTGCCGAGTACGGCACCACCGACATCGCTGCAGACTTCCAGACCGGCCGTTACATCGTTGGCCAGACCTGGGCTTCCCGTGCGATCGAGATGGATGACCCCAACGTGTCGACCGAACTGGACAACGTCAAGTTCGCTCCGGCCCTCAGCACCGGCGGCAGCGTTCTTGCCGCACCGGCCTACATCGATGGTTACGGCATCGCGGCTGACACCAGCGCCGATACCGAGGCGCTGTTCCTCGCCATCATGGGTGCCGCCGATCGCGAGAGCCAAGAGGCCGCGGCCGAGTTCAGCACGGTTACCCGTACCGGTGTCAGCAACCCTGATGGTCCTCGCAACGCTGAGGCTGTCGCGGCCAGCTACATCGATGGGCGTGGCGCTGACCTCACCCACCCTGCGGCCGGCATCGCCCGTACCGCTCTGGGCAACGCCCTCATCAAGATCGCCACCGAAGGTGCTGATCCCGCTGCAGTTCTGGCCGAGGCCGAAGCTGCATACCTGCAGGAAGCCGGAGACCAGGGCCTTCTGTAGTCACATGAAGTAATACCCGGATGGGGTGGGCACCGTCGTGGTGACCCACCCCATCCGGTCAAAAACGGGCGTGCTCCAAAGGGGGAGTCATGAAGCGAAAAACGTTCTGGGGGTTCGCGGCACCAAGTGTTGTTGTAATGACACTGCTGATGCTGTTTCCACTCGTTACCACGGTGTACCTGAGCTTCTTCAGGGTCCTACCTCGAAACCGTTACAGCCTCAGTGCATGTGACGATCTCGGTGGATCCTGCTTCGTCGGTTGGAAGAATTACTCCGACATCTTTTCCGACGGCGAGTTCTGGACCGCCTTCTGGTTCACGCTGAAATTCGTTGCGGTCACCGTCCCGATTCAGACGTTGTTCGGCCTCGCAGTAGCGCTGCTGCTCGACCGGGTTGGACGCGGTCGGGGTTTCTACATGGCCGCCTTGCTCACCCCGTTCATCGTGACCCCGGTCGTGGGGTCGCTTCTGGTCAAGGACCTCTTCGCCCGCACCGGGTTTGTCTCCAAAGTGGTGCAAATCCTCACCGGGGATCCAGAAGCCACATTCCTGTTGACCGACGGCAACGTGAACTGGGTGATCTTCCTGCAATCGATATGGCACGTGATGCCCTTCGCCATGATCTCGTTGTTCGCCGGCCTTCAGTCGCTACCAGCGGAACGAATGGAAGCGGCGTCGATCGACGGAGCCGGGTTCTGGCGTTCCCTGTGGCATGTGAAGGTCCCGCACCTGCGATCCATCTTCCTCTTCATCACAATGATCTCGCTGATGGACGCCTACCGGGTCTACGACAGCGTGTTCATCTTCGCCACCGAACGTTTCGCCGACAGCAGATCGCTTCAGATGTACACCATCGAAGTCGCAACGGACTTCGGACGAGTGGGAAGGGGAAATGCTCTGTCGGTAGTGACCGTGCTCGGTGTCTTCGTCATCCTGCTCCCATTCCTCTACATCAGTTACAAAGACCAACTAGCGGAGCGTGCCTGATATGAACACCGAACGTTGGTACCACCGCTACGGCCTGCATGCGATCATGATCCTGCTGGTCATCTGGAGCGTAATCCCCTTCACCTGGGCGCTCCAGAACTCCATCAAGTTCGTCAGAGATGTACGACTCAACGCGATCTGGGGGTATGACCCCACCGGCATCGCCTACAACGGCTTCTGGTTCTCCGACGACGACATCAACATGTGGCATCCACTGCTTGTTGTGTTGGCCTTCGGTGCCGTCGCCACTGCACTCGGCATGATCGGCAAACGAGCGGGCAACGAAGGGAAGTACTTCTACGGCGCGGTGATCGCCGTTCTGGCCTTTGGCGTCTGGTGGTTCCCCCGCCTGTTCGAAACCAGCCGAAACTACGAGTACTTCGTGAACAGCCTCGTGGTCACGGTCTTGACCGTGGTGATCTCGATCAGCATCGGGTTGTTGGCCGGATACGGCCTGGCTCGCTACACCGGGATCTCAGGTGCGGTCATTCTGATCGTGGCCCTCGGCTTCCGAGCGCTGCCTCGAAGCGCCTTCGTGCTGCCCTACTTCTTCACTGCGAATCGGCTCGGCATTCTGGACTCCCGACTCGTACTGGTCCTTGCGCTCGTCGCCGTGAACCAGCCGTTCACCATCTGGATGCTGCGAAGTTTCTTCATGGACGTGCCCAAGAGCTTGGAGGAGGCCGCCATGATCGACGGCGCCAGTCGGTTCCAGGCCTTCTACAAGGTCATCATCCCGATCATGTGGCCGGGGATCATCGCAACCGCGCTGTTCACGTTGTTGCTCGCCTACAACGAGTTCCTCTTCGTACGAGTGCTCGCGGTGACCAACTACACCCTGCCCGTCGGCATCAGTGCAGCAACCGCCGCCGAAGGGCCGCAGATCTTCAACGAGATCCCGGCCGCATCGGTCTCGATCACGCTGCCGATCATCATCGTCATCATCCTGTTCCAGAAACATCTTGTGAAGGGACTGGGAGCGGGAGCGGTGAAGGGCTGATCACACCAGCCCTCTGACGTAACGTTCCCCAATACAACAACCGAAACGGACCCGTTCTCCCCCTATGGATCACGCCGCACAACTTCAAATCGCCAAAGACCTCGTTCGGGCGTTCTACGACGACTTCGACGCTGCTCCGAGCGACCAGCTGGCTTCGACGCTGACCAAGTACGTCACCGACGACTATCACTGGCGAGGTATGCATCCCTTCGGTGAACTGAGGGGTGCCGACAACGTGGTGCGGCAGTTCTGGTTGCCGTTGCGGGCATCGTTCGGATCGATACAGCGCCGACCCGATGTCTTCATGGCCGGGATCAATGATGCCGGGGCCGGTCACGAAGACGACGATGGAGTCTGGGTGTGTTCGATGGGCCACCTCATGGGCCTGTTCGATCGAGCGTGGCTCGACATCCCACCCACCCACCGGATGACGTTCCACCGCTACGCACAGTTCCACAATGTGGTCGATGGCCGCATCACCCAGTCCGCCCTGTTTCTCGATGTGTTGAGCATCATGGACCAGGCGGGCGTTTTCCCTCTGCCGCCCCAGACCGGAGCTGCGTTCCTCCATCCCGGACCCCGGACCCACGACGGCCTGCTCTACGACGTTCAAGATCCGCTCGAGAGCGAACTGACGATGGACCTCGTCAACGAGATGATCGACGACCTCACCGCCCACAACATCAGTTCGATGGAAACGGGCGAGAGTTACTGCCCGCCCGAGGTCCTGGCTCGCACCTGGCATGACGACATGATCTGGTACGGACCCAGCGGCATCGGCGCCAGCTACACGATCGACCGGTATCAACACCAACATCAAATGCCGTTCCGGCTCAACCTGACCGACAAGATCTTCAACGGTCACATCGCCCGTTTCGCCGACGGAAACTACGCCGGCTTCTTCGGGTGGGCCAACCTCACCAACACCCCGACCGGTGGGTTCCTGGGCCTGCCCGGGTCCAATGCGCCAGCCGACATGCGCGTGGTCGACGTCTACCGCCGCGACGGTGACAAACTCGCCGAGAACTGGGTGTTCATCGACATTCTCTATTGGCTCGAACAGCAGGGGCTCGATGTTCTGCAGCGGATGCGTCAGCTCAGCGGGCAGGAAGGGTTTACGAAATGACCGGAGCACGACCTGAACAGGCGGTCCTCAGTCGGGATACCGATCTGTCGAAAACGGCCGACACCAAGAGGGTCATCGAGGAGATGGTCGACGGCCTGAACGATCATCGCATCAGCGATATCGGAGAGTTCTTCGCCGAGGGGTTTCGGTGGATGGGCAACACAGGTTGTGGCACGAAGAACGGGCTTACCGAATTTCAGGACAATTGGCAGAAGCCGTTCCAGGCCGCCTTTTCGGACAAGGTCTGCGTTGACGAGGCCCGCCTTTACATGGGGGAGTGGGCGGCCGCATTCGGCCGTCAGGAGGCGACCCACAGCGGCGAGTTCATGGGCGTGGCCCCAACCGGTCAGAAGGTCGAGATCCGCTATATGGACTTCTGGAAGGTCGTCGACGGCAAGATCGAAGACAACTGGGTGATGGTTGATTTCCCCCATGTGCTCGCCCAACTTGGTGTCGACATTTTCGACGGCGAGGGCTGGGAAACATTCGACCGGGGTGAGAAAACACCTCCTAGTCCATGAGCCACGAGGCCAACAGGCTTCTTCTCGCACGGCTCAACGCCGCCCTCTACGACTGGACCGACGACGCCGCCGCCGTCATCGACGAACTGTTCACCCCTGACGCCACCATGCAGTTGGCGTTTCCGTTCGAGACGATGGAGGGCCCGTCCGACTGGACCCATCGAGCCCTCGGGTCGTTGCGGACCGCCATGCCCGATGTGGAACGGCGCACCTTCATCACGATGGCCGGTCCCGATAGTTACGGCAACCGGTGGGTCGGCTGTGGTGGGTACTACACGGGGACCTGGCTGACGCCGTTCCTCGATATCCCCGCTACCGGCCACCAGGCGGCGATGCGGTTTCACGAGTTCTTCCGCATTGAGGGTGGCCGAATCGTCGAGATGCAGGCCTTGTGGGACATCCCCGAGCTCATGGTGCAGAGCGGATGTTGGCCGATGGGTCCAAGTCTCGGTCGGTGGTGGCACACACCCGGACCGGCCACCCAGGACGGCCTGCTGACCGGCCCGTGGGATGAACCGTCCGCCCAGGCGTCGCTGGATTGTGTTCGCGGGATGTTGGCCGACATGAGCAAACACCCGACCGAACCCGAGGAGTCGATGCGGCTCGAACACTGGTGGCACCCAAAGTTCAGCTGGTACGGCCCCGTCGGCATCGGCACCGGGCGCGGCATCGACGGGTTCCGACGTCATCATCAGATCCCGTTTCTCAACGCCATGCCCGACCGGGCCGGGAACAGCACGATGGGGGTTCCATCACACTTCTTCGGCGACGGCGCCTACGTCGCTGTCACTGCGTGGCCCGGAATGCGAGCCACGGTGACCGGCGACGGCTGGTTGGGGATTGCACCGTCCGATACACCGATCACCATGCGCAGCCTCGACTTCTGGCGGGTGGAGAACGGTTTGATACGCGAGAATTGGGTTCTCGTTGACCTGCTCAGCGTCTGGGACCAACTTGGTGTCGACGTCTTTGCCCGTATGCGGGAACTCACCGCTCGACCGACAGGATTCCGATGAAGACCAGCACCGATCGCATTCTCACCACCCACGTGGGTTCGCTGCCCCGATCCGAGGTTGTGAGCCAAGGGGTGTTCGCCATCGAGGCGGGGGAGGAGATCGACCTCGACGCCCACTGTGCCGAGGTCGCCAAGGCAGTGAAAGAAGTCGTCGCCCGACAGGTTGCGGCGGGCATCGACGTAGTGAGCGACGGCGAGATGAGCAAACTCAGCTACGCCACCTACATCAAGGACCGGATAACCGGCTTTGAGGGCGACAGCCCCCGCCGCGCCCCGGCCGACCTCGAGGAACACCCCAGTTTTCTTGAACGGATGGCCAAGACCGGCGGAACACCGACCTACAAACGCCCCCAGTGTGTAGGCCCCATCGAGGTCAAGGACATGGGGCCCTGCAACGAGGACATCGCCAACTTCACTGCGGCGGTCGCAGCGTCGGGACCGGTTGAAGGGTTCATGAACGCGGCGTCGCCGGGTGTGATCGCCCTTTTTCAACCCAACGTTCACTACCCCGACCACGAGTCGTATCTCATGGCGCTCGCCGATGCGATGCGGGCAGAGTACGAGGCGATCGTCGAGGCGGGAATTGTCCTGCAGCTCGACTCACCCGACCTCGGGTTGGGCCGACACATGATGTTCAAGGGTCAGCCCGACGAGGAATACGAACGGTTGGCCAACCTTCACGTGGAGGCTCTCAACCACGCGGTGCGCAACATCCCGGCTGACATGATGCGGCTCCATATCTGTTGGGGCAACTACGAGGGGCCCCATACCCACGACGCCCCGATGAGTCAGGTGCTCCCGATCGCACTGAAGGCCAAACCGCAGGCGCTTCTGTTCGAGTCGTCAAACCCCCGACACGCCCACGAGTGGGTCACCTTCGCCGAGGCGGACATCCCCGATGACAAGGTGCTTATCCCCGGCGTCATCGACAGCACCACCCACTTCGTGGAGCATCCCGAACTCGTCGCCCAGCGACTGCGGAAGTTCGTCGACATCGTGGGTCGGGAACGGGTGATGGCCGGTTCGGACTGTGGTTTCTCAACCTTTGCCGGGTACGCCGGAATCGATCCCGACATCGCCTACCTGAAGCTGGCGGCGATGGCCGAGGGCGCCGCCCTCGTATGACCTTCACCTCCGAACTCAACCAGGCGAACAAAGCGGCGGTGCTCGACCTGTGGAGTGCTCTTGATGGTTCTGGTACCCGGTCCGAGTTACTCCACGAGGAGGTTCGGTTCTTCGGACACGAACCCGTCGGGCAGCTGAGCGGATACCGCTCGTTCATCGCCGACTTCTGGTCACCGCTACGTCAGTCGTTCGGCGAATGGGAACGCGAGGTACATCTGTTCTTCGGAGGCGAATCCAACGGTCAGCGCGATGGCAACGTTGCCAACGACGGCCACCACTGGGTCACCGGGACGGGTCTGTTCCACGGAACGTTTCAACATGACTACCTGGGGATCCCGTCAACCGGTGAACGGGTGGCGTTGCGGTGGGGAGAGTTCGCTAGGGTCGAGGACGGGGTCATCACCGAGATCTACTTCATGCTGGACATGATCGATCTCATGCAACAGGCCGGGTGTAACCCGCTCCCGCCGAGTAACGGCGTGGACCACGTCTACCCGGCCCCGGCTGCGGCCGACGGATTCCTGTCCGAACCTCAGGACGCCGTCACTACCGCGTACAGCCTCGACCACATCCGTCGATTCATCTTCGATGGATTGAACGCGTTCGACGAGAGCGACCTCGAGAGTATGGGCATGGCCGACTGGTTCGCTGAGCACGTCCAGTGGTACGGCCCGGGCGGCATCGGCGGTTGTCTGAGTTTCAAGGAGTTCGAGGACCTGCATCAGGCGCCGTGGCTGGTGGCCTTTCCCGACCGGCAGGTGCAGGACCTCACCGCGCTCTTCGCCGAAGGTGAGTTCAGCGGCGGTCCAGGCTGGGCCGGTGTGACCGCCACTCACGCCGGTCCCTACCTCGGCACCGCGGCGAGCAACAAACCGATTCAGGTGAACGGTCTGGATTGGTGGAAACGGGACGGCGAGAAGTACATCGAGAACTGGGTGTTCGTCGACATGATCCATCTGTTTCGGCAGATGGGGGTTGATCTCCTGCCGGGTTGATCAGTCAGGTTTGATCACCAGCACCAGGTCGCCGGGTTCCACGCTGGCCACCTCGGCGATTGCGATTCGCTCAACAGTGCCCGAGATCGGAGCCGAGATGACCGACTCCATCTTCATCGCCTCGATCATCGCAACTGCGCTGTTAGCCGTGACCGTGTCACCCACGGCCACCTTCAGACTGACCACACCGGTAAAGGGGGCCCCAAGATGAGCGGGGTTTCCCGGGTCGGCCTTCTCCGCAGCGAGAAGACCACCCTCGATCGACTGGTCGATCACGTCGATTGGTCGCAGTTGTCCGTTCATACGGAACACGACCCGACGCATGCCGCGGCTGTCGGGTTCACCGACCGCCTCAAGACCGGCCAGTAGTTGAACACCACGGCCCAGGCCGATCTGCACGTCCTGATCTCCGACGCCGATTCCGTACCAGAACAGCCGGGTGGGTAGTCGGAACAGCTCGCCGTAGGTCGTGCGGTGCTCTTCGTAATCGGCGTAGGGGCCGGGGAACAGCAGACGATTGAGGGTGGCGCGCACCGTGTCTGTGGTATCGAGAGCAGCAACGTCGTCATCGGAGAGTTTGGCGGGTTCCGACGTTGGCCGCCGACCCTCCAGCGCCCTGGTTCGCAGCGGTTCGGGGAATCCGCCGGGAGGTTCGCCGAGTTCACCGTGGAGGAATCCGATCACGCTGTCGGGCAGATCGACCGAGCCGGGATCGGCTGCGACGTCAGCGGTGGTCATGCCGGCCCCCACCAGATGTAGCGCCATGTCACCAACGACCTTTGAGGTCGGCGTGACCTTGATGACCCGCCCCAGCAGTTCGTCACAGGCGGCGTACATCTCCTCGATCAACTCGAAGCGATCGCCCAGCCCCATGGCGATCGCCTGCTGGCGAAGATTGGAGAGTTGGCCACCGGGGATCTCATGGCGATACACCGAACCGGTCGGACTGGTAAGGCCTGCCTCGAAGGGTTGGTAGAGACGGCGCACCGCTTCCCAATACGGCTCGAGGGTGGTGACCGCTTTGAGGTCGAGTCCGGTGTCGCGTTCGGTGTTGGCGAACGCGGCGATGGTGGCGGGCATCGCCGGCTGAGAGGTCATGCCGCTCAGAGGTGCCGCGGCGGCGTCCACGGCATCGACTCCGGCCTCGGCCGCAGCGATATAGGTTGCGAGTTGTCCGCCGGCGCTGTCGTGGGTGTGGAGATGGACCGGTGCGTCGAATCGTTCCCGCAGAGCCGACACCAGGGCCCGGGCGGCTGGGGCCCGCAGAAGTCCGGCCATGTCTTTGATGCACAGAACATGAACACCCTCCTGCACCAACGCTTCGGCCACGCCCAGGTAGTAGTCCATTGTGAAGAGGTCCTCGGCGGGATCGGCCATGTTGCCGCTGTAACAGATCGTTCCTTCGATCAACGCTCCGGTTTCACCGGCGGCATGGATTGCGGGACGCATCTGTTCGATGTTGTTGAGGGCATCGAAGACCCGGAAGACGTCGACGCCCGTGCGATGGGCTTCCTTGACGAACGCTGCGGCCACCCGATCGGGATAGGCGGTGTATCCAACCGTATTGCGGCCCCTCAGCAACATCTGCAGGCACAGGTTTGGAGCGGCCTCGCGAAGTCGTTCCAAGCGATCCCACGGGTCCTCGTGCAGGAACCGCAATGCAACGTCGAACGTGGCGCCGCCCCAGCACTCGGCGCTCAGCAGTTGAGGCATCTGGTGGGCGATGTGTCGAGCCCCCGCCACCAGATCGATGGTGCGGACCCGGGTTGCAAGGATTGACTGGTGCGCATCGCGCAGCGTCGTATCGGTAACCAGCAGTTGTTTCTGGGTCCTCATCCACCGGGCGAATTCAGCGGGGCCCAGATCGTCGAGGCGTTGCTTCGAGCCCGAGGGCGGTTCGGTGGTTGGGCGGCCGGGCAGCTTGCTCTGCGGATCGGCGTCGAGGGGTGCGTCGCCGTAGGTGCCGTTGACCGTGACTTCACCGAGCCATCGGAGTAAGCGGGTGGCGCGGTCGGCGGAGACCTCACCTTCCATCAGGTGTGGGCGCTCGTCGATGAAGCTGGTGTTGAAGGTGCCGGCGCGAAAGTCGGGGTCGGCCAGAACCGACTGCAGGAAACCGAGATTGGTGACCGGACCCCGAACCCGGAACTCGGCCAGCGCCCGTTCGGCCCGGGCGACCGCCTCGGGGAAGGTTCGGCCCCGACAGGTGAGTTTGGTCAGTAGCGAGTCGAAGAATGGTGTGATCTCGGCGCCGGCGTATCCGCCGCCACCATCGAGCCGGATACCGGCTCCGCCCGGTTGGCGATAGGTGAGGATGCGTCCGGTGTCGGGTCGGAAGCCGTTGGCGGGATCCTCCGTGGTGATCCGGCACTGCAACGCCGCTCCGTGCTGGCGGATCGTTCCCTGCTCGAGTCCGAGGTCGCTCAGCCGTTCGCCGCCCGCGATTCGCAGCTGCGTCTGGACCACATCGATGTCGGTGGTTTCCTCGGTGACCGTGTGTTCCACCTGCACCCGAGGGTTCATCTCGATGAAGACGAAGTCCCCCCGCTCGTCGAGGAGGAATTCGACGGTCCCGGCGTTGACGTAGTTGATGTGCTGGCCGAATCGCACCGCAGCATCACACATACGATCCCTCAACTCGACCGGGAGGTTCGGGGCCGGCGCCAGTTCCACCACCTTTTGATGGCGGCGCTGGACCGAACAGTCCCGTTCGTAGAGATGCACGACCTCGGTTCCATCACCGATCAGTTGCACCTCGATGTGGCGAGGGTTGAGCACGGCGCGTTCGAGGAAAACGGTGGGATCGCCGAAGGCGCTTTCGGCCTCGCGACGGGCAGCACCCACCGCGTCGGTGATCGCCTCGGGGTCGTCGATGCGGCGTAGGCCCCGGCCGCCGCCTCCGCTGGCTGCCTTCACGAAGATCGGAAATCCGATCTTGTCCGCCTCGGCCCGGGCCGTCTCGGCGGTGACCTCGCCGGACTGGGTCAGGACCGTCAACCCCGCCTCGGCCGCGGCCGCTTGGGCTCGCATCTTGTTGCCGCAGAGTTCGAGCACTCGCTGGGGAGGACCCACGAACGTGATGTTGTTGTCTGCACACGCCTGTGCGAGGTCGGGATTCTCCGACAGAAAGCCGTAGCCGGGATGGATGGCGTCGGCCCCGGCTTCGAGCGCAGCGTCGATGATCATCTGGATATCGAGGTAGGGCTTGAGGGGGCGGCCCTCGGTGCCTATCTGATAGGACTCGTCAGCTTTGAGGCGGTGGAGGCTCTGTCGGTCTTCCCACGTGTACACCGCGACGGTTTCGATGCCCAGCTCCACCGCCGCTCGGAACACTCGAATCGCGATCTCGCCCCGGTTGGCGACGAGCAACTTCGTGATCCCCATGCTGCCAACCTAATCGGCCCGCCGATCCTGTCCAGTCCTCAGCGGTCGGTGTCGGCGAGCGGTCCGTCGGGCCCGACGAAGGGACCTACGCTGGGGTTGTGAGGTTCACGCGTTGATCACCCCAACCCACGTTGTCACCAACGCGTTCATCGCCCGTCGGGCCCGACGGCAGGCGCTCGAGGTCCCCTCAACCGATGAACCGTTGCTCGCCGAAACCTCAAACGCTCGATGGTTCATCAGCGGTGGTTTCGCCCCCGATGTGGGCCTCTACCTACTGACCGCAGGTGCGGCGATCTTCTATCCGCTGGTCCGCAACCTCTCGTTGGAGGAGACCTTCCGACTGGCGTTTGACGACCTGTTCTTCAACGATCCGGTGTGGGTCACCCTTCAGAACACCCTGCACAGCCCGGTCGTGGTCGGTGCGATGGCGCTCGCTGGCAAGCTGACCGGACGCAATCGACTGCTCAGCTTCGCCCTTGGATGCCTGCTCCACACGGCCATGGACATACCCGTGCATCACAACGATGGCCCGCTGGTGTTCTTCCCGTTCGACTGGTCGACCCGGGTCAATAGTCCGGTCAGCTACTACGACGCCGATCACTACGGGCAGATCGTTGCGCCGATCGACCTGGCGATCACGGTTCTAGGCGGCGGGTTCCTCTTGGTGTCGCTGCTGCGGAGTCGACGTCAACGGCAGTCGGCGACAGCGCAGGCGTAGATCCCGAAGCCGCGATTCAAAACCGATCTGGTTCACGGTGAGTGTCTAACCTGCTCACAGCATCAACGAAAGGTATGTTCATGGGAATTCGAGAGAAGATCGGCCAACGAGCGGAAACGTTTCTGGAACCGGGGGAGCGGGTCGAAACCGCCTTTCCGGCCCAGACCACCAGCCAGTGGTGGTTGTTCCTGGGTGCGATCATCTTCCTGATCAAGAATGAATACCGCACCATCGTCGTGACCGATCGTCGGGTCATCGTTGCCAACTCCGGCAAGTGGGCCACGACGAACGTCCGCGAACCGATGCGCAGTTTCCCTCGGCCCATAAACGTCGGTGAGCCGAGCGGCATCCTGTTCTACAGCACCGAAGCCTTCGGTGAAACGCTGCACATCCACAAGCGTTTCCACAACGACTTGCGGAAGTTGAACTCGACCGCTCCCGCCCCGCCGATCGGTCAGTAACCCGCCAGCGCGTCTAGATCCGCGACCGAAGATGGTCGAGCTCGGAGTGGCTTCCGAGTGCGATCAGCACATCGCCGCCCTGCACCTCCGTGTGGGGTGACGGGTTCGTGTGGTATTCGCTGTCGCCCGTTCGGATGGCGATGATCAACGAGCGTTGGTCACCCTGATGGAGATCCATCAATTTGTGCCCCGCCATGCTTGAGGACTCGGTAACAACAAACTCCTGCACGCTCACGTCGTGCTGGTCGTCGTGGAGGATCTCGTCGATGAATTCGGCGACGTGGGGTTGAAGAGCCAGCGCCGCCATACGAGACCCGCCGATCTCGTGGGGGTTGATCACCCGATCGGCACCGGCCTGGAAGAACTTCGGCTCGTTCCCCTGGTCGCTGGTGCGCGCCACGATGAACAGCTTTTTCGTGAGCGCCCGAGCCGACAGGCAGACGAACAGGTTGTCGGCGTCATGGTCCAGAGCCAGCACCAGAACGCCAGCCCGTTCGATCCCCGCCTTGCGAAGCACGTCGTCGTTCGTGGCCTCCCCAACGATGAGGGGAACCTCGGAATGGTTGTCCCCGGGATTGCGATCGATCACCACAACATCGGTGTCGTGGCGGCGACAGAAGTCGGCGACCGCATGGCCCACCTGGCCCCAGCCGCAGATGATCGTGTGGCCTTCCATTGCTGCGACTGCTTTTGTCATCCGTCGTCTCCTGAATGCATCGTTCAACGTTCCTTCGATCAGTGTGTCCACGAAGACGCTGATGGTGTACAACACGGCGCCTACACCGACCACCACCAGAAACAGCGTGAAGACTCGATAACTCGTAGTGTTCGCCAACTCCAGATCGACCTCGGTGAACCCCACGGTCGTGATGGTGATGACCGTTTGATACAGCGCGTCGAACCAGGGCAGGCCAAGAATCCTGTAGCCGACCCAGCCCACGATCACGATCGTTGCCACCAGGATCATCGACCGTTGGAAACGGCGCCACGGATCTCGTTCGGTTCGTTTCCAGTAGGGGTTCTTCCTCGCAAACGAGGCGGTGAAGAACTTAAACACGAGCCGTCGATCCCCGGGTGAGATGCGCCGACGGGTGATGTCGCCGTCCACGGCCGAGCAGAAACTGAGAGCCGCTGGCGAGGGCTGGCATGAAACAGGCCCGATCGGGGTTGATGTAGTGGGTGGGGCTCATGGGTCTCGTTCAGAAAGGACGCGAATCGTGGGATTCTCAATGAAAGAGTACGAGGTGGAGTCTGCTCCAGACCGGCTTCTGGCCGATCTCAAGCACGGACTGGCGCAACCTCAGAAGTCGATACCACCCAAGTGGTTCTATGACGAGGTCGGATCGAAGCTCTTCGAAGAGATCACCCGACTACCCGAGTACTACCCGACCGAGGCCGAGCGGGGCATCCTTCTCAACAGCGCCGACGACATCGTGGCCCGAACCAGCCCGAACACGCTGGTGGAGCTCGGAGCCGGCATCTCGGACAAAACCACTGCGCTGATCGATGCGATGCATCGGCTGAACGGCCAACTTCCCTGGTACGTACCCTTCGACATCAGCGCCGACGCAATCCTGGATGGGTCGGCTCGGTTGCAGGGCCAATATGAGGGCATCAACATCCACGGCATCGCTGGCGATTTTGATCACCATCTCGGCGAGATCGGTGGCGAGGGTCGACGGATGATCGCCCTGCTCGGTGGCACGATCGGCAACTACCCACCGGCCGAACGTCGCTTCCTCCTGGAGACGGTCGCCGGCACCATGAAAGCAGGCGACTCGTTCCTGTTGGGAACCGATCTGGTGAAGGATCCTGCGCGCCTCGTCGCCGCCTACGACGATTCGGCCGGAGTGACCGCCGAATTCAATCGCAACGTGATTCAGGTGATCGCTACCACGCTGGACCTCCCACTATCGACCGACGACTTCGAACACAAGGCCGTCTGGAACGCGGTCGAGGAGTGGATCGAGATCTATCTCGTCGCGCGCCGAGCGCTGCGGTTCGACGTGGACGGCATGGACGTCAGCATCGCCGAGGGGGAACACATCCTGACCGAGATTTCGGCCAAGTTCACGATGGATCGGCTTCGTTCAAACCTGGCCGAGGCCGGACTGGCGTTGGTTGATTCCTGGACCGACGGGGATTTCACCGTCAGCCTCTCGACCCGGGCGGAGCTGGCGGGCTGAACCAGGTTCAGCGCCTCTTCGGCCCGAGCCCCAACAACACCGGACCGGTCGACACCGCCATGCCGAAGTACACCCACACCGGCCAGAAATAACCGCCCGGATTGGTGAGAAGGTAGATCACGGTCACCATCGCACATATGAACAGTGCCGACTTCACCACCGGGCTGGCGAGCCGATCGGCCAGCGCCGAGGGTGCCTTTGCCGCAGGTGGTTTGGGTTCGGCCGGAACGGGCAGCCCGGCATACACCGGGCTGAGCTCGGTTGCGGTCTTGGCCCGATACACCGCGTCCAGACGGTCGGCCAGTTCGGCCTCGTCAAGGCGGCCTTCGGCGAAGGCGGCTCGCAGTCGCATCGAGGCGTTGTCGCGTTCGGCATCGGTGAGCCGGATCTCATCCATGGTCCCGAATATAGGTCGGGCGGGCCGTCGGATCTAAGCCTGGGTGCACCCAAGGCCGGCCGGAGCTCGCAGACCTTTGCGGTCACAAGGTCATCGTTTAGAAAACGGCGGCGGTGGATAAGAAGATCCCGTAGCCAAACGAACCCGAGGACCCGCACCATGACAACGATCTTTGAAGCCCTGCGCGATGACCATGAAACCCAACGGACGCTTGGGGACCTGCTACTAAAGACCGAGGGCGAAAGCGAGGGGAGAAAGGAACTCTTCGAGAAGCTCTCCGCCCAGCTAGCCGCCCATGCCGCAGCGGAGGAGCGCTACTTCTACGTCCCGCTCATGGAGCAGGACCTGACCCAGGAACACGCCCGCCACAGCATTTCTGAGCACAAGGAACTGGATGACTTCATCGAGCGTCTCGAGGCTTACGACATGAGCTCGTCCCAATGGTTGGTGACTGCCCGCGAACTTATCGATCGTCTCACGCACCATCTCGACGAGGAAGAACGAGAGATCTTTCCGGTCGCCGGTAAGGCGTTGACGGATCGCCAGAAATCCGATCTAGCGGGCGAATATCGTGCCGACATGGAACGACATCTAACCTCGAAGTAATCGCCAAAAAGTCCCCAAACGGGCGCCCTTCTTCCCCAATCGGGTGACACCGGCCGGAACGGACCGTCTCTACGGTTTGGCCGATGCGGTCATCAGGCCCCAGAAAACGTTGGCTCTTTGATCTCGCATTCGCAGTCGGACTGGGCGTGCTGAGCGTGTTGGGACGGTTCGCGAATCGGCGGTGGGGCGACTACAGCGTCGCGATCGACGTCCTCACCGCAGTGCTGAATGTCGATCGGGAGTTCTCGCTGCCAACACTTTTCACCACGTGGCTGCTTCTGTTCGCCGGTGTGGTTGCGGCGACGTGCGCCGCCAGCCAGCGATCCATCGGATGGGCGAGTCTCGCACTACTCCTTTGCGCTTCGGCATTCGACGAACTGTTGTCCTTTCACGAACAAACCATGGGGCCCGTTCGCGACGCATTGGAAATCGAGTCCGGACCGCTCTATTTCGCCTGGGTGGTGATTGCGATACCGCTCATTATTGCGGGCGCGCTTGTCTTCAGGCCGTTCGTTCGCTCCCTACCCGGGCCAGTGAGGACGCTGCTCATTCTCGGGTTCTTTCTCGCTGCGCTTGGTGCGGTTGGGTTCGAGATGATTGGCGCCACCTACGCCACCTCGGTCGGAGTTGAGCAGGCGTCGCAGGATGGCGTGATGTGGGCGATCGTCACGCTGGAGGAGACGCTCGAGATGGTCGGCGCAGCCACGATCCTCTCTGGCGTAACGCTGGCCCGCAATCCGGTTGCGGAGCGTGGCGGGCTCGAGAAGATCGAAATCATCGAGCAGTTCCAGTGAGTCTCACCGCAGGTACACCAACCTTTGCCGCCTCCGCCGCCGAGAGTATCTCGCCGGATCGGCCGGCTCGACCGCGGACCCGGCCCGCTCGGCCGGGCCTTGTTGAGAGGGCCGTGGGTTTCGTGACGCTCCTCTTTCTAACGACCGGCATGCCAACCGAATGGTTCGTGATCATCGAGGGAGATGCATCCGACGACGTCAATGCGGGAGGCTCCCTGGTCATCGTGGTCTTCATCATGTTGACAGGGACGCTGCTGTTCTTCTCGATGACCCGGCCCAAAGCGATGATGTATCTGGTCGTCTGCGAACTATCGCTACTTGCGTTCTCTCTGCTGATCCTGTTCTCACCTCTGTGGTCGGTGGACTTCTCCACTTCCAGCCGTCGGGCTGTGGCGCTTTCGCTCACCACGGTGCTGGGAATCTATTTCGTTGCCCGGTACAGCCTTGAACAACTCATCAACCGGCTCTCGATCGTGTTTTTCATCGCCATGCTGTTGAATTTCGCCTGGGTGTTCGCCCTGCCCCAATACGGCCTGAGCTTCACCGGCGACGACTTCCTCGGGATCACCACCAACCGGAACTCGCTTGGCAAACAGGCCGTGCTCGGGTGTGTCGTCACCGCCTTTGCCATTCGGACGAGAAATCATCGCTTTATCGCCATGACCGGTTTTCTGGGATCGGTTCTGCTCGTTCTCGGAACGAACTCCAAAACATCCCTGGTCTCCCTCATTCTGCTCGGCGGGCTTCTCCTGGTCTTCGCCACGTTTCGGAGCCGGAAGCAGCTGTTCGGCGCAGTCATCGTCAGCGAGGTCACCGCCGGTCTCTTCGGATTGCTTATCGCAACCGCCAACCTTGCGTTCATAACCGATTTGCTGGGTCGGGACATCACTCTCACAGGCAGAACGGTTTTGTGGGGGCATCTGATCGAACCGATCAGCGAGCGGCCGCTCCTGGGGTACGGCTGGGAGGCGTACTGGGGCGGGTGGGGGTCGCCAGCCCACGAGATTTGGTTGAAGAACTCTTGGTTCCCGCCGACCGCACACAATGCTCCGTTGGAGTATCTCCTCGCATTGGGAGCGGTGGGCCTGACGATTTGGGCGGTGATGATGGTGCGGGGCCTTTTGCGATCCATTCACTATCTTCGGAATCGTCCGGGCCTGGCGGGTCTGTTCCCCATCACGATGTTCTCGTATGCGTTTCTCTATTCAGTTACAGAAGCCGGCGTGGTCCAACGAGGCATCGACTGGATGCTCGTGGTTGTGTGCCTGGTCGAAACCCGCCGCTTCATAGATCTCCAGAAACAGCAGGGGCGTCCTCTCAAACCCGGTCGACTGCAGGAACGGCTACGGCGTCAGGCGACGTAGGTGGCAAAGACGATCAGATTGTCGGTGTAGGAGCGAACATCTCGATCGAACAGGCCGCCACAGGTGACCAGACGCAGAACCGGTTCGTCGGTTGACCCGTAAACGGCCTCGGTCGGGAATTCATCCTTGCTGTACTGCTCGATCCGGTCGACGGCGTAGGTAACCGATGAGCCATCGGCACGATCGATGGTGATTTCGTCTCCGGCGGTCAGCTCGTCGAGCCGAAAGAACACCGCAGGACCGGTATAGGAATCGACGTGTCCCAGAATTACCGCAGGCCCGGCCTCGCCCGGTTCGGGCCCATCCTGCCACCAACCGGTGTCGTCGGCATCTTCCGGTACTTCGATCGATCCGTCGTCGCGAAGTCCGAGGGCGATGATTGGGGCCTCAACGTCAATGGCCGGGATCTTTACGACGGTGGGATCGGCGGCTTCGGCGTACACAACCTCAACGGTCGTCGGCGGCTGCTCCGGCGCCGGGACGGTGATCGCAGGGATGTCGACTTCCTCGGACGCGTCAGCCTCGGGTGCTGTCGCCAGCGCAGTCGATTCTGACTGTCCGACCGAAGGCGGGTCGACAGTTGAAGCGCAGCCGACAACGAGTGCGGCAGAGATGAGTAGAGAGAAATGTCGCATGGCTATGGGAGTCGCTGATGGTCGGACCCGAACGGGTCCGACCATCGAGGGGGAAACTGTATGTCAGAGAGGCGGGCTCAGCTTCGGGTGGTTGCGAGACGGCGGGCCGAACCGAGAACCACAACTGCGGTCAGTCCTGACGCCAGAACCACGGTCATATCCGGTCCGGACGACCCGGCTGCGCCACCGAAGCCGGTGTCGGCTCCGCCTGTTGGTGCGGCGCCGTTGTCCTCGTCGTCGTCATCGTCGTCGTCGTCCTGGAACAGCGCTCCACCGAAGCCGGTGTCGGCTCCGCCTGTTGGTGCGGCGCCGTTGTCCTCGTCGTCGTCGTCGTCATCATCATCGTCGTCGTCCTGGAACAGCGCTCCACCGAAGCCGGTGTCGGCTCCGCCAGCTGGTGCGGCGCCGTCGTCGTCATCATCATCGTCGTCGTCATCGTCATCGTCATCGTCATCGTCATCCTGAGCGAGCGCATCGGTGATACCGAGACTCTGGCCGGCGACCGAGAAGCTATACATCAGGGTCATCGCCGTCATGGCGAGAAGGGCGATGAGCGCAACCAGAAATTTCGTGGTGAGCTCGGAGGATTGTTCGGTGAGTGTTGTCATGGGAAACCTTTCATTGAGTCGCACCATGCTGTTCCACTCGTGTGCGGCGGCTAAACCTCCTTCAGCGAATGATCCCCGTTTGGGTCGCGAATGATCCCCTTTTGGGTATCGAATGCCCGAAACAGTCCGGTGTACTACCGTCCTCCTATGGGGACCGAGACGCTGGCCAGTTCCAAGTATCTGAGTTTCACCACCTTCACCAAGGATGGAACGGCGAAGCCAACGCCGGTGTGGATCGTCGACCTGGGAACCGGGGAGCTCGGATTCACCACCGCGTCGTCCAGTTGGAAGGTAAAGCGACTTCGCAATAACCCGTCGGTCATCCTCCAGCCCTCAGACTCCAGAGGTCGGGTGACAGACGGCTCCGAGCCGGTGGAGGGCACCGCCCGGGTGGAGATAGGCGGAGCCGAGTTCGAGCGGGTGAAAGGGCTGGTCCGTCAGAAGTACGGGTTTCAGCACATCCTGATCGGGGGGTTCGGCAAGCTGATGAGCCTGCTGGGCAAGGGCAAGGTGTCCGACGCCGCCGTGATCGTGACGCTTTCGTAGATCCGCCGTTGAGCTCTACTGTGGGGCCATGAGCGAAGACATGTATCCCGACTTCCCCGAGGTCGAACCCTACGACGTGGTTCGCTCGGTTGAAGACGAGCGTCAACATCGCAAACGCACCGTCGCCCGGGGTTATCAGATCTTTGCCGCCATGCGCTGGGGGCAACTGGGCGACGGCCACGTCACCGCTCGAGATCCCGAGAAACTGGACCATTTCTGGGTCCTGAACTACGGCGTCACCTTCGCTGATGCCACGCCCGAGAACCTCGTGCTGGTGGGTCCCGGGGGGCAGGTAACCGATGCCGACGGAAACGAAACCGGTGCGGTCAACACTGCGGGCTACAACATTCACGCCCCGCTGTATCAGGCTCGGCCCGATGTGGTTGGGGCGGCCCACACCCATACCCAGTTCGGCACCCCATGGTCTGCGAACGTCGAACCGTTCCGTGCACTCAGCCAGGAGAGCTGCGGATTCGTCTTCGATCAGGCCCTGTTCGATGACGAAGAGGTCGAGGTCCTCTCGATCGACGGTGGTCACCGGATCGCCCAGGCGCTGGGTCAGAACAAGTTGGTGATTCTACGCAACCACGGCCTCTTGACCGTCGGACGTACGGTGGAGTCGGCGATCTCGTCCTTCGTTACCGCCGAGCGCGTGGCCGAGGTCCACGTCAAGGCTCCCCACGGGAAGGCGATCAGTGACGAGGCGGCCAAGATCGCAGCCGCAACGATGCAGCCCGATCACACCGCGTGGCGCGGCTTCCACTGGCTCGATCGTTCTGTCCGCTGATCTGAAACTCGTCCTCCAGGACGGTTTAGACGCCACCCGCCACGATGGCTGCGGCTACCGGGTCGGGGTACTTGCGGTGAACCGAATGACCGGCGCCGGGCACGACGGCGGTGTGGACCACGTTGAGTTTTTTCTCGAAGAGTCCCACCGAGGCCTGGAATCGTTTGTCGTGTTCGCCCACGATCGCCACCACCGGCACGGTGATCGTGTCGAGCTCGTCGATAACCCAACTGTCAACGTGTTTGGAGATCACTTCGCTTCCCTCGGGGATCTCCAACTTCTGGGCGGACGCATCTACCGCGTCATTCCACTGCTGGCGAGCTTCCTCCTTGCGGAATCCGGGCCCGGCTGCAACCAAGACCAGACCTTCGACGTTCTCGGGATGCAGCAGGGTGTAGGCCAAGCTGAGGTAACCGCCCAGCGAATGGCCCGCTAGCACGACCGGTTCTCCCGCCCCCTCAACGATCCCGTGCAGGTCGTCGAGCACCTGGGTGCGGGTGTACTGACCCGGCGGCGGAGCCTCGGTCTCGCCATGGCCCCGAAGGTCCCAGGCGATGGTCTTTCGATCCATCAGGCGATCGCGGACCCCGGCCCAAACGGTCTGGTCGTCGACCCAGCCATGGGTGAAGACGATCGGTGAACCCGACGAACCCTGAGATGTGACATGTAGCGAAACCACGGCTCCAATTTCACATGAACGGCGCCCCGGTCCACAATCGGTGCGTGCATCGACTCGAGGGCCCTTACTACGACGACCTGACCACCGGGACCGTGCTTCCGCAGTTGCCTGCGGTGACGATCACCGATGCGGACAACGTGATGTACCGCAGTATCAGCGGTGACGAGAATCGGCTCGCTGCCGACCGCTCTGCGTATGCCACGGCATCGGGAAGTTCCGGCGCTCTAGTGAACCCCGGGCTGATGATGCAGCTCTCGATCGGTTTGAGTACCAGCGCCACCCGCCATGCGATCGCCAACCTGTTCTACCGGGGAGTGTTGGTAGCGCGGCCGGTGGAAGTCGGTGAAACGGTGGAGACCACGACCACTGTTCTGGGAATGGCCGACAGTCGGCCAAAGGGAGATCTCAACCGCGGGAAGGTTCTGCTGGGCATCGAGACGGTGGGCACCAACGGACCTATAGCGAACTACCAGCGCTGTGCGCTGTTGCCGGCCCGAGGCGACGCTCCCGGATTCAGCGACGATGTCGGTTCGGCCACGTCCAGTCCCGAACCCGACTTCGCCTCTGTCGTTCCCGCTTGGGACCTTGGAGGACTAACGGAAATGTCGGTCGCGGTCGGCGAGGAGATCGCAGATCCGATGTGGGATCACATCGACCTCGCACCGGCCTTCGCCCGCCTCACGTTTAACCAGGCGATGGTTCACCGCTCGGTCTTCGCCACCGCGTACGACACGCGCCTGGTGTACGGCGGCCATGTGATCGCTCTTGCTCAGGCCTCGGCCACCAGGGTCTTCCCCGGGACCGCAACCGTGCTGGGCTGGAAGCGTTGCAACCACACCGCGCCCGCCTTCGAAGGTGACACCCTCAGCTTCACTCATCGACTCGTCGCCGCCGACCACGTCGACTCCGGTCAGATGCTCACCATTGAGACCGCCGGGTATCGCCAGACCGAAGGTGGCGAACCCGTGAAGCTACTGGACTGGGAGTACGTCATCCTTCACCGTTGACGGCGGTGGTGTAACGAAGGTTCGTTACAGGAACCGACCGATGTGGGCCGCCGCCGCGGCGACACCGGAGCCGCCCATGGGGGCATCCATCGCCTGCAGCGTCGCCTCGATGGTGCCCAGCGTCCCGAGGACATGGGGCGGGTTCAGGTGGCCCATGTGGCCGATTCGAAACGCCTCACCGATCTCGCCGATTCCAAGACCCAGGACCAGACCGGCGCCTTCCTGAGCCCGGCCTCTGAGCTCGACCGGATCGATCGACCCGGTCAGGACGGCGGTCACCGCATTCGAGCGGGCTGCGGTGTCGGTGATGTTGAATGAGAGGCCGTCGTCGGTCGACCATGTGTCGATAGCTGCATGGATCGCCCCGGCGAGAGCGGCATGCCGAGCCCAGACCGCATCGAGGCCGCCTTCTTCATCGATGATGTCCAGCGCCTCTCGCAGGCCGAACAGGTGTTGGATCGGTGGCGTGCCCGCGAACAGTTCATACACGGCGTTCGGCTTCATTCGGGGGGCCCAGTCGGTGTACCCGTCCTTGAGGTCGGCCGACTCGTACGCGGCCAGCGCTCGTGGACTCGCCCACACGAACCCCAGACCGGGAGGAACCATGAGGCCCTTCTGGGAACCGGCGACCGTGATGTCGACGCCCCAGGCGTCCATCTCAAAAACATCACATCCCAGCGAGGCGATGCAGTCGACCATGAACAGCGCTGGGTGGTCCGCATCACGAAGGACTTTGCCGATCGCTTCGATGTCGTTCATCACCGACGTGGCGGTGTCGGTGAGAACCACCAGGATCGCCTTGAGTTGACGCTCCCGGTCCTGTTCGACCCGGGCCGCGAACGCATCGAGGTCAACTGCGGACCGTAGATCGCAGGGCAGGGTTTCGACCTCGACGCCGCCCTTGGCCGCCATCGCTCCCCAGGCGGGAGCGAATCGACCGGACTCGAGAACCAGCACGTGGTCACCGCGGCTCAGGGTGTTATTGATCGCCATCTGCCACGCGCCGTGGCCGTTGGAGATGATCATGAACGGTTTACCGGTGGTGGTCCGAGCGACCGAGGGGAGGCGCTCGACCATTTCGAACGCAAGGTCGACCAGTTCACCTTCGTAGATGTTCGGCATGGCGCGGTTCATGGCGCTCAAAACCCGATCGGGCATGGTCGAGGGACCGGGGATCGAGACCATTTCTCGGCCGTAACGAAGGCTCATGGGACTTGAAGGTATCCTGTCGCCGGGCCACCGCAGAGCTGCAGTGATTGTCGAATCGGCAAGGTTTCAATCTGTTTGTCACACAACGATTGACTCGTTCGTCCTTACTGGTGTGCGCATGACCGATTCAGACTCCAGGGAGCGACAGTCCTACCAGACGTTCGATCGCATCTATCCTGATCTGAGGCGATTTGCAGCGGTCGTGGCCGACGTTGATGTCGACCCTGATGATTTGGTCCACGACGCCCTGATCCAAGTCCTAGAACGGGTGTCGATTGCCGAATTACGCGACCCCGACGCCTATCTCCGGCGCGTGATGTTGAACTTGTCGATCGACAATCGCCGCCGGCGGGCGGTCTTTCGCCGCATTCGACCGAAACTGTTCAGCTCTGGGGCGCACCTTGATCACTACCCATCTGATCTGGCGCTGCTCGATAACCTGGATCCTACGACCCGTGCGGTCGTGTTCTTAGCCGACGTTTCGGGATTGTCGGCCGTGGTGATCGGCGAACAACTCGGAATGGCCGACGGCACAGTGAGAAAACGCTTGAGTCGCGGGCGCCAAGAGTTGCGGCGACTCGTTGACCTCCCGCTACAGATTTCGAAGGAGAAGTAATGAACGACCTGCTGGAAGCTCGGGTAAATCGTGGAACCGTGAGAGGCTCATCAGCCGTGTGGGCCAGTGCTCAGACGACTCTCGCTGAACCTCGAGTTCAGCGACCTCCGGCGTTGGCCTTGCGCCTCGTCATTGCAGGATTCGCAGCCGTAGCATTCTTGGCGGCAGTAACGATGGGGTCGCTTTCGCCGTCTCTCATCACCGAGTCATCCCAGGACCGAGATCCGGCTGAGGAGTCTCAACTTCCGGCTCCCTTGCTGATCGAGGGAATGGACCTTGTCCGCTACACGCCGCCCTCGATCCTGCCCGATGGCGTGAGAATCTTCACGGGTGGTCCAGAGGCAGCTAACCCGGACGGGGAGCGATCATTCGTCTTCTTTGGGGACGCTGCCAAGGGTCCCACGGGTCCGGTGCTGGGCATCGAGGTGTTCGAGTCGGGCGGCTTTCACTCCTTCGGGGTCAACATGTCGACCGACGAGGTCCTAGCGATGACCAGTCACCTGTCGAATACGAACCAACGATGGTCCATCTCGCCTGAAAGCGGTGCAGAAGAGATTGCCAACTTCGTGCTTAGAACCGACACCGCTCCGGGCCAACTCGACTTCACCCAAGGAACCGATACCGCGGTGATTCAGTACGACGTTGATAACGGGGCGGGTGTTTGGGAATGGGTCGCGCGAAGCCACCTCGCTAACGCTCCGTTCACGTCAGAGGGGGTGGAGTTCGCAGGAATTGCTGGCGTGCTCCGTCTGGCACCTGCGTCGGACGACGGCCAGGACATGCTGGTTTGGACCGAGGGTGGAGAGAACTACCGCCTCGCAGCCTTCGAGCTGATCGACGGTGTTTCGATGAGCGCTCCGGTTTCGAGGGTTTCCGGACGGGTGCAGCGGGTGAGCCAAACCGAATGGGACGCAGCTGTTGATGACATTGGCCCGACGGGTTTTCAGTCGGCCGCAACGTGGACGGCACGGTTGCTGGTCATAGGACTGGCAGCCCTGGTCTTCGCTCTTCTCGTTCGCGAGAAGGCCTGGAAGCCACTGGCACTTCTTATCTTCGCCTTCGCGTCTGGAGCGATCTTGCTACACGGGTGGATCCTTTTGTCGTACTTCTGGGCATTGAGCACGATCGTTCTCCTCCTGTCGAAGCCCCGTAGCCAGGGCACTCCACCCCGAGAGACGATCCCCTAATCGGGCGGTGCCCTGAGAGCTCTCGCAGCTTGTCATTGCCGAAGGGCTGTGCTGCCGCGCTGCCGCCACAAGTGCGAAGGTATCCTGTCGCCGGGCCACCCGGGGGAGCACATTGGAACTGGATCTCCTCACCGTTCTGCTGCTGACGGGTGCGGCATTCATCGCCGGAGTGATCGATGCGATCGCAGGAGGTGGCGGACTGATCACCATCCCGGCGCTCCTGTTCGCAGGGGCCAATCCGGTCACCGCACTCGGCACCAACAAGTTGCAGGCGGTCTTTGGCGCGGGAACCTCGGCGGCGTCGTATGCGAGGGCGGGGCTGGTGAAGCCGAACGAACTCGGCACCGAGGTAGTCCTGGCGGCGTTTGCGTCGGCTGCGGGTGCAGCGATCGCATCGGTGTTGCCATCGGAGTGGTTGGAGGTCATGATCCCGATCGCACTGATCGGCATCGCCCTCTTCTTTGCGTTCCGCTCCAGCGTTGATGATCGAGACACCACCCCGAAGCTCGAACCGATCATCTTCGGAGTCACACTCGTGCCGTTGATCGGTTTCTACGACGGCATCTTTGGCCCCGGGACCGGTTCGTTCTTCATGATCGCACTGGTTGGTCTGTGCGGATACGGGGTTCTGAAGGCCACCGCCCAAACGAAGGTTCTCAACTTCGCCTCGAACTTCGGTGGCTTGATCGTGTTCGCTCTCACCGGTGCCATCGAGTGGCGGATCGGACTTCTGATGGCCGTGGGGCAGACCCTTGGGGCGGTGACCGGGGCCAAGTTGGCCGTGGCGAACGGCGCTCGATTGATCAAACCGCTTCTGGTCGTCACCTGCGTTGTCTTGGCCGTGCGGCTGCTGCTGCGGTGAGGGGCACGGTTGGCGAGGGTCCTCTCTAAAGCGGGCGAACGTTGTCTGATGCGGCACTAGATTGGCGGGATGGCTGCGGTTGTTGCTGAAGGACTGAAGAAACACTACGGCGAGACCAAGGCCCTCGACGGGTTGGATCTGGAGGTCGCTCAGGGGCAGATCTTCGGACTTCTTGGCCCGAACGGCGCCGGCAAAACCACTGCGGTGAAGGTGATGACCACGCTGGCCCGACCCACCGCCGGCCGGGTCACGATCGAAGGGTTGGACGTCGCATCCGAACCGGCCGCAGTACGGTCCCGGATCGGCCTCACCGGCCAGTACGCGGCCGTGGAGGAACGTCTGACCGGTCGTGAGAACCTCGAACTCGTCGGGCGATATTTTCATCACCCTAAGGCCCAGCTGAAGGCCCGAGCATCCGAGTTATTGGAAATGTTCGACCTCGTCGAAGCGGCCGAACGCCCGGCCAAGACCTACAGCGGTGGTATGCGACGCCGACTCGACATTGCGATGAGCCTCGTCGCTCGACCATCGATTCTGTTCCTGGACGAACCGACAACCGGCCTCGACCCCCGCAGTCGAATCGGCATGTGGGATTTCATCGCCCGGCTCGGCGATGAGGGCACCACCGTTCTGCTCACGACGCAGTATCTGGAAGAGGCCGATGTTCTTGCCCGCAAGATCGCCGTGATCGACAGTGGCCGCAAGATTGCCGAGGGTTCTTCGGACGAACTGAAGGACCAGATCGGTGGCGACAAAGTGCGGGTGTCCATCGTCAAACTCGAGAACATCGCCCGGGCCAAGGAGGCGATCGCTCCGTTCTGTACCGGAGCGGTGGATCAGGATGCCGAATCGCTGCTCACCCTGACGGCCCCGATCCGGGCCGGAGGGGGAGTTGTTCCCAACATCATCCGAGCGCTCGATGACGCCGGGGTGGATGTGATGGACGTGGAGGTCCGACGGCCCACCCTCGACGATGTGTTCCTAGTGCTCACCGGCAAAGCGGCCGAGGCGGCAACGGAGGAGGAAGGTCGATGACACTAACGACACATGAGGCGACGCCTGGTTCGCACGGAGTGGTCGGGGTTATCAAAGACTCCTTCACAGAGGCCGGGCGCCACCTGCGGATCATCCCCCGGAACATCGAGGTGTTGATCTTCGCCACGATCCAGCCGGTCATGTTCGTGCTGCTGTTCAGTTTCGTATTCGGCGGGGAGATCGAGATACCCGGCTTCGACAACTACGACCAATATCTGATGCCCGGGATCTTTGCCCAGACCGTGGTGTTCGGTTCGGCGTTCACCAGCATTGGAATCGCCGAGGACCTTTCAAAGGGTTTCATCGATCGTCTGCGTTCGCTCCCGATCGCCCAGTCGTCGGTTCTGATCGGTCGGACGATCTCGGACCTGCTGCGCAACGTGATCACGTTCATCACCATGTTGGTCGTTGCTTTGTTGCTGGGATTCCGGTTCGAGGGTTCGCTACTGGGAGCGTTGGGCGCTACCGCACTGCTCCTGTTCTTCAGCTACGGCCTGAGCTGGGTGCAGGCCCTCATCGGCCTCAGCGTGTCGTCGGTTGAAGCGGCCAACAGCGCCGGGTTCATCTGGATGTTCCCGATCACCTTCGTGTCCTCGGCATTCATCGCGACCGACACCCTGCCCTCGTGGCTTCAGCGGCCGGCCGACTGGAACCCGTTCACGCAGGTGACGAATGCGGCTCGAGCGCTCTACAACGGCAATCCGCCCGGTGACAGCGTGCTGATCTCGATCGCATGGGCGGTCGGCATGATCGTGGTGTTCGCGTTTCTGGCCACCCGCAAGTTCAACGCCGCCAGCGACTGACCGACGTCGGGTTCCCTATACTGGGAGGACACCGGGGAGCTTGCCAGTGCGCAGGCTGAGAGGGCCAACAGGG
>CALGOA010000045.1 GCA_937958015.1 uncultured Acidimicrobiales bacterium | reverse complement strand
GCGCTGACTCCGACGATCGAACCACCGACGTCGATCGTGGTGGTCCCGTCGGGTGAGGACGCAATGACGCTGGCCTCGATTCCGGGAACGATTTCGTTGCTCTCGAGGAACTCGAGCAAACCGGGCGTGAACTCGAGTTCTTCCGGGATCCGGGTGATGATGGCCTTGGAGCCCGTAGCCACAGTGGACAGCGCCACCAGGTCACGTTCCACGTAACCCGAGCCCGGAATGGGATTGCCGTGGGGGCACGTGGTGGGATCGTCCAGCTTCAACACGATGGCTTCTTCCACCGCCGGGCTGATGACGTGTTCCCATTTGCCGGCCTCGTGGTGGGCCTCGGCCCACGAGAGCCCGAGCATGTCGGTGAGGAATCGTTCGGCCAAACGATGGCGGCGCACCATGGTGGTGGCCAACACCCGGCCGGATTCGGTGAGTGAGATCTCGTGGCTGTCGACCGACACCAAACCCTCATCGACGAGGCGACGGACCATCTCGGACACCGCCGGACGCGACACCTCAAGTCGTTCGGCGATACGGGCCTGAATGACCCGCTGGCCGTCCTCGTTAAGTTCAAAGATGGTCTCGCAGTATTCCTCGAAAGCCGGATGGTGCTCGGGTGAGGTGTACGCAGCCATTCAACAAGCTTACTCCAAGCGGCCCTCCGCCCGCCTACCGACGGACACCGGGCGCCCACCACCCTTCACAGGTGGGGTTAAGCCATCCTAAGAACCCAACCCGATCATCGAGGCGAAACGGCGGCGCCATTCGACCGAGGGTTTGTCGGCCTGAACGCTGACGGTGTCCCGGTTATCGAGCGGCAGAACGCCGCCGATTCTCTCGAGCATCAACTTGTCTTCTGCGCCGATGGCCCGATCGAACGTGATGACCTCCTGGCCCGGAACCGAGCCGTCGTCATTGCGCCACACAACGAACGTGAAGTACGAGGTCATATCGTCGATGGGTGTCGAACAGAGCAGGATCAGGTGGTCGAGCCCGGTCTCGTAGTGGATGGTGCTGCGCACGGTGAACGGCAGGTTGAAACCGGTGGTCATGCGACGGGTGATCACCTCGGCGTCCAATCCCGACGCCACTGCCCCCGCCTCGTTTCGAACGTCGACCTCGTACTGGTAGCCGAAGAAGTCCTGGTCCAGCTGTTCCAGGTCGATCGCCGGAACGTTCTGTTCATCCTGAATGCCGAAGGTGCCAACGTGCACGTAGGGGAAGTGGGAGATGTCGAGGAAGTTGTCGGTCATTCGGGTCGCCGATGTGGCCCAGACCTCCACGCCAGAGTTGATGCGCCGGTACCGGTCGTCGGTTTCGGCGGCCATCTCGGGGATGCGGGCCGACGGTTCGCCGGGGCAGATCCACACGAGGCCGTAGCGTTCGGCGACATACAGCGTCGTTAGGTGGGCCGCGGGTGGAACCGCTCGGCCCGGACCCGACGATGGCACTTCGACACAGGTGCCTTCATCGCCGAAGGTCCACCCGTGATACGGACACGACAGGCATCCGTCGCTGACGGTGCCCTGGCTAAGTGGAGCCTCGCGGTGGGGGCAACGATCGGGCGCAGCAACCACTTCACCCGAGGCCGATCGCCAGAGCACGAGGTCGGATCCGAGCAGTCGAACGGCCCGCGGCGCTGAGGCGATGTCGTCGGACTCGGCCACCACATACCAATGGTTCTTGAGGGCCTCATGTTCGATCATCGGTCTCGGCTCCGGGGTGGTCACGGCGGTTCGACTTACCCTATTGCAATGGCCGACCCCTCGATCACCCGCAGCGAGGTAGCCCCGAATCTCATCGTGGAAGCCGGCGTTGCGATCACGATGGAACCAGGCGCTGACCCGGTGGCGAATGTCGGTATCGCCGTGACCGGTGATCGCATCACCGAAATCGCCGATCTGCATGTCCTGCGAAGCGTCCATCCCGAAACACCGACCATCGGCGGGCCGCACATGATCGTCCTGCCCGGTCTGATCAACGCCCATCAGCACCTGACGGGTGATCGGCTGATCCGTTCGATGATTCCCGACGACCTCGAGGCGGGACGGTCGATCTATGAGTGGGCGGTTCCCGCCCACGCCGCCCACACCGGCGACGACGACCAGCTATCGGCAACGTTGTCGCTGCTGGAGGGGGTCACCAACGGGATCACCTTCACGGTTGAAGCGGGCACGGTCGCCCACCCGGACCGGGTCCTGGCTGGGTTCGATGCGGTCGGGGTCGGCGGCACGCTGGGTTCGTGGGGTTGGGACGTTGCCGGCGAACCGTGGGCGGGTTCTGTGGCCGAGGTGCTCGATCGTCAGCGAGAGGTACTGACGCTAACCGAAACCCATGACCGGGTGGACGGTTGGGTCACCCTCGTCGGTCACGACCTGATGAGCGACGAACTTGTCGTCTCGGCGAGCGAGTTGGCTCGGTCAAACGGAACCGGCCTTACGTTTCACCTGTCGCCGTCGAGCAGCGACGCAGTCAGCTACCTGCAACGAACCGGCAAACGGCCCGCCGTGCACCTGAACAACCTGGGCGTCCTCGGGCGTCATGTTCTGATCGCCCACGGTGTCCATCTGGACGATCAGGAGCTGGAGCTACTGTTGGCGTCCGACACCGCTCTGGCGTACTGCCCCTGGGCCTATCTGCGGCTTGGTCAGGGAGTCACGAGCGCCGGACGTCATGTCGAGTTCATCGGTCGGGGCGGTCGGGTGGCTCTGGGCTGTGATGCCGAGAACGCCGGGGATGCCATCGACGTGCTGGGATCGGTCGCGTTGGCGGCCGGGCTGGCCAAGGACATGGCGGTGGACCCCACCCTCTTCGGCGCCCGAGCCGCCCTCCAACACGCAACGCTGGGCGCGGCCGAGGCGTTGGGTATGGCAACCGAGATCGGCTCACTGGCGGTCGGGAAACGGGCCGACATCGTCGTGATCGATACCGCCGGGCCCGAATGGATCCCCCGCTCGCCGGACCCGATACTGCAACTGGTCTGGGCCAGCGACGGTCGTAGCGTTTGCGATGTCGTAGCGTCGGGTCGGGTGGTGGTGCGCGACGGCGAGTCCACGATGGTGAACCGGTCGGAACTGGCGATCGAGGCAGCCGAGCGTCATGCTCGCCTCCTCACCGATGCCGGCCTCGGTTAGATATTCGGGTTGGAAGTTCAGCGCCCGGCTACCACAGACCGATGAGGCGTCCCGCAAGGAAGAGCGCCGCCGCGATCATGAAGACCCGCACCACCTTCTCGCCACCCTTCACCGCAACCCGGGCGCCGACCCAACCGCCGACGGTGAACCCGATCGCCAGGATGATGGCGGGGACCCAGACGACGTTGCCACGCGAGATGAACACCGGAAGGGCGAACACCGTGACGACCAAGTTCACCAGCACCTTCACGCTGTTGGCCCGCACCAGGTCGTACCCGGCGCGGGTCAGTGCAGCCAGCATCACCAGGCCGACACCGGCCTGAAAGGCACCCGCATACAACCCCACGCAGAGAAACACCCCGGCGGTAACCGGCGTCGACCAGGGTTCGGTACCTTCCGCCGGTTTTGGCTTGAAGATCGTGAGGAGGATGATCGGCACCAGCAGGTAACCGAAGATGGTTTCGAACGTCTCGTCGGCAACCTGACTGATGGCGGCGGCACCGATGAGGGAACCCACCACGGCCGGACCGAGCACCGGTGCCGAACCCTTCAGTCCATCGATGCCTTGACTGCGGAACGATGCGAACGCCGCCGCGTTTGACGTGAGGACACCCAACCGGTTGGACCCGTTGGCCTGATTTCCCGGCACTCCGGCGAGAACCAGGAGCGGAACGGTGAGAGCCGAGCCTCCGCCGGCCATCGAGTTCACCACCCCCGCGGTCACGCCACCGACGACCAGCAAGACCGCTTCGAATGCGGTCACTAGGTCAGGCCCCGCACGAACGGTTGGGCCAGGGCCCGGGGTTGCCGGACCCGGGTGGCGAAGATCAGCACGGCCAACAGCGCCACGACGTAACGGGTGGAACTGAGAATCACCGGATCCACGCTGTAGCCGTTGGCGGGGATCGCAAACGCAAGCGCCTCAAGGAAGCCGAAGATGCCACACCCAAGGATCGTTCCCCGCAGGGTCCAACCGCCGAAGATCACCGCAGCCAGGGCCACGAAACCCCGGCCGTTCACGATGCTCGTCTGGAACGACCCGACCTGGGCCAGCACCAGAAAGGCGCCACCGATGCCACAGGTCAGTCCGGTCACATAGATCGCCTGGCGGCGACGTTCGTTCACATCGATCCCCGACACATCGGCCGCCTGCGGATCCTCCCCCACCGAGCGGGCCTCTAAGCCCCACCGGGTTCGATACACCAACCACCACAACGCTGGCACCAGTGGGTACACGAGGTAGGCGGGCCACGGACGGGCGAACAGAGCCGTTCCGACCAATGGAAGGTCCTGCAGCACCGGGATACGGACCACGGCCGCGGTGGCGGGACCGATATCGAAGCTGTTGGCAAAGAAGGCAGCCAATCCGAGGACCAGAACGTTGAGCGCCAACCCGACGACGAATTGGTTGGCGGTGAGTCGGTGACTGAGGTTGGCCTGGATCGATGCCACCGACACTCCGGCCCAAGCCGCGACGACCAGACCCACGATCGCGGAACCGGTCCACTCGTGGCCAACGACAGACCCGAAGGCGCCGGCCAGCAACATGCCCTCGATCGATATGTTCAGCGTGCCGGCCTTCTCGGCCACCCATTCACCGCTGGCGGCGAAGACGAGCAGCACCGTGAGTTGGAACGCGCTGGTGTAGAGCGCGTCGGAGCCGGCGAGGGTGCCGATGGCATCGAGGAGCTCGCTCATGCCGCCCCCGCCGCGGTCGGTGTCGAGACCCCGACCTCATCGGAACGCAAGGAGCGGCGACGATTCCTCACGAAGATCACTGCGGGTGGAACCAGCAATGCCAGGACCAACAATGCCTGGACCACGTCGGTCATCTTGCGATCGACGCCGGTGGAAGCGAGAAAACTGGAGCCGGTCCGAAGCATGGCAAAAACGAACGCCATGGGAATGGCGTAGGCGATTCGACCCCGGGCCAACAGCGCAACCAACAACCCGTCCCAGCCGAAGTTGCCAGCGAACCCGAAGACCAGCCGATCGCTCGCTGCGCCGCCGGTGAGTAGGACCGCTCCGGCCGCGCCCGCCGTGGCGCCGGAGCCGACGAGGACCACGGCCGATAGTGGCTTTGCCGCAACGCCAAACCGTTGAGCCGCCCGGGGGTTGAAGCCGAGCATGTCGATACGGGCCCCCAACACCGAGCGGCCGACGAGGACGGCGAGAACGAACGCGAGCACCAGAGCGATCAGAAATCCCGAATCGATGGCGTTACCGAATACCCGAAGGTCAGGCAGTTTGGCCGATGCTGGCAGCTGTTCGCCCGAGTTGATCTGGTTGACCCGTTCGGTGTCGCGGTCGGCGATCAACCATTGCTGCCGCAGTCCGTAGGTCATGAGCGGGAACGAGATGAAGGTGAGCAGCAGGGTGGTGAGAACCTCGGGCACATCCCGCCACGACCGGAGCGCAGCGGCGATCCCAGCCCACAAGCCACCGCCCAGAGCCCCGAACAGCAATGACATCGTGATCACAAACCAACCCGGGCCACCGAGACGAACGGCCAGGTATCCGGCAAAACAAGCCCCCATCAGCACCTGGCCTTCCTGCCCGATGTTCACGAGGCCGCCACGGGTCGCCACGATCGTGCCTACCGCCACCAGCAACAGCGGGGCCGCCGTGGTTAGCGTCAATCCCCATGCCCCCGGCGAGCGCAGGCTGCCGTCGAGCAATGCCCCGAAGACCGCCGACGCTGAGCCGCCGACCATCGCCACCAGTCCGGCTGAAATCGCAAGTGCAACGCCCAGCGACACAACATAGAGAACCGCTGTGATCCCGAGATCTCCTGAAGCGGTTCGCCCCATCAGCACCCCGGGCCGGGTTCGGATCTGAGCCATCGCTAGTTCGCCGTCGAGGCCGAGGTGACCCCGCCCATCAGGAGGCCGATCCGTTCGATGTCGGCATCGGCCCGGTCCATCGATCCGATGACTCGGCCCCGGTACATCACCAGAATCCGATCGGCGAGCAGCAGGATCTCCTCCAATTCGTTTGAGATCAACAACACGCCAACGCCGGAGGCCGCGGCCTCGCGGAGTTTCTCCCCCATGAACTCGATGGCTCCAACGTCGAGACCGCGGGTGGGCTGGGATGCGACCAGAACCTTCGGCTCACTACTCAACTCACGGGCCAACACCACCCGCTGCTGGTTACCACCAGACAGCGAACTGAACGGCGCGTCCGGTCCCCCGGTCTGGATCCCGTACTGTTCGATCAACCGCTCGGCCGATCGCCGCATCGCAGACCGATCGAGTGACCGGAAGGCGGGACCGGTGGCCAGCGCGCCAAGCGCCAGGTTCTCGGCGACGCTCATGTCGAGCACACAACCAGCGTCGTGGCGGTCCTCGGGTATCAATGCGACACCGGCGGCCGTCATGCGCCCGGCTCGGCCGGTCGGAACCCGGACTCCGTCGACCATCACCGAACCGCCGTCGAGCGGTACGAGACTGGCGAGCACATCGGCCAGATCCGACTGGCCGTTTCCTTCAACACCGGCGATCCCCACCACCTCGCCCGCCCGCACCTCGAACGTGACCCCGTCCAACGCCCGGTGCTGGTTGCGATCGAGGACGGCGTCGTTGACGGCGAGGACCACGGGGCGAGCTTCCGATGACGATTCCGGCACCGGAACGGCGACGAGGTCTTCGGTGAGACCCACCGCGGCTGCGGTATCGCCCCGCAGAGCCACCGGCCGACCAACCATCGCCTGAGCCAAACTGCGCTCGTCGAACCGATCGGTGGGACCGTGGTCGACCACCTGACCGCGCCGGAGCACGGTGACGGTGTCGGTAGCCCGGCGGATCTCGTCGAGTTTATGGCTCACCAGGGCAACCGCCTTGCCCTCCTGCTCGACCGCAACCCGGAGCACGTCGAACAACTGCTCAGACTCCTGCGGGGTGAGAACCGACGTTGGTTCGTCGAAGATCACGATGCCGGGATCTCGACGTAGACACTTGATGATCTCGACCCGTTGGCGTTGTCCGGCGGTTAGATCCCCAACGCGTGCGTCGGGGTCAACCGCTAGCCCATATCGCTCGCCGATTCGAACCACGAGCGCCCGGGATCGGAGGGCGTCGAGGCGCTCCCGCTCCCCCAGCATCACGTTTTCCCAGACCCGAAGCTCGTCCACGAGGCTGAAATGTTGATGAACCATGCCGATCCCCAGCGAACTGGCGGTGGCGGGGTCGTCGATCCGAACCCGGCGACCATCGACTTCGATGGTGCCGGCGTCGGGCTGCACCAGCCCGATCAACACCTTCATCAGGGTGGACTTGCCGGCGCCGTTCTCGCCCAGAACACCATGGATGGATCCGTGGACAAGATCGAGGTCGATGTCCTGACATGCGGTCACGGACCCGTACCGTTTGGTGAGGCTCCGGACCGATACTGCGATGTCGGACAACTGGCTCACCTCACGTTCTTCCTGCTGGTGAGACCGTACTGCGCCCGCTCACCGATGCTCGGGCTACTGGTTAGAAGCCGTAGGCGTCGCTCTTGATCTGGAAGAACGCATCGGCGAAGTCGCCGGCGGCGATCTGGGTCTTCACACTCTCGAGCTCGGCAACCTGATCGGGCGTGGCGTCACAGAACTTCGCGCCGACGAAGTCGAACGCTCCGACCCGGAACACGAAGGTTTCGCCCTCGTTCAGTTCGCCGCTGTCGATCTTTTCGAAGATCACTCCGAGGTAGTCGCCGGCGTCGAACTGCACTGCGATCTGGTAGTCGAGGTCGCCGCGGTCACAGGCATTGGAGGTGCCGGCGGACATGGTGATGATGTCGTTGTCGTTGGCCAACTGAACGATCGGTTCGTGGGATCCGCCGAGGAACGGGTAAACCGCTCCGGCCCCTGCGGCGATCGCCTGGTTGAAGGCCTCGGTGGCTCCGGCGACGTCGTTGAAGTCACCGGTGGGGATATACGTGGAGGTGAAGCCGGGATCGACCGCCTGCAAGCCGAGGGCGAAGGCGTTGTAGGCCTCCTTCTCGAAGTCGAGATCACAACAACCGAGGAACGCGGCGTTGGTGGAGTCGGTGTCCTGCAACAGCAGCCCAGTGGCGTATCCGCTGGAGTAGCTGATTTCGGACGAGTCGTCGGATGATTGGGCGACACCTTCGATCTGCTGCCCGGCGCCACAGTTGCAGTACCAGAAGATGTCGGGGAATTCGGCGGCGAGAGCGCCGAGTGGATCCGACAGCTCACCGGCCCCGACGGCGATGGCGTCGACGCCCTGCCGGGCCAGGTTCCGGATCTCGGTCTCGGCCTGGGCCGGTTCGATGTTGTCGACGATGATCGGGGCATCGAAACCCCGCTCGGAGGAGAACGAGTCGAGTCCTTCGATCAGGGCCTGGTAGTAACCACCGTCGTCGCGGGGTCCGGGCGTGGCGACGCCGAACACGACAACACCATCTCCGTTGGTATCGAGGTCGCTTACGACGCCGGTGGTGGAGTCGTCTCCGCCGTCATCGGCGGGCTCGGGATCATCGGTGTCGGAATCGTCTGCAGCTGTGTCGTCGTCGCTGACGCCATCGTCGGAGGTGGTGGTTGGGGCGGTCGTTGTGCTGTCGTCAGCCGCCTCGTCGGTGCTGCCGCTGCTGCAGGCCGCTGCGACCAGCAGGAGGGCGAGAAGAGCAGCGATGCTCCTGATGCTTCGGATCGAATGTCGCATGAAAAAGTCCTCTTCGCGCTGCCCTGGGTAAGCACCGGCCAATATATCCCCGGTCGTTATCCACGGGACTCCGCCGGCAGCACCTCAGGGTCTCACGGTGCGGATGGGCCAGAACCCACGAATGGGCGTGGGTCCATCCGGTCCGGTCGGAGCCGCCGATCAGCTTCCAAGCAGCGCCATGGTGTCGGCCCGGTGGGGCTGGGAGGGAACGGCGCCTCGCACGGTGGTTGACAGAGCCCCGGCCGCCGCGGCGAACCGTAAGGCGTCGGCCATCGACTCACCTGCGGCCACTCGACTGGCCAACGACCCACAGAACGCATCGCCGGCTCCGGTCGTGTCGACCGGCTCGACCTCGAACGGATCGATGCGGACCGTGGTCCCGTTCGACATGTAGTCCGCTCCGTCGGCCCCCAGGGTCACCACCACATGGGGAACCCGGGCGGTGAGAATCGGACGCCCACCCAGCAAGTCAACCTCGTGTTCGTTGGGGATGATCACGTCGCAGAGTTCAAGCACCTCCCCCGGTAACGACTGGGCCGGGGCCGGATTCAGGATGGTGGTGGAGCCACGTTCCCGAGCGAGCAGGAAGGCCTGACCAACGGCGTCGATACCGGTTTCGAGCTGGCTCAACACCACTCGACTCTCGGGCAGATGATCGAACACGACGGCCGCGTTGGCGCCACTGATCACGATGATCGAGTTCTCGCCGTGGTCGTCAACCGTGATCAGCGCTCTGCCCGTCGTTTGGTCGGCCAACGTCACGAGCCAGCGATCATCGATGCCCTCTGCCCGTACGACGCTGCGGAGGATTTCGCCGGCGTGATCGTCACCGACGGCACCGACCATTGCCACCCTGGCTCCCGATCGGGCGGCCGCCACCGCCTGATTGAGGCCCTTTCCGCCTGCGACCTCGCTGTATTCGGTACCGATCAGGGTCTCACCCGGCGTCGGGTGGCGGGGCGACCGAACCACCAGATCCAGGTTCAGACTGCCGACCACCACCACATCGAAGGTGTCGTCGGTAGAGGCAGGGCTGGACTGGGCCATTCGCCACTCTATTGCTGCATCGCCCGACCACCCGAGCCCACCAGACCGGATGGAGCACGCTCGCCTGTGGGTTTGCAACCATCCACACGAAACGAAACCTCATACCGGATGGAGATAGACGTGCGAATGGGTTTCCACCCGTCCGCAGAGATGGCGGCCAGCGTCGCCGAGGTAGGTTGAGATCTATGGCCGATCAATCGCCTCCGGCTGCACAACACGAACTACGACCCACCTCACCGCGCTGGACCCACATTGCGCTGCGGGTTTCCGACATCGACGCCACCATCGCCTGGTACCAGCGCTTCACGAACCTCGAACTGCTCGACAAACGAGAAGATGCCGACGGCTACGGCGCGTGGCTTGGCCATTCCGACTCGGGACAATTCCCTTTCGTTTTGGTGCTGGCCCAGTTCTTCGAAGGACACGATCCCTTCGCTCCAACCCCGATGGCCAAACTCGCCCCCTTCGCCCACCTGGGCATCGAACTCCCAACCAAAGCCGAGGTTGATGAGATCGCCGAACGGGCCGAGGCCGAAGGTTGTCTGGCCATGCCCGCCCGCATGATGCCCGACCCGATCGGCTACATCTGCATGCTCGAGGATCCCGACGGCAACCTGATCGAGTTCTCGTTCGATCAGGGCGTGTACGAGAAGGTTCGTGACGTCTGGGGATGAGGGGCTCGACACCGTGAGCTCCGACGCCACCCCTCACGCCGTCGCCCTGGCCTACCTACAAGCACTGAGCGGGTCGGATCCGGCGCTGGTCGTCGCCCTGGTCACTGCGGACTTCGTGAACGAACACCACGCCGAACTCGGATCGGGGTGTGTGGGTCGCGACGAATATGAACGCCGTCTACCGGGTTTCTTCCAGATGTTTGCTGGCCGCAACTACGAGGTGATCGAAACCACCGTCGGCCAGAGCGATCAGCCGACCCAGGCCACAGAGGTCGTGGTTCGGTACCGATTCAGCGCCGACGTCGACGGCACCGGAATCGACATACCGGGCGTCATGTGGATCAGCGTGACCGGCGGCCTGGTATCCCGCCGTCTCGACTGCTGGGATTCGCTCACCTTCCTGCGCCAAACCGGCGCCGCCCCCGTCGAAACCTGAACCCACCGCGGCGGGATCCAGCTCCTTTTGTCCCAATCGGCGGGATCCAGACTCAGATCTGGGGCTGAATCCCGCCGATCGAGGTGAATGAGGCTGAATCCCGCCGCGGGTGGGAGGGGAGATGAAGGACACGGCTCAGACGCCTGCGGGGACCGGTTCGACGGCTGGACCGTTGACGAGGACCGGCTCGGGCAGCCCGGCTTCGCCGTCGATGTCGACGGTGGGAAGGATGCGGTCGAGCCATCCCGGGATCCACCAGTTGGCGTCGCCCATCAGTTTCATCGTGGCCGGCACCAGAACGACCCGGACGATGGTGGCGTCCACAAAGATCGCGGTGGCCAGCCCAAGTCCGAACATCTTGGTCACCGGATCGTTCCCCAGCACGAAACCAGCGAACACCGAGATCATGATGAGCGCGGCCGATGTGATCACCCGAGCGGTGCTGGACAGGCCGTGAATCACCGACGAGTCGTTGTCACCGGTCGCGAGGTACTCCTCCCGAACCCGGGACAGCAGGAACACCTCGTAGTCCATCGACAGACCGAAGAGGATGGCGAACATGAACATCGGTATGAACGACACGATCGGCACCGTCGTCTCCAGCCCGATCAGCTCCTTCCCCCATCCCCACTGGAAGACCATGACCAGCACGCCGTAGGCAGCTCCGATACTGAGCAGGTTCAGCACCGCGGCCTTGAGCGGCACGAGGATCGACCGGAACACCAGCGTGAGGAGCATGAAGGACAACACCACGACGGCCAGGATGAAGGGAGCCAGTCGGTCGCTGATACGACCAGCGACATCGGCGAAGTTTGCGGTTTGACCACCGACGTGAGCGGTGGCCGGACTGGCATCGAGGATCGGAGGGAACACCTCGGAGCGAAGGCGATCGACGGTGCGAACGGTCTCGATGTCCTGGGGCGAAGTGGTTGGGATGGCGACGATCGTGGCAACGCCGCTGGCCGGGTCGGATGACTGCGAGACGACACCGGCAACGCCGGGGTCACCCTCGATCGCCGCGACGAGCGCATCGACCACGAATTCGTCTTCGGAGATGTCAACTGCGATCAGCAGTGGTCCGTTTACCCCGTCGCCGAATCCTTCGGCGGCAAGGTCGTAGGCCCGGCGTTGCGTCGTCGATTCCGGCTGGACGCCCTCGTCGGGGAAGCCGAGCCGAAGCGCCAACACCGGTGCGGTGAGCGCCAAGAGGAACACCGTCACTCCGACGGCATAGGTCCACGGATGACGGCACACATGCCGCCCCCAGCGTTCCCAGTTCTTGCCCACCTGCGCATGGGACTCGGCGCCCCGCCGATGGATGCCGAGCCGATTGATCCACGACCCCGCCAGCCCGAGGAAGGCCGGCAGCAGCGTCACCGACGCCACCACCATGATCAGAACGATGGCCGAGATCGCCACACCGGCTGCGGTCATGAATGGAACCCCGGCAACCGCCAGGCCGAGGATTGCGATGACGACCGTTCCGCCTGCGAACACGACCGCTTGGCCGGCGGTGGCCACCGCTCGCCCGGCGGAGTCCTCGACCGACAGGCCACGGGCCAGAAACTCCCGATGTCGGGTGACGAGGAACAGTGCGTAGTCGATCCCAACGCCCAGTCCGATCATGCCGCCGATCTGTGGGGCCCAGGAGGGGATTTCGATCAGGTAGGTGATCAGCGACATCGAACTGACGCCGAGCGCCAGGCCGAACAGTGCCATACCGATCGGCAAACCCATGGCGATGACCGATCCGAACGCCAGAAGGAGAATGACGACGGCCGCGATCAGGCCAAGCATCTCTCCAACGCCGGTCTCGGGTTCGTCGAGCGCAAAGAAAAGTTCGCCACCGGCCTCCACCTGCAGGCCCGTGACCGCCCTGGAATCCTCGATTGCAACTTTGAGATTCTCCAGATCTTCCAGCCCGACATCCTCGATCACTGGATATTGAATCTGAAGCATGGCGATTCTGCCGTCGGCTGAAATCGCCCCGCTCTTGGGCCCGACCTCGCTGACACCGACAACGTTGGGCAACCCGGCCAACGTCGTTCGGACCGCATCAAGGTCGGCCTGCGCTCTCGACGATGAGAGAAACGTCTCGCCGTTGTCCAGGGGTTGAACCAGCACCCTGGCGGTCAACCCGGCCTGATCAGACTGGGCCTGGGAGAGCAGGTCAACCGCCTGAGCCGAATCCAGGCCCGGCACGTCGAAGCTGTCCTCCAACTCCTCTCCGAACGCACTCGACGCTCCGATCACGATCACCGCTATCACCAGCCATGCGCCGATCACCGTCCAGGGCCGGGAAGCTGCGAACTTCCCCATTCGATACAGGTTCTGGGTCATGGCTGCTGCTCCTCTGCTTGGTGGCCATCGCCGGGTGGCGAGGTGTGCCTCCACATCGTCGAACGGATGGGTCCGTGGAGTCACCGGGTCATCGGCCAAACATCACCTGACCGATCGGTCAGGGCGAGGACTAACCGAACGACGGTTCCCTGCTCGGTCGGGGTCCCTTACTCTGTTGATCATGAGGAGCACACTCGAATCGTTGTGGGCTGAGCCCGCGGTCGAGAACCCTCCGGCTCGGGTGAATCGGGACTGGTACCTGGTCGCCTTCTTCGTCGTCAGCACGATCACTGAAGGGATCCTTCGACCTGACCTCACTTTTTGGCCGGTGTCGATCTTCGTCGTGCTGGGCCTCACCACCACGTTGCTCTGGCGACGAACCCGCCCGCTGGCGATGCTGTCCATCACCTTCGGAATCGTCCTGGTCATGGACCAACTCGCCAACCTCGTCGGCGACAGCCCGGTTGAGTACTACAGCGGGGCGCTGGTGTTGATCCTCATCTACGCCGTATTCAGATGGGGTTCGGGCCGAGAGGCGTTCATTGGCCTGGCGGTGTGTCTCGTCGTCTTCGGTGCCGACCTGATCACCTCATGGCCCGGACCCGCCGATGCCATCGGTGGTTTCATCATTCTGCTCTTTCCCGCCGAGTTGGGTGCCGCCATTCGGTATCAGGGCACCGCGCGCCGTCAGCAGATCGAAAAGGTGCGGTCGTCCGAGCGGGAGCAACTTGCCCGAGAACTGCACGACACCGTCGCCCACCACGTGTCGGCGATAGCGGTGCAGGCGCAGGCCGGTCGTTTCCTTGCCAACTCATCCGACGCCAAGGGTGCTGCCGATGCGCTCGAGATTATCGAGGAGGCCGCATCGCGGACGCTGGCCGAGATGCGTTCGATGGTCGAGGTTCTCCGGGATGACGAGACACCGGTCGACCTCGTTCCTCAACGTGGCGTTCGCGACATCACCCTGCTCGCTGAGACCACGGCCGCCCCCAAGGTGCATGTGTCCTTGACCGGCGACCTCACCGATCTCCGACCCTCGGTTGATGCAGCGCTCTATC
>CALGOA010000044.1 GCA_937958015.1 uncultured Acidimicrobiales bacterium | reverse complement strand
GCCGGCTCCGTGCCAACGTGGCCGGAGCGACCCGACCGGAGTGAATCGGTACCGAGCCCAGTGAACGGTCCCGGTACGAGTGCGTTCGCCACGCTGCGCGGGAGGCGAGCGCAGGTGAAGAAAACTGCGCCAGGCGAAGCGTGAGCCGGCTCCGTGCCAACGTGGCCGGAGCGACCCGACCGGAGTGAATCGGTACCGAGCCCAGTGAACGGTCCCACGAGGGCGGCGTTCGCCACGCTGCGCGGGAGGCGAGCGCAGGCAAAGCAAGCAGCAGAGTACTCTGGGTGGTGAAGCTGGAGACGGTATGTCGAGTCGACGAAATCGAATCATCGGCGGGGTGGGGCGAGGCCTGACCGGTCTAGGGGTTCTGTTTCTCGCGTTCTCGGCCTTTCAGTTGTGGGGGACCGGTCTGGCCGAGGGGCGGGCTCAAAGCGCCCTGGCTGTCGACTTTGAGGAGTTGACCGAGGCATACCAGCGCGGGGTGGAGGTCACCCCGTCGATTCCGGAGACCGACGACGTCGGTGATGACCTCGATCCAACGGTCACCGAGGCCGCTGCTCCAGTCGCCGAAGGCGAGGGGGAACCGGTTCCTGTTCCTGGTCCACAGGTTCTTGCCCCGGCGGTTCCCGCCGAGTTGTTGCCCGAGATTGGCGAAGCGTTAGGGGTACTGCGGATTCCGGCGATCGATGTTGACAAGGTGATCGTCCGGGGGATCGGTCGGGACGACCTTCGTCAGGGACCGGGCCACTATCCCGACTCGCCGCTACCGGGCCAGGCGGGCAACGCAGCGATCGCAGGACATCGCACCACATACGGCGCTCCCTTCGGCGATATCGATCTTCTGGTGCCCGGAGATGTGATCGAAGTAGAGACCTTTCAAGGCGTCTTCGAATACGAGGTCATCCCGCAACGGCATCCCGACGGTGGCACGGTCGGCCATCTGATCGTGTCCCCCAGCGACACCTACGTGGTCGAGCACTACGGCGACAATCGCTTGACGCTGACCGCCTGCCACCCCAAGTACTCCGCACGCGAACGGATCATCGTGCACGCAACGCTGATCACGCCCGAAGCTGAAGTTGTCATCCCTCCGGAACCGGCCGACGCGGATCCCGAAGACGCCAGCCTGCTGCCCGGTGAGGAACTCGGGGCCGTCGACCCCCAAGATCAGGCACAGGGGGCGACGCCACCTGCGGTCGAAACAGATCAGTCGAACGTGATCGCCGCTAACGGCGCTGGGCTGGACGAGTCGTTGGGCTGGCAGATGGACGAGTTGGCCAAGGTGCTCGTCTGGGCCGTTCTGGGAGGAGCGGTCCTCGTCGCCGCCATCGTCGGAGCAAGACGCTGGCACCCTCGTTACGCCTACCTTGCGTCAACTCCCTTTCTCGGAATCTCCATGTGGTTCTGCTTCACCCATTTGGACAGGATGTTGCCACCGATCTAGCCACTTAGCGCTAAGAGGTGCCCACGCTGGGAGAGAAAAATGACAGCGTTTCGCTTGAAAGTGATTCAAATTTCGAAAACAATGGTCTCAATCGACGGCATTCGTGCCGAGAACGGGGGTTCAAGATGAAGACCAAGTGGATTGCGGTTGTCGCATTCGTGTCGGTCGTGATGGCACTGACCGGTGTGTCGGTGGCACAGGCCCAGAGCGGTGAAGATCCAGCCCAGGTAGCGGCGGGCGAGGAGATCTTCAACAGCAACTGCGCCGGCTGTCATGGCGCCGATGGAACCGGAACGTCGTCGGGGCGGCCGCTGACGGGCATCGCCGGTCAGGAGCCCGATCGTACGGTGCACATCGCCAGCGTCACCGACGGCAAGGGTGGCATGCCTGCCTTCGGGGCCGGGCTGTCGGCCGATGAGATCGATGCTGCGGTGGCGTACGCCCGAGACACCTTCGTGGCCGACTCCGACGAGTTGCCCCGAACCGGTTTGGAGTCGAACCTGATCCTGATCGCCGGGTTGGGCCTCTTGGGTGCCGGCGTGGTGACAATGGGCAGCACTCGTCGGCGGCTTGAGGTGGAGGCCTAGCGGCTAACGATTCTCGGTTTCGCCGCCGTCGTCCTGTACTGGGTGCTAGACGACGGTGGCGCCGAGTAACGAACCCAGGGCGTAGGTCACAGCGCACGCTGCCGCGGCTAACCCCACCTGCCGGCCGGCGGTACTGATTTTCGACCGCTCGGTGAAGGTAGCGAGGGCGATACCTACGGCCGCGGCCGCAACCAATCCGATGACGACCGAGGCAACGGTGGCGCCGTTTCCTTCGGCGAAGAACCACGGGATGAGCGGCAACAATGCGCCAACCGCAAACGCAATGAAGGAACTGATCGCGGCGGCGATGGGTCGGCCCACCTCTTCGGGGTTGACGCCCAGTTCTTCTCGAGCGTGGACTTCCAGCGCAATCTCGGGATCGGCCATCACTGCCGTGGCGATGTCGCGGGCCTGGCTCGCCGACACGCCCCGCTTTTCATAGATCGTCGCCAACTCGATCGTCTCGGCCCGCGGATTCTTCCGGATCGATTCTCGCTCGAGGCGGAGCTCGCGCTCTACCAGCTCGGTCTGGGCCTTCATCGAGACGTATTCGCCCGCCGCCATGGAGGCCGCCCCCGCGAGTAGCCCGCTCATGCCGGCAATCAGCACCGACGAACCGGACTGGGCCGCCGCTGACACCCCAAGAATCAGCGCCACGTTCGAGACGAGTCCGTCGCTGACGCCAAAGACCGCAGCCCGCTCGGCCCCGCCCTGAACATCACGGTGGTCGTGCACCATGTGTGAATGAGTATGGCCGTGATCGTGGTCATGTTCGTGGGTAGCCATGGTCCGATCGTACTGCGATCGCCTCGGCAGAGTCTCGTCCGGCCGCCGTCGAGCGCAGGCAATGGCAACTCTCCGTGAACGTGGCCGTGGCGACCCGACCGACTCGGCCAAGACCGAGCCCTGGGAACGCCCAGGGACACTAGAGCGTTCGCCACGCACCGCTAGAGGCGAGCGCAGGCAATTGAAACTGCCCCTACCACACTTTCTTTGTTTGGTTGGTCGGAATGGTGTAGGGGCGCGGTTAACATGGTCGGTCGGTCTCGCATAGGAGGAGCGCCCTGTCCAAAG
>CALGOA010000043.1 GCA_937958015.1 uncultured Acidimicrobiales bacterium | reverse complement strand
AGATCCCCCACATCCTTCTGAACGAAGACGGGTTCGAGCTCACCAACGTCCTCTACCTCAACCTCGGTTTCATCGCCGCCGGTCTCGCCATCATTTACGGCCTCCCCCGCATCACCAAGGCCATCCCCTCTCCGCTGGTCGCAATCGTTTCGCTGTCTGGGATCGCAATCGCGATGGATCTCAATCTGCCGACCGTCGGCGATATGGGCGCCCTCCCCGGATCCCTGCCGATCCCCGCGCTTCCGCAGATTCCGTGGAACCTCGACACGCTCGGGATCATCCTCCCGGTCGCCTTCACCCTCGCCATGGTTGGTCTGCTCGAATCCCTGCTCACCGCTCAGCTCCTCGATGACATGACCGACACCGACTCCGACAAGAACGTCGAGTCCCGGGGTCAGGGCATCGCCAACATCTTCACCGGCTTCTTCGGCGGCATGGCCGGTTGCGCCATGATCGGACAGTCGATGATCAACCATCGATCAGGTGGCCGCACCCGCCTCTCCACCCTCGCATCGGGCGTCTTTCTGCTCATGCTGATCTTGGCGCTCGGCAGCTGGGTTGCCCGGATCCCTATGGCAGCTCTCGTCGCCGTCATGATCATGGTCTCGGTCGGCACGTTCAACTGGAACAGCGTCAAGATCGAAACCCTGCGCAACCTCCCGTGGGTCGAGACCGCCGTGATGGTCGCGACCGTCGCCATCGTGGTTCTCACCCACAACCTCGCCTACGGCGTCGCTGCCGGCGTGCTGCTGTCCGCCGTCTTCTTCGTTCGCCAGGTTGCGTTCGTTGTCCGCGTCACCAGCGTCACCGACCCCGACAACGTCGAGCGTCTCTACGCCGTGACCGGCGAACTGTTCTTCGCCTCCACCAACGACCTGGTCCACCAGTTCGACTACGACAAGGTGGAGGTCAAGCGGGTAGAGATCGATCTGAGCGAAGCTCGAATCTGGGATACCTCTGCTGTCGTTGCGCTCGACGCCGTCGTCAGCAAGTTCGCCGAGCGTGGCATCGAAGCACACCTGGTCGGTTTGAACCGCCACGCCGAAGAGTTGCACAGCAACGCCACCGGCAAGGTTTCGGTCGGCCACTAAAACCGACGGCTCGGGATCTCGCGTAGCGATCCTGCACTTTCAGCGACCGTGGGCCATCATGAATCGATGCGCGGCGAGCTCCAACTGATCGATCCGAACGGAGACCCGGCAGGACAAGCTGCCGCCATGGATGCGGCCTGCACCAGCTCGGGATTCTTTCGCATTCCTGCGTCGTCGGTCGATGAAGAACTGAGCCAGAGCGCCTGGGATCAGGCTGCAGCGTTCTTCGCTCTGACACCGGACCAGAAAGCCGAGGCCAAGTCACCCGTCGCCGGGTACCCCTATGGCTACTCACCCTTTCAGTACGAGGCCCTTGCGGCTTCGGAGGGCGACACTTCGCCGCCGGATCTGAAGGAATCGTTTTCGGTTGGCCCCGATTGCCAAGGACCGTCACAAACGACCAACGCGTCGGAACAGTGGATCCGATCGCCCTCCATCTGGCCGATGCAACCAGCCGAAATGTCGGAGATCTGGGCCGCCCACTACCGATCGTTGGCCACGGCAGCTGAGCAACTCCTCAACATCATGGCGGCTGCGCTCGACCTCGACGACGGGCACTTCGAACCGCTGATCGACCAGCACACCAGCGCCATGCGAGCGATCAACTACCCGTTTGTCGCTCAGCCCGAAAACGCCGACTCGTTACGCGCGGGCGCCCACACCGATTACGGGACTCTGACCATCCTTCGCACCGACCAGGTTCCCGGCCTCGAAATCGCTGGCCCGGACGGCGACTGGATCACCGTGGAGCCGATGCCTGACACCTATGTGGTCAACCTCGGCGATTCGATCGCTCGCTGGACCAACGATCGTTGGCGTTCGACGATGCATCGTGTGACCACGGTCGATCCAAACCCGCGACAGTCGATGGCGTTCTTTCACAACGCCAACTGGGATGCCACGATCGAGTGTCTCGCCGGATGCGAAGGGCCCACCGGACCGAAGTACGAACCGGTACAGGCCGGACCCTGGTTGATGTCCAAGTATCAGCGAACCGTGCCGATCGACGACTGAATCCCCCGCAACTTTGCGGTGACGCGTCAACCGAATCATGACCGGGTGCGTTACACCGGTGTGAGAGGAGGGCCGTCGCCGTGTCGGACCAGCAATCGTCGGAGGATCCAGCACAACGTTGGGTCGCCGGTGACGACAACCAGTCGGGGTTCATCGAGGCGCTCGGGCCGTCGCTGGTGCGCGCGCTCTATGCCAGAACCGGCGATCGGCAACTGGCCGAGGACATCGCTCAGGAGTCACTGGCGAAGGCTCTTGTGAACTGGGACTCCGTCCGACTCATGGACTATCCCCAGGCGTGGGTGTACCGGGTGGCGTTCAACGCGTGTTCGAGTTATTGGCGCAGACGCCGAGCGGCATGGCGGGCGGAACGACGAGCCGCCGTGAGCGATTCGTTTGAACTGCGCACCGCGGAGACCATGGCGATTCAGGATGCGCTCGCAGGCCTCAGCCGACGACAGTCCGAAGCGGTCATCCTGCGACATCTCGTCGGTATGAGTGTTGCCGAGACGGCGCAAACGATGAGGGTCGCTGAGGGCACGGTGAAGACCCTCACCCATCGGGGGATCCAGGCCATGCGAAGGGCGCTGATCGATGACTAAACCGATCGACAACTCGCCGTCCAGCGCATCGACCGATCCAGATGACGTGGCCTTCGTCGAGGGCCGGATGCGGTCGATCGCCCGCCAAGCACCCGCCGCTCCATCGGTCCAATCGGTTCGTCGTCGAGCCCGACGAATACACGGACGGCGTTCGGCTGGGAAGCGGATTCTTGCAACCGCAGCCGCCGTCCTGATCATCGGTTCGATCGTTGGAATCGTGCGTGATCGATCCGCCACCCTGGTGGTGGTAACGGATCCGGCTGCGACGGCATCCCCGTTGGAATCGGATCCAGACGGTGCCACCGACGCCCTGCTCGCAGCCGTCAAGGCGGGGGAAACCGAGACCGCTCTCATCCTGCTGGAAGCTGGCGTCGCTCCCGGCACGGTCGGCCGGTTCGGCCTCACCCCGCTGATGATCGCCAGCCTCCGTGACGATGAGGCAACGGTCCGGGCTCTACTCCGGTACGGGGCCGATCCGTCACACCGTTCCGACGCCGGTGACGCCGCTCTGCACCACGCCGCCCGGTTTGCCACCGCCGCCACGGTCAACTCGTTGCTCGACGGTGGCGCGGCCATCGATCAGCCGAACCCGGAGCGGAGTGGTGAAACGCCGCTGATGCGCGCCGCGAGCCGAGGAGACGTCGAGATAGTACGCCTCCTGCTCGATCGGGGTGCAGATCCGAACGCAGCGGACGACCGCCATCGCAGCGTTCTTCACTACACCCTCGACAGCGCCAATACCCACGCCGTCGTCGAGCTTCTCGCGAGCGTGGGGGCCACCTGGCTCGACAGAGACGGCACGGTGGTTCAGATCACCAACCGCCCTCTGGATCAGGTCGTCGCCGAACTGCGCGAGACCAACTGATGTCCGGCAGACGGGCCGACATCAGCGCAGTGCGCCGATGGTTGCTGCAACCGTGGACCGATCTCGGGGTGATCGTGCCGATGGTGATCGCCTTCGCAGTGCCGGCTCTGCTTCTGTCGTCGGGGGCCGCCTTCGAACGGGCCGTGTCGGATTCAGTCTCGGACCAGGTCGTCCAGGGGCTGACACGCGAACAGCAGGGGGTCACGCTCACACTCAACGGACTACTGAGATCCGAGACGATTGGACCCGTGCGTTCGCTCGCGGTTGATCGACTGGGTGCGGTGGACGAACTCGGCCCGGCCACACGAACCCTGTACACCGCCCGGGGACGTGGGGTTGTACTCGATGGCGACGATGGTGAAGAACGTCAGATACGGGCATCGTCAAGGTTCTTCGCACGGGCGGGAGCGATCGAATCGTTGGACATGATCACTGTGGACCCGACTATCCGGGGTGTCTATGTTTCGGAGGATCTCGCCTCCCGAACCGGTGCCACGACCGGTTCGCTGATCGATGTCGAGATCGCCGGTTTCGGAGCTGTGGTCGAGGTGGAGGGGATCTACCGCGACCTGTGGCCAACCGCACCCGACTACTGGGACGACGCACCGGCGGCATTGGTGCCTCGGTTCTCGCCGGTGTTCAACACCCCAACGTTCGAACTGTTGATCATGCGGGAAGCGGACATGAATCGGCTGGGCATTCCGGGCGTCCTTCGAATCTATGCTCCGGTCGAGCGATCACCACAGACGCTGGAGGAACTGGAACAGCTGGCCGGTCGGTACCGGTCGGTTGAGCGGGCGTTGGTGCGCGATCATGAGCTCGTCGAGGCGCTGCAGGTCTTTGCCGCTCTGGATGACCCGGTCCCCGCGTTGGAGTCAGCTACTCCCGAGGCCCTTTCGACGGTCCGCACCGCAATCCAGCGGCTGGACCAACCGCTGCTGGCCGCCCAGGCCGCAGGGTTGGGTCTCGGCTTTCTAGTGGTAATTGCAGCTGCGACGTTCACCGCCCGCAAGCAGGCTCGCCAGCTCCGACTCCTCGTAAACAGTGGACAACGGACCGGGTGGATCGCTTCCATCAGCATCGCTCAGTATCTGATGCCGTCACTGCTGGGACTAGGACTCGGAGTACTGATCGGCCGGTTCGTCACCGCCATGCTTGTGCCATCGGGTTCCAACCTTCCGGCCTTCAACGACTTCCCGTTGCTGATAACGGTCAACCTGCTGGCCGTGCTGGTCGTCGGGCTCGTGCGGGGTGTGATGGCGGTTCGGCTCACCGAACGCTCAACCGCTGAGGCCGGCGGTGTCCCCTTCACGGCGGTGATGCTGCTCGTCGGGGTCGCTGTTGCCGCCTGGTTCCAGGTGGGCCGCTCATCACAGTCGACCGATGTGGACCTGCTGGTCGTGGCGATTCCAATAGTGGCGCTGTGCGCATCGCTCGGGGTCGGTCTCATCGGGTTCCGTTGGCTCATCCGTCGAGCCCAGACGTTGAGTGGCGGACTACCCCCGCTGCCGCTCTTTACCATCCGCAGAATCGGTCACGCCCAGGCTGGCGGTATCGCCCTGGCCGGTGCGATGGGAGTTGCCATAGGGATCGTTGTCTTCGCTGCGGTGGTCAGCGATACACAGTCTGTTTCGCTCCGAAGCAAGACCAGCACACAGATCGGTGGAGAGGTTACTGCGGTCCTGCGGGGCGGAGTGGACGACGTTGTGCTCCTCGACGACGACATGACAGCCGTCTACACCTTGGCCACGAGACTGACTCCGGGATCGGGTCGGGTGACGGTGGTGGCCGTGGATCCCGCCACTTTCGCCACCGTGATCGACTGGCCCCAATCGTTCGGACGCTCTGCGGACGAGGCGGTCTCACTCGTGACACCGGACGACTCGACCGTCTCCCGATCGGACCCCCTTCCTGCCATCGGACTCTCGAACCGTTCGATCCCCGCCCGCGGTGCATTCGGATCGGTAGCCACCTTTGGCTACGAGGTCGTCGCCGAGGTGCAGTCGTTCCCCTTCGCAGCATCGAGCGGGCCTGCGGTCCTGGTGAGCGCCGAGGCGCTGGAACAGGCCGGTCGGTTGCGCTTCGAGAACGAGATTCGACGTGAGTTTGGCGAGGACGCCAACCTGAGTGAGTTCGAAAGCAACTACGAGAGCCCCTTGCGATCCTTCCGGGTCAACGTCGTCTCCCAACAACCGGTGGCCACCTTCGAACAGCAATTGTTCGAGCAGGGTGTTGCGGTACGCAACCTCACGAGCCGGACCGATCTGAATCAAACCGTGGACGAACAGGCCACCCGCTGGGCTCTGGGGTATCTGCGGTTCGTCGGCGTGGTGGCGGTGCTCGCCGTGTTGGCTGCCACCGTTCTAGCGGCCGACGAACGTTCCGAGCAGGGACGTCTGCGAGCGCGACTCGCCCCCCATATCGGCGTGCCTCGCAGGCTGTCGACCATCGCCGCTGCGTTGGAGGGCAGCATCCTCGCTTCGGTTGCCATGGTGGGCGGCATCGCCACATCGTTGGTTGTTGCCGCCCGGGTCGCTCCTCGTTTCGATCCCCTCAGCTCGATACCGCCCAGGATCGGCCTCGAGGTACCGACGGTACGTTTGGCGCTCCTCGGACTGCTGATCATCGTGGCGGTCAGCCTGATCGGATTCGCTTCCGAATGGCGGGTCATCAGAAGCGAGGCCGGCGATGGCTGAGACACCTGCGGTGCGATGCGAGGGTGTCGTAAAGATCTACACCTCGGCCTCGGGTCCCGTCCATGCGGTGCGTGGAATCGATCTCACCATCGAACCCGGCGCCACGGTCGCGATCATGGGTCCCTCCGGCAGCGGCAAGTCGACACTGCTCCGCATGATTTCGGGTTTCTCGTCGCCTTCGGCCGGATCGATCGAGATAGCCGGCACCGACCTCTTCTCCCTCGGTCGCCGGCGACGACAGGCGCGTCGGGCGCAGCTGTTGACTCACGTGGAACAACGACCGGTCGACAACCTCCTGCCCCATCTCACCGCGCTCCAGCAGATGCGACGTTCTGCCCGCAGGGGCGGGACCAACCCGGCCGATGCTCCCGACATTCTCGAGGCGATGCGACTGAGACAGCGTCTCGACCATCTGCCGGACCAGTTGTCGGGCGGGGAGCAGCAGCGACTCGCCTTCGCGCTCGCGGTCGCTGGTCGACCAACGCTTCTGGTAGCCGACGAACCGACTGCAGAACTCGACACCGCAAGTGCAGAGGCGCTCATCGGCAGTCTCCAGCCACTCCGGGACCGGGGGGTGTCGGTGCTGCTCGCATCGCACGATCCTCGACTTCTTCGACGGGTCGATGAGGTGGTGGAGCTCCGGGATGGCACGATCTCGATGATCCGGAGCGAGGGTCGGGAACTGTCGACAATCGACGGATCCGGTCGAATCCAGCTGCCACCGGCCCTTCGAAGCCGGTTCGGCTCGAACCGGGTAGAGCTGTCCTGGAACCACCAGGACAACTACCTGGAAGTCCGCGAACCATGACCGCCACCACTACTATCCACCCGCCGACCGGGGTCGCACTCACTGTCGCCGACGTCTCCCGAACATTCGGTTCGGGCGATCTGTCGGTCGCTGCGGTCCGGGGATGTTCGCTGGCGGTGTCGGCGGGCGAGATGGTCGCGCTGCAGGGCCCGTCCGGTTCTGGCAAGTCAACACTGCTCGGGATCATCCTCGGTTGGATCACTCCAGACGGGGGTTCGGTGACCCGTGCCGAGACCACTCGGCCGATTGCGACTGCGGTCATCCCTCAGGAGTTGGGTCTGCTGCCCGAGCTCACCGCTCGCGAGAACATCGTTCTCGCACGCTCATTCCATCCGGTCGGCACCGACGCCGAACGCATCATCACCCAACTCGGACTTGACGAGTTGTTGGCTCGACTCCCCGCCGAACTTTCACTGGGTGAGCAGCAGCGGGTCGCGATCGCACGTGCGCTGACAACCGACGCAGCGGTGGTGATCGCCGATGAACCCACCAGCCATCAGGACGAAGAGAACGCAGCCCGGATCATGTCCGTGCTTCGCGGTGCGGCCGACCGGGGAGCCGCCGTACTACTCACCACACACGATCCGCGCATCGTGGCGTCATGTGATCGGCTGTTGGAGATCGTCGACGGGAAACTGATCGACCCCCAGCGCCACGACGGAGCTGAAACAGCGGAACCCACGCGAGACGCACCACCCCGATCGATTCCACACCAACAGCACAAACTCGCTGTGCTACTCAAGATCCTGGCTGCCGCCGTCGCACTGCTCACGGCAAGCTACGTCGTCGCACAACTCACATCGCAAGAACAACCCGATGCGAACTCTGGAGGCGTCACCGACCAGCCGGCGGCGAGCGAAAAGTTCGACGATGACGCCGGATTTGTCGAAGTGTCCATCGCCAGCGATGCGCTGGGCACCACGCAACAGGCGCTGGTGTTCTTGCCGCCGGGGTACGACACCGGCGAGCAGACCTATGCCGTTCTCTACCTTCTCCACGGTCAGATGGATCGACCAGAGATGTTCCGACGGATCGGACTGTTTCGCCGGGCGTCGGAACTGATGAGACGATCCGAGATTGAACCGTTCATCATCGTGGCTCCCGACATCGACAACGGGTTCGGCGTCAACAATCCCGAGTCCGAAGTGGTCGAGGTACCGGGCGGGCCAACCCTCGAATACGACGGCGGCCGGTACGAGGATTTCCTCGCCCAGGATCTCGTTGAATACGTCGATGCGAACTTCAGAACGATCGCGGACCGGGAGCATCGTTTCGTGGGTGGAATCTCGATGGGCGGATTCGCGGCGCTCCACCTTGCATTCCGCCACCCGGATCTGTTCTCCCGGGTGGGCGGTCACTCCCCCGCACTGATCGATGAAGGCTTCGACTGGCTCTACCCGAATGAAACGGTGGCCGAGACCAGAAACCCCCTCCGGCTCGCAACCACGGCGGACCTTTCTGAGACCGACGTGTTCCTCGATGCTGGCGAGTCCGACCGACTGCAGTTGGTGGAACCGATCGAGGCGCTTCGCGCGGCGTTGTCCGACGTTCGTTCGGTGAGGGCCGAGATCTGGGTCGGAGGCCACACCGATGCGTACTGGCGACGCCATGTGGACTCGTACCTTCGTTTCTACGGGGAGTGAGGACCGCCCTGCACAACCGGAAACACATCGTTGGTCTACGGAGAAGGACGTCAAAGCGTGTTCAACGGTGATGGATACGAAGTAATAGGGAACGGTGAGCTCGATCGCCCAGTTCCCACTACCGAAGCAGAGGAGAACTTGCGACCCCACGCACCGGCTCAGATTGCCAACGATCGCAGAATGTCGAGAAGGTTTGCGCGGCTCTGATTGTCGAGCTTGACCAGGGCGTCGTAGGAAGACACCACATCGTCGACGACACCGTTTGCGTCAGCGACGAGTTCGTGGCCCTCGTCGGTCAGGGTCGCCAGTGATCGACGAGCATCGCGCCCGTCCCTGATGGTCTCCACAAAACCCAATCGTTCAAGCGGCTTGAGCGCTCGGGTAACTCCCGAAGGCGTCATGGCGATCGCGGCCGCAAGATCGACCCGGGTGGAGGTGGCCCCTTGGGATCGGGCGAGCGCATCGAGAAGCTGGAACTCGCTGAAGGAGATTCCCTTGATGTTCGACAGGGAGCGGTCCAGACGCCGCTCGAGGGTGGCGCCGACGCCGAGCAGCGCGAAGACGATGACTCGATCGGATGACTGTGATGTATTCATGATTACTACGGTACTACTCCGTGAGTAGTCACGCTATTGAATTGTTAGGTCGAATAGTGATCGGCGATTCCGAAATAGCGCAACGAATTCGCCCGAGGGATATCTCGAGTAACCGCTGCACCCGTCTCAGAGGGCGTCGGAGGGAGTGGCGAAGGGGCCCGCCGCCAACACCCAGCCCAGGCGGTCGTCCTGCTCGAACCGCCACCACGCGCCGGAGCGATCCAGCCGCAGTTGGACCCCACCCGCCTGCACTGCGTTTGCGTTCTTTCGCGCCCTGGTCCCCAGCACCGCTTTGGCCGGTGCCAGGTCGTGGGCCGACGCCGGCCACGGTTCGGTAGCCACCAGCACCGCGGCCTCTCCCCCGTGGGACCACGCTGCAACCGCCGCTTCGAACGTTTCGGATGGGCCATCGAAGAGTGGCAGCAACCGCTCGATTCCGAGACCGCGTGCGGTCCGACGCGCAGCCCGGCGGACAAGATCCGACCGCTCCGAAACCTCCAACGAACTGGCACCATCGCCCACCAACAGCCCCAGAGCCCTCTCGGCTGCGTCGTTGGCGAGCCGCTCGAGTTCCCGGTTGTCCAGACCGGAGTCTGCAGGGGCACCGACCCGAAGAGGGTTGGCCCGTCCGGGCTCACCGGGAATCGGACGCGCCGACGGGAGCGCCCGAAGTTCGGCGCCAAACGCTTCCACCGGGTCGATCGTGTCGTCGGCCCGAACACCGGTCCGTTCAGCGTCGGACGGACCGACCAACTCGACTCGCCGCCGACGAACCTCGTCGACGATCGCAGCGCGGTCACGACCGCGGACAAAGAACAGAACGAACGGGTCGTCGTCGATCAGATCACAGGTGATGTAACACAGGGCAGCGGCGTGTTTGCAGGGGTCGCCCCAATCGGGACAGGAGCAGTCAGGACTGAGATCACCGACGATCGGCAGGAGTGGAGTTCCCGCTTCCTCGGCGTCGACCGCCAAACCCTGGGGCATCGCTCCCGACAGCAACTCGGCCGAATATCTGGCCTTGGCCACGATGAGATCGATCAACGTGTCCCATTGTTCCGGCGTGAGCTGCTTGACCGACAACGACGTGGTGTACGTCTCGGATCCCCACACCTTGGCGTGAACGCCACCCGGAACCACCGACACGTTCTGGACACGATCCTGGCGGGCGTAGGTCCGACCCCGGGACAGGCGCCCGGCATCGGCGAAACGGGAGGTTTCGAGACTCGTCAGCCATGCCTTTCCCCACCAACTGCTGCCGAACTTCCGGGTTGGCGACATCAGAACCGCTCGCCTTGGTCATCGGAGAACTGGATCGAGTCGAGACGTACCAGTGCCGCCAATTCCTCATTTGAGAGGTTAGCCACCCACGACTCGCCGCCGGTCAGAACACTGTCGGCCAGTTTGCGTTTCTGGTCGAGCATCGCTGCGATGCGATCCTCCACCGTCCCCTCGGTGACGAGTCGATGCACGGTGACCATCTTGTCCTGACCGATGCGATACGCCCGGTCGGTGGCCTGATCCTCAACCGCCGGATTCCACCATCGGTCGTAGTGGACCACGTGACTTGCCGCGGTGAGATTCAGCCCGGTGCCACCGGCCTTGAGCGATAACACGAGGACCGGAAGTTCGCCCGACTGGAACGCCTCGGTCAGTCGTTCACGTTGGGCGACCGTCTTGGAGCCGTGCAGGAACCCCACGTCGAATCCCTGACTGGTGCAGTGCTCGACGATCAGATTTCCCATCTGTACGTACTGGGTGAAGATGAGCGTCGACTCGCCGCTGTCGGATGCGACCGACAACAACTCGACCAGTTGTTCCAATTTGCCGGATCGACCCGCCAGGGGCTGAGTCTCGCCCAGGAAGTGGGCGGGATGGTTGGTGATCTGCTTCAGTGCGGTCAACATCTTCAACACCATTCCCTGCCGGGAAATCTCGTCGGAGGTGCTGGCGAGGTCTTCGAGCCCCTGATCTGCTGCAGCCATATACAACGTGACCTGTTCGGTGGTGAGCGGCACGACGACGTTGCGTTCCAGTTTCTCCGGCAGTTCGGGTGCCACACCGGGATCGGTCTTTCGCCGACGAAGAACGATGGGCGAGATCAAGGCCTGCAGAGCCCTACGAGCACGATCGTCGTCATCGCGTTCGATCGGCGTGGCAAACCGGCGTCGAAACTCACTCATCGAACCCAGGTAGTTGGGAAGTGCCCACGACCCGATACTCCAGAGTTCCAGCAACTTGTTCTCCACCGGCGTTCCGGTCATGGCGATCCGCACATTGCCATCGATCAGGCGCATCGACTTCGCCGTCCGACTGTTGGGGTTCTTAAAGGCCTGGGCCTCATCGGCCACAACCAGATTCCAGTCCCGTTCCCCGAGCGCTTCGGCATCCGAACGAACAACCCCGTAGGTGGTGAGGACAATTTGGTTCCGGTCGAGTTCGCTCGGCAACGAGCGCTGCGACCCGTGGTATCGAACGAGCTCCGCCCCGGGCACAAAGGTGGCGGCTTCCCGCTCCCAGTTCGTCAGTACCGAAGTGGGGCAGATGACCAGCGTCGGACCCTTGATCCCTGCGTGTAGGGCCAGGACCTGCACGGTCTTACCCAACCCCATGTCGTCGGCGAGTACACCTCCGATACCGAGATCGGTTAGGCCGCGTAGCCAACCGACACCTTCGCGTTGGTAGTCCCGCAACTCAGCGGTGAACCCAGCGGGTTCGGTCGCTGGCGTGGGCGACTGCAGGTTGTCGAACATGACCGACGCCTCCGCTATCGCACCCTTGAGTCGGTACGCACCAGCCGGATCACCTTCGAAGGAGAACTCGCCGGGTGTTGTGGGGTCGGAGGTGACGGCGGCAGCGAAGATTTCCGGCACGGTTGGGGTTGGTGGCGGTTCGGCCAGCTTGCGACGCTGGTCCTCCGTGAGCACCACCCACTGCCCCCGAATCCGTACCACCGGGCGCTTCGCCCTGGCGAGTTCCTTCAGTTCGGTCTTGGTGAGGGTCTGTCCGTTGATGACAACTTCCCACTCGACCTCAAGCAGAGACTGGAGATCCAGCACGGTGGGCAGATCGCCGGGGGGCGCCGTGGCGGTGACCCGAGCCCTCTGGTCAACGGTTGCGTTCTCGCTCTGTCCCGGCCACCGCACCTCGATGCCCGCCTTCGACAGATCGCCGATCGAGTCGAGGAATCCGGAGATGTCCTCGGGATGAACCGCAACACCCGCCGGCGCCGCCTCTTCCATCGCTGCTCCGAGCATCGGACAGATCAGCGACGCCTGCCGGAGCCCGATGAGGAACTCACTCTCGGCGTCGGGACCAAGCACCGAGGCCGCCATCGCCGGTTGAGTCCAGAGATCCTCCGCTCCGATGATCACCGACCGGTCCTTGGCGGAGCGAAGTGCGAACTCCAACCACCAGGGCGCGTCGGCGTCGGGCGCGTCGGTGTCGTCGGATGGCGGAACCGCACCGATCATCAACCGACATCCCGCCGCATAGGGCTGCACTAGCTCCGTGAGCCAAGGTCGCAAATGCGGAATCTGGAGGCCGTCACGATCCGAGAAGGCGGGGTTGCCCGACACGAGGGCGGCTGCGGGCGAGCGGACCATCGAGTCGGCGACGGCATCGAGCACCTGGGCCAGCACCGTCCCGGGTGATTGGATCCGGAATCCGTCGTCGGTCTGGATTGGGGCGGTGGGTGCTGCGCAGTAGACGGCCGCGTGGGTGGCTCCCGCCAACCGGTCGAGGTATCCCGAGTCCGAAGGTTCGATGGGCCCGATCCGCCAACTGTCAAAACCTTTGGGAGTTATCCATGGCAGCAGACGGCCACGAGCGCACAGGTCGAGGGCGAAACGCACGGTGAGAGCAACCGCATGAAGCGATTCGTGCACGTCGGCGGTTCGGGCCAGCGCTCCGAACCGTTCGATCACCTCGGGCATCTCAAGAAGCCGGGCTCCCACCCGATGGACCTGACCGTCGACAAGGACCACCTCGATCGGCTCGAGCGAGGTTTCGAACAGTCCGTCGACGGTGGTGGGGTCCCACAGCGCAATTCGGGTCCGACGGGGCCGATCGTCGGGCAGCACGGTAGCCCACAGGTTGGGCGTCAGAGCGGGACGATCAGCCGAGGTCGGCACCGCCAGGGTCACACGATGACCGGTTCCGCCGGCGCCAGTTCAGGTTCGGGGTTTTGGTCGATCAATCGGCGGACGAAGATCGAACCCACCAGGATGAACAGCCCCCACCCCGGGAAGAGCACCCGGGGTCCGTACAGCTCGTAGACCACCGGCCCCAGAAAGGCCGTGGTTCCCGCTATCACCGCCCCGGCCGCCTCAAGCAGTGCCTGACCTGCGGCAGCCTGGGACGCACCGGTCTCACGAACGGTGAGAACCTGACATGACGTGAACGACACCGCTTCAACCGACGAATGGAGAATGCCGGCGATCGTGAACCCAATCAGGGTTGGGAAAAGCCCGTAGCCACTGACCGAAATGGCTGCCGCCACCATGGCCAACGGAAAGATCTTGCGGGCGTTGGATCGTTCGACGAACGATCCCGCCGGGCTGGGCAGCACCACCAGCGGTGCGCCGATGATCAGAAGGATCAGACCCACCTGGCGGTTGGATGCGCCGAGGTCGTCGAGGTAGATATCCACCACCGAATCGAAGATCCCGATGGCGCCAAAAAGCATCGTGTAGCCGAGAACCGCTCCACGGAGCCCTGGTTGCTCGATCAACCTAAGCACCGAGGCGACCGTGGTCTTCGAGGTGGCGACGGGCGAGTTCCAGGCCCAACCGAGGAGGGGGATCGTGACCGCGACGCAGGCCACCGCCAGCACGATGAACACGGTGGCGAATCCGAATCGCTCCAGCTGTGAGGCCAACGGTGGTCCCAGAATGAAACCTGCAACCGAGGCGCTCAGAAGAGCTCCCAACTTCTTACCGGCTCCATCGGTTTCGTTTCCGATCACGGCCTTCTTGACCGCAATGCCACCCATGCCGATGGCCGCGCCGAGTAGACCTCGGGAAACGACGAAGTGCCACAATGTGTCCCCGAAACCGAACAGAAGGTTGCCGGCGACCGCCAGGATTGCTCCGCCGATGATCAGCGGACCGGTGTAGCCGCGGTCGGCCAACGGCGAGACGATAAACGTGGCCGGGAGCGTGGTGAGAAAGCCGACCGACGCCACGAGGCCGATCCCCCAGTCGGGAAGCCCGTACTGTTCTCGGATATCGGAGAGAAAAACGAAGACCGCTCCGATACTTCCGATCAGCAGGAACTGATAGGCGTAGGCGAAACGATGCATCGGTTCATTGTCGCCCCGGTAGGTGGCAACCGCTCCGGATTTTCCTAGCTGACCGCGAAATGGTTCCGTTCGTTCTTCGGATCTACCGGTTCAACCCGCACCTCGATCCGATGGCTCCGATGTCAGCCCATATCGATCGATTCTGAGATCTGAACCGAGTGCCCATTGGCCAACACCGGGCAACCTTGGGCGATCGTGGTTGCGGCCGCCATGTCCGCCGCTTTCACGATGGTGTAGCCACTCAGCTGAGCTGGGTTTTCCGTGCTCGATCCGTCGGGACCCAACGCAGCACTGAAAGCGAACGGCGCTCCACCGTCGACCAGGTCGGCACCGATGGTCTCATACCACGCGGCCCACTGGGCCATGATCTGTTCGGTGATGTCGTGGTCCTCTGGCATCGGACCGGCTTCACCGTGGTAGGTAAGCAAATAGTTCGGCATGTCATTTCCCCTTTGTCTGGCGGACGCATTCCATCCGCTCATCCCTACGACGAACAGTACGGCGGTTTGGGGACACCGTGCCCGAGAAACGCTGCGACCTGCCTAGGGTCGAGATCGTGGGAGGGCAATCCGAAGCAATCGAATCGATCGTCGCGGCGGCGTTGCAGACAGAAGTTCGGGCGAGTCAACGTCTAAGCGGTGGAGACTTTGCCTCCTCACACCGGGTGGAACTCGCCGACGGAAGCTTGGTGTTCGCCAAGACCCATGGTGATCCGCCTCCTTTGTTCTTCACCACTGAGGCGGCGGGGCTCGAATGGCTCCGCTCGACCGGGACCGTGCCGGTACCGAGGCTCCTGTTTGCCAGCGACTCCCCTCCCCTTCTGGTCTTGGAATGGATTGAGGAGTCGCTGCGGTCGCACCCCGATGAGGAGTCGTTCGGACGTTCGCTCGCCGCCCTCCATCGCACTCGGTTCGGATCCTTTGGACGACCGGACGGAAGAACCACCGGCAGTCAGGCCCTCAGCAACGAACCCTGTGATTCCTGGGAACAGTTCTTCGCCGAGCGCCGTTTGATGCCGCTCGCTCGGCGGGCGCGCCACACCGGCAGCCTGACAACGGCCACGATTACGTCGATCGAGTCCCTCGCAGCGCGGCTCTCGAGCGTCGCTCCGCCGGCGGAGCCGCCCAGCCTGCTTCATGGCGACCTGTGGGCCGGCAACAGAATCGTCGACGAACGTGGACAAAGCTGGTTAATCGACCCGGCCTGTTTCGGCGGTCATCGAGAGTTCGATCTGGCGATGATGCATCTCTTCGGTGGGTTCGAACCCGAGGTCTTTGCCGCATACGACGAGGTGTACCCCCTGGGCGACGGCTGGCAGGACCGCATCGCACTGCATCAACTGCCACCGCTCATCGTGCACGCCATCAAGTTCGGTGGCGGATATCCCGCCGCGGTGGATCGGGCCCTTCGCCGGTTCTAGACCACCGGGGCACGCAGCGCTCGACCTGCCCACCCGGTGCCGGGTAGCTATCGTGGGGTGCCTGTGGGCCTCGTTCTGACCATCATCCTGATCTTTCTGCTGCTGATGCTCCTGATCGGTCTCGCCGCAGTCGGCACCACCGTGTTCGGTGCCCGCAAAGTGAAGCGGCACTATCAGGGCAAACAAGAGCTGGTGCCGGGCCATAAGAGTGTGGCACCCATCAAATGGAATGGGTCCCCGAAACGTGAAGCGTTGCAACACCGCCGTTTGGTCAATGCCATGACCCTGGCCCGGTCGGTCCACAGCCCCACCGAGGCCGATGCGCTCGGCAAGCAGGCGATCATGATCGAACACGAACTTGTACGAGCAGCACTGCTTCGGGGTCCGGCTCGCAAGCAGGCGCTCGATACCACAGAGAGCCTGGTCAGCAGCGTTGAGGAACTGTCGCGCGGGGTCTACGAACGCAACAATGCCACCCCCGAGATTCGCAACGAACTGACCGATCTTCGCGATCGGTTGCACGCATTGGCCGAAGCCCACCGGGAGCTCGATCAACACGATGTCGGATCACGGGGTTTTGGTCAGCAGGAACCGGGATAAAGCCAACTCGGCTGCGCCTTCACCAGCAGCTGCCACCGCCACCGGAACGACTACGCAGCGAAGCACCGTTCGAACCTCCTGAGAACCCTGCGCCGGTGGGATCGAAAAAGTGGGTGAGGGGCCGCAGCGATATCTATCCTTCGCGCATGCCTACGCCGTTTCGATTCGGAATCCAAGCCAAAACCGCACACAGCCGAGCCGAATGGGTGGATCAGGCCAGGAAGGTAGAGGACCTGGGGTATTCCTCGCTCAGCCTGCCCGATCACTTCGATGGACAACTCTCCCCCACGCCGGCCCTGATGGCAGCTGCGGACGTCACGACCGATCTTCGGGTGGGCGCACTGGTGTGGTGCAACGACTACCGGCACCCGGTCACGTTCGCCAGCGAGATGGCGACGCTCGACATCCTCTCGGAAGGACGCCTAGAACTCGGCATCGGAGCCGGTTGGATGAAGACCGACTAC
>CALGOA010000042.1 GCA_937958015.1 uncultured Acidimicrobiales bacterium | reverse complement strand
GCCCGATTCAGGAACCGAGAAGTTTTTGCATGACGGCAACGTCGAGCCACCGGCCGAACTTTCGTCCCACCTCGCGCTCAATCCCCACCATCTCGAAGCCGACGGCGGTGTGTAGACCGACGCTGGCCGGGCCGGCATCGGCGATCCTCGCCATCATGGCGTGGTAACCCGACTCGGTCGCCACTTCGATCAGGTGGTCCATCAGGGTGCGGCCCACGCCTCGACGTTCGGCGCCGGGGGCCACGTAAATACTGTTCTCCACCGAGGTTCGGTAGGCGGGGCGTTCCTTGTAGGGGCTGAGGCTGGCAAACCCCAACACAACATCATCGGAATCGACGGCGACCACCACCGCCAGGGCACCGGACCGAGCCGCCAACCACGCCTGCTGATCCTCGAGCGAACGCGGCACCAGGTCGAACGTGACCGTGCTGTTCTGGACGTAGTGGTTGTAGATCGTTCGAATCGCTTCGGCGTCATCGGGACGAGCGAGGCGGGTGTCGACCACGGTTAGTCCCGGAAGTTGTTGAACTGCAGTGGGAGTTCGAGATCGGCTTCCTTCAGGGCGGCGATGATGTCCTGCAGCACATCCCGCTTTTTGGCCGTCACACGGACCTGATCACCCTGGGTCTGGCTCTGTACGCCCTTCAGCTTCATGTCCTTGATATGGGTGTTGATCTTCTTCGCCATATCGGACGCGATCCCGGCCTTCAGATTGACCTTCTGCCGCGCCCGGCCTCCGGACGCTGCCTCGACATCCTGGTAGTCGATCGACTTCATGGAGAGTTTCCGTTTGACGAACTTCTCCTCCAGGACCTGGCGCAGTGCGATCAGGCGATCCTCGCTGGCGCTCTCGATCGTGATGAGCATGTCCTTGTCATTGAGGTCGATTGAGGAGTCGGTGCCCTTGAAGTCGAAACGGTTGGCGATTTCTCGGCTCGCCTGGTCGACTGCGTTGCGCACTTCCTGCATATCGATTTCGGAAACCACGTCAAAACTCGGCATGGAGACACCGTAGCGATCGGCTACCCTCGTCGTTCGCACTCTATGAGTGCACAGTTGGGTCGGTGCCCGAGTGGCCAAAGGGAGCGGACTGTAAATCCGCCGGCTTCGCCTACGGAGGTTCGAATCCTCCTCGGCCCACTACTTATGAGCTCCGCTCGCCTTCGGGCGAGCGGTTTGCGTTCCACTCCGCTGAGGGCGTGGCTCGAGGGTCTGTGAGCCAGCCCCTCGAAACACCCCGAACCGACTTCAAGCGACGTCAACTACCCCGAAACGACCGAATAGAGCAGTTCGGGGTGGTTCGGCCGACAATCGAGCGGTTCGGGGTGGTCTACTCCCGGCGGAACTTCTCGAGGCGGCGGCGGTCGCGTTTGGTGGGGCGGCCTGTGCCGCGGTCGCGGGTGGGGGCTACGGCTTCGATCCAGCCATCAGCACTGTGTTCTGGTTCGGGGGGCGAGTGATCAACGATCGCCTCTGCGGCGAGTGCGGCGCCGACCCGCTTCTCCAGCACCTGCACCACCTCAACGATGACCGTTCGCTCCTTCCGCCGAGCCTGCACCCGATCCCCAACCCGGACCTTGGTGGCGGGTTTGGCCACCTCGTCGTTCACCCGGACTCGACCCTTCGAACATGCGTCGTTGGCCTGGGCTCGGGTCTTGTAGATACGCACGGCCCAAAGCCAGCGGTCCACTCGTAACGTTGCAGCCACGACGACAGCCTAGATTTGGCGGTGGGAACTCCATAACCTGCAGCGACGTTAGGAAATCACAATGCAAAACGGAATGAAGACTGCAGTACTCCTCGGCGGATTGGCCGGGCTGATGATGTTGGCCGGCCAGGTCCTTGGTGGGTCCGCCGGCCTCACGATCGCGTTCATCCTGGCCCTGGTGACCGTCGGCGGCAGCTACTGGTTCAGCGACAAACTGGCTATCCGATCGGCTAAGGCGCAAGAGGTCTCGCCCCAGGAGATGCCCGAGTACTACCAGATCATGCAGGAGCTCACGACGCTGGCCGACATGCCCATGCCCCGGCTGTATGTGTCTCCCGAGCAGCAACCGAATGCGTTCGCCACAGGCCGTAACCCCAACAACGCTGCGATCTGCATTACTTCGGGTCTTCTTCAAGCGCTCGACTGGCGCGAGATTCGGGGCGTGCTGGCCCATGAACTGGCGCACGTGAAGAACCGCGACATCCTCACAGGCTCGATCGCCGCCGGCATCGCGACGGTGATCTCGTACGCAGCCAACATGGTGTTGTGGAGCGGCGCCCTCGGCGGTGGACGACGGGACAACAACAACGGCAATCCAATCATCGCCATTGCGTTTGCGATGCTTGCCCCAATGGCAGCCGGCGTGCTCCAAATGGCGATCAGCCGCAGTCGTGAATTCGAGGCGGATCGAAGCGCAGCACAACTACTTGGCGACGGCAACTCCCTTGCCGATGCCCTGGCCAAACTGCACGGATTCAGCCAACGGATCCCCAGCGACATCCCGCCGCCGCAGGCATCGCACTACATCATTAATCCGCTCAGCAACCGACGGGTGGCCTTCTCCAACCTCTTCACCACTCACCCGCCAGCCGAGGAACGAATCCGTCGCCTGCGAAGCAACGACTGGCGCTGATGGCACGTTGGTTTAGCTGAACATCGGCTGAAGAACGAGCACTGCCAAGGACCACCGACAGGGTCTCGGCCCGTGCCACACTTGGGTGTGGCGATCTTCCGAAGAAAACCCAAATCGTTCGAGGCCAACGCGATCGCCTCGTGCCAGCGGCTGCGTCCTTCGATCGACTGGAAGCACGATCGCAAGGACGATCAGATCACCGGCGATGGCATCACGATCAACCTGACCAATCTGCGATTGGTGTGGGAGGAAACCGAGGAGGACCAACGAGCGATATGGCTCGAAGGTCACCTGAGCGAAGTTCTGTTTCGGATCGAGGCACCAACCGAATCGTTGGACGAGACGGGGATCCGCGCTCTTATCCGCCCACGAGTTCTGGTCGAGTCGGCCCGGCTCGATACCTTGATCAATCGACGTTCAACCGACACCATCGTTGCTCATCAGCACCTCGCAACCGACTTGGTTGGCGTTCTGGGATTGGACTCGGAAACGTCGATCGAACTGATCAGCCAACCCCTCATCGAAGAGTCGCCGGGTGAGTTCCAGGACTACTGGCAGCGCGGCATTGCCAACGTCTCAGCACTTCCCGTCGACCCGGGCTGGAGCAAGGCCGCCGAAACGGTCTTCATCAGCAACATCCGCGACGACTACACCAACAGCCGACTGCTTGACCCCACCTATCTCGATCAATTGGGCCTGAGCGGCCCGGCGGTGGTGCTCCTCCCCCACCGAAATTCGCTGATCGTCGCACCGCTGATCGATGACAACGCCGTCATGATGGCGTGCGAGTTGGCCCTCGAGGAACTTGAGGCACCCAGTCCGATCTGTAGCAAACCGTTTGTCTTCGATCGTGGTGAGCTGACGCCGCTCGTCGCCGGACCTGAACACCCGGCGTACAAGCAGATCTCGATGTTGCGGCTGATCGACGACGACATCAACTATCGGCAGATGCAACCGCAACTGACCGAGTTGGTTGCGGGCGAGCTGAAGGTTGGTGCCTTCTTTGTCGACGCCGATCGTCGGGTGTCCTCTGCGAACTGGGGTCCCGCATCCGCACTCCTTCCCAAGACCGACGAAATCGTCTTTATCGATGATGAAGTGCAACCGGCTCGCGGGATGGTTGCAGCATGGGACGACGTGATGACCAACTGCCCGGATCAACTCACTCAGACCGTGCACTATCCGCCCCGCTTTCGGGTGGAGAACCTGCCCGACCATGATCTGATCCGGTCGTTCGCTCGACCGCTCGAACAGCTACGCCCGTTCTAACGAGGTCGTTTCCAACGAGGTCGTTCGGCCGGGCTCGACCGGCCCGACCAACCGCTGAGAACGGCGCCTACTTGGTCTCGACGAACTCGGCTGCGGTGCGGGGTTCGGCTCCAGCCCGATCGTTCTCTTGACCACGAAGGTCAACCCGTCGGATCTTGCCGCTGATGGTCTTGGGCAGGTCGCTGAACTCGAGTCGGCGAACCAACTTGTACCCGCTCACCTTGTCTCGCATGAAGGAGAAGATGTCCTGTGCCGTCGCATCGGTTGGTTCGTGGCCCGCAGCCAGGATGACGTACGCCTTCGGCACGAAGCCACGAAGCTCATCCGGTGACGGCACGACGGCCGCCTCGGCCACGGCGGGGTGTTCGATGAGAACGCTCTCCAGTTCGAATGGGCTGATCCGATACCCCGATGCTTTGAAGACGTCGTCGGCACGTCCGACGTAGGTGATGCAGCCATCGGAATCACGACTGCCCACATCACCGGTGTGGTAGTACCCGTCGCGAGTGACCTCGGCGGTCTTGGCCTCGTCGTCGGCGTACCCGACCATGAGACCGAGCGGTCGATCCTCACCCAACCGAATACAGATCTCTCCCTCGTCGGATGGTTCGCCGTCGCCATCCAGCAGCTCGATCACGTATCCGGGCAGTGGTCGACCCATCGATCCCGGCTTCAGTTCCTGGCCGGTGCTGTTGCCGATCTGTGCGGTGGTTTCGGTCTGTCCATAGCCGTCCCGGATCGTGATGTTCCATGCGGCACGGACCTGTTCGATCACCTCGGGATTGAGCGGTTCGCCAGCCGAGATCAACTCACGCAACGAGACGTCATAGGATCCCAGATCCTCCTGGATCAGGAAACGCCACACCGTCGGTGGCGCACACAACGTGTTGACACCGTTGTCGACAAGGACCTTGAGCACCGTTGGCCCGTCGAAACGGGTGTAGTTGTAAAGAAAGATCGTCGCCTGGGCGATGAGTGGAGCGAAGAAACAGCTCCAGGCATGTTTGGCCCAACCGGGTGAGCTGATCGTCCAGTGAACGTCGCCCTTCTGCAGCCCCAGCCAGTACATCGTCGAGAGGTGACCGACCGGATAGCTGAGCTGGGTGTGCTGAACCAGCTTGGGTTTCGCCGTGGTCCCCGACGTGAAGTACTCGAGCAGCGGATCGTCCACGGTGGTTGGGTCGGCCGGAGTAAACGTCGAGGCTTCGGCGTTCGATCTCCCGTAGTCAACCCAGTCGGCGTCGGTCAGGCCGATTCCGATCATCGCCACCCCCCGAAGATGGGAAACATCGACGGTCTCAAACGAACTGGCACCTGCGGAGTTGGTGATCACCATCGTCGCACTACCGCGGCTCATTCGATCGGCGAGGTCGTCACCGGCAAGCAGGGTCGTCGCCGGGATCATGACCGCGCCGATCTTGATTGCGGCCAGCATCGCCTCCCACAACTCCACCTGGTTGCCCAGCATCACCAGGATCCGGTCGCCACGTTTTGCGCCGTGGCGAACCAGGAAGTTCGCCACCTGGTTCGATCGCTCGCTGAGTTCCTGGTACGTCAGCTTCGACGTGGAACCGGACTCTTCAACGATGTGCAGCGCGAGCTGATCGTTGCCCGCTGCAACTCGGTCGAAATAATCAAACCCCCAGTTGAAGTCGGTCAGTTTCGGCCATCGAAAATCCGCTACGGCTTTCGTGTAGTCGGAACGGTTCTCCTGTAGGAGATCACGTGCGGCAAGAAACACATCAGCATCGGTCACGAGGCCACATCACCAGACGGGACGCGCCCGGTCAAATTGCACGATGAACGAGGGTCACTACGGGATCGATATGAGGACCGGCGGCGGGTTGAAGACCGAGGCGGCATCGGCCACGAAGCTGTCGGTGCCCGAGCCTCCTGAGAACTCCGAGGGCCCGTCAAAGGTGGAGTCGGTGACCATTGCGTCGTCATCGTCCCCCTGCCCGCGGAATGTGAACCGGTCGAAGGAGGACACGAAGACCCGCAGGTCGTCGTCGCCTGATCCGCCCTGGATCAGGGTGTTTCCGTTCACGCCGACTTCGGCGAGCGTGACCGAATCGTCCCCGCTTCCGCCGGCAATCCCCAGGTCGTCCTGAATGCTTGCGCCACTGATCTGCATCCGATCGTTACCGGTTCCGAGATTTGCGACGACGTCGCGCACGTTGATATCGAAGAGGTCGGCGCGGTCGTCACCGGACCCCATGGTGAGCCGAAGCAACCGGTCGACCGTGAGAATCGTGGTGAACACTTCGTCGTCACCAGCCCCGCCTTCGAAGACCAAATTCCGTTCGACGACGACATCGTTCAGTTCCATACGATCGTTGCCAGTACCAGCGACCACCCGCAGGAGACCGGGGATGGTGCCACATTCGATTGACAACACATCGTCGCCGCCCCGAAGCGTCGCTCGAACGTTTCGGAACGGGCCGGGAACGAAACCAACGAGAATCAGATTCGCAGGATCGGTGAGATCGGCGTCGTAGGTGATTCGCGCGTAGTCCTCGAACAACTTGACATCAAACCGTTCTGAGTCTCCGTCGCCGTTGAGCACGAGGTTCAGCCCGGACTTGTTCACTGGCAGCCCGGGCGGCAATGGCGGCAGGGTCTCGAGCACTTCGACCGCTCCCGCGTCACACGCAGGACCAACCGGACGGCTAACCACACGCTGATCCGAGGGCTCGACGCAGTTGGCGATTGGGACGAGGCCAGCGGCCCCGGACTCCGCAGCCGGCAAGCGGGTCAACGTCGGTCCACCGTTGTCATCGAGCGGACCGAGGAGTGGGTCACCGCCAGCGTCTACCAGGTCCGACCCGGCGGGAGCACAAGTCGAATCGTCGAACCAGTTGACGCCGAGGCTGACGATGTTCGGCACGACGATTACTGGCTGACCCGGGATCAGCTGACAGCTTGACCCCGAGCCGTCGGCGATGATCGACGCCGCAATGGTCACGGGGCCGTTTGCCGCCAGGTTGGAGCCGGCCGGCGCATCGTTGTCGGTGACGGTCGTGTGCAGAAGATCCAGCAACTCGGTCGGTCCAACAAAGAACCCACCCCCCGCCGTGGTGGCGGAGTTGTCATGAACCGTGCTGTTGACGAGTCGGGCGATCGATCCGTTTGGATTCGACAGTCGAACCGCCCCACCGTTGGCCGCGTCGTTACCAGTGAAGGTCGACGCCTCAACCGTGGCGTCGCCGCTCGCCAGCAATGTGTCATTGAAGACCCCGCCAAGCGAGACTCCGCCGCCCGCTCCACCGGCACTATTGGAATCGAATGTCGACTGCTCGATCGAAACCGAGTTGGCCTGGGCCCGTATGGCACCGCCGTCGCCAGCCGCCTCGTTATCGGTGAAGGTTGTGCCGGTAACGATCAGGTCGGCCGGTTCGTCCACGACGGCCTGATCGCCGCGCTCGATCGACACTGCGCCACCATCGCCAGTGGATTCGTTCCCGGCCATGGTCGACCCGATGATCGAGAGATCTCCAACCAGGACCGCCACGCCGCCGCCATCGCAGTCGCCGCACACGGTGGTGTTGTTCGACACTTCAGAGTTGGTGATCGACACCGGTGGTTGGTCATCACCCGAACTCTCGAAACTTCCGAAGACGAAAACACCACCGCCCGGGTGTTCGCCATCGTTGCCCGAGATGGTTGAGTCATCGATCGTGACGCTCGCCAACACTCCGCCGTCGAGCACGATCGGCATCACCACTCCACCGCCGCGCCCCGGAGAGGCCGAAGCGCCGTTGTTAGTGATCTGACTGCCTTCCACGGTCAGCGTTCGACACGAGGACAGACACAGGAACCCGCCGCCGGCGTTGTTGTCCAGGGTGCTGTTCAGGATTTCCACGACCGGCTGGATTCCGAAGCCCTGCCCACTCGTCACGATGCCGTTTCCACCGTTGTTGGTGATCATGGTGTCGACGACCCGCAGCGGGGTTCCGTCGCTGATGCCGAGACCGTTCCCGGCGTTACCACTGAGGAGCGTCCCCTCGATGAGCGCTCCCGACGGGTTCACGTTGTCGATCGCGCTGCCGGTCGAATTCGTGATCGAGCTGTTGCGCAGCTCCAGGTCGAAGGTCTCGTCGCTGAAGTCGATACGGATGACACTGCCGGTGGGTCCAACGTCAGCGCCGTCAACTGTAAGGTCGTCGATGAGCAGTTGACCCTTCGCATCGATCGCTGCGCCCGAGATGCCGATGCCAGAATTCGGTGCGGTCACGATCGTCAGATTTCGAACATCCAGGACGACGGTTGCGACCGACGTTTTTACCAATACCGGTTCGTCGGTGCAGGTCTGAGTGATCGTTGCACCGTTCCCCAGGATGGTCAGGTCCTGGTCTTCGTCATGAAGCAATGCGCCGGCCACGCAGTCGGTGAGTTGGTAGTCGACGGGCGCAAGCACGATTTCGTCGTCGGTTCCGTTGCTGGACGCCGTCTCGATGGCCTCTCGCAGCGATGTCTGCCCATCGGCCGCAACGATGTCCGCGGTTGTGGTCACGGTGATCGATGCCGCGGCCGCGGGCCCGGGGGCCACGGCCACTACGAGGCCGATGAGAAGGGCACTGACCGCTACTGCCTTGGTGATCCGCATGACAAGAGCCTTGCACCGAATCAGGTCACCTATTCAAAGGGGGAACGAGCGAACCATAAAAGCGCAGGTAGCGGGAGGCCCCTGTGTCGTCGCGGTCCCCACCGACGGTCGCGGGACGGCTGGTGGCTCAGCTGGCCTCAGTGGCCTTCTTGATTCCTGCCAGCACTCGGCTCGGCGTCAAGGGAAACTCGTCGAACCAGATCCCGGTGGCGTCGTGGACCGCTGCGATAACCGCCGGGGCGTAGGTGATGTAGGGCATCTCGGCCATACCCCGTGCGCCCCACGGACCAAGCGGATCGGCAAGTTCGAGGATCACGCTGTCCACGATCTCGGGGATGTCGCCGATTCCTGGAATCAGGTAACTGGAAAGCCGAGGGTTGGTGATGCGACCATCGCGCAGCTGGAGGTCTTCGCTCATCACGTAGCCATGGGCTTGGACGACAGCTCCCTCCACCTGGCCCTTGACGAGGTTCGGATTGATGGACCGACCAACGTCGTGGGTACTGACTACCCGGTCGACCCGAATGATGCCGGTTCCGGTGTCCACGCTGACGTCCACCGACTGGGCCATGTAGCCGTAGGCGAAGTTGGGCTGCCCAACACCGGTTTCAGGGTCGAGTACCTCTGTTGGCGGCGGCGTGAAGCGGAACGTTCCTACCGCCGGTCGTTCACCTTCGCGCCAGGCCTTCTCCGCTTCTTCGGCAGCACCGAGAATCGAGTTGCCCGCCATCCAGGTGAGCCTCGACGCCGACGCCGATCCGGAGTCACCGGTAACCGCCGTGTCGGAGAAGATGCCCCGCACCGAATCAAGGGGAACCCCGGTCGCCTCGGCTGCCATCTGGCGGAACGCCTGATGGGCGCCCTGACCAACCTCGGCCCCTGAATGCAGAATGTCCGCGCTGGTCGGAGTCTCATCACCCGGTTCTCCGTGGAGACGGATCTCGGCTTCACAACGTTCGGGGAATCCGAAGCTGAAGCCAACGTTCTTGTAGCCGACGGCGAAACCCCGGCCGGTTTTGACGTCGTCGTCGGCGGCCGGGAGGGTGGCGATCGAGGCGAAGGGCGTCACTGACAAGGGGGCCTGGGCAGATTCGGCGCAGGCTTCGATCACCTCCGGCAGTGTCACACCAGCGGGCAGTATCGCCTGGGTGATTCCGTCGCTCCCCTCTCGGAGGGTGTTACGACGGCGAAGTTCCACCGGGTCCATACCGAGCGCCACGGCGAGTTTGTTCATCTGCGTTTCGGCTACGAACGCCCCCTGCGGGCCACCGAAGCCACGGAAGGCGCCACCCGGGACGCTGGTGGTGTAGACGGCGCGACTGTCGATTCGTGCGTTGGGAATCTCGTAGGCACCGCCGACGCAAAGGTGGGCGTTTCCCAGAACCTTGTTCGACGTGTAGTTGTATGCGCCGGCATCAAGCCAAACGTCGGCTTCGACCGCGGTGATCATCCCTTCCGACGTTGCGCCCAACCGAGCAGAGATGCTGGCTCGATGACGCTTATGGTGGCCGACGATCGACTCTTCCCGACTCCATCGACAGTGGACGGGCCTTGCGATCCCTTTCGCCGCAACGGCCTGCGCCGCGAGCGACAGGACGATCTGCAGGCTCATGTCCTCCTTGCCACCGAAGGCTCCGCCCATCGCGGCGTAGATGATTCGGACGCGCTCCTCGGGGAGGTCGAGCGCGTGGGCGACCTGCTCGCGGTCCTCATGGGTCCACTGCCCGCTCGTTTGAACGGTGACCCGCCCCTCCTCGTCTATCCAGGCGGTGGCCGACTCGACCTGCAGGAAGGCGTGCTCCTGGTGAGGCAACTCGTACTCACCTTCAATGATGACGTCGGCTTTGGCCCAACCATCCTCGATATCGCCTTTGCGAATTCGTAGCTCGTGATAGACGTTGGTTCCGTCTTCGGGGTGCAGAAGAACCTGGTCGGTTCTGGCGGAATGGACGTCAGGCACCAGCGGAAGCTGCTCCCACTCAACTTCGATCATCGAAGCCGCGGCACGGGCGATGGCGTCGGTCTCAGCCACGATCACTGCGATGTGATCCGCCTCCCACCTGCTCACGTTGGACGGCACATTGGTCCGAGCATTCTGTGTCGGACCGATGAGTACCGGCTGGTCCGATTTGGTTAGGCCATACTCGTTAACCGGCACGTCGGCGGCCGTAACCACGGCGATGACGCCGTCGACCGATTCCGCCGCTGCGGTGTCCATCGACAACATTCGAGCGTGGGGCTGATCGCTGAATACGACGAAGGCCGAGAGCGATTCGGCTGGAACCGCATCAGCCGGATACGGCGCCGTTCCTTCCACCTTGGCCTGAGCGTCGAAGCGGACGCCATCGTGGCCAACACCGTTGAGGTCCGGACTCATCGTTCCTCCGCCTGACGTGAGGCGAGTTGAACTGCAGTGATCATCGGGTAGTAACCCGTGCAGCGACACAGATTGCCGCTCAAACCCAGCCGAATATCGTCTTCGGTCGGTTGGCTCACCTCATCGAGCAGGGACGCTCCAGCCACGAGGAACCCCGGAATGCAAAAACCGCACTGGACCGCAAACTCGTCGATGAAACTCTGTTGAATCGGGTGCAGCTGATCGCCGGACCCGAGCCCCTCAACGGTGACGACGGTTCCGCCATCGGCTTGGGCTGCAGAAACGATGCAACTCATAACCGCAGCGCCATTGAGCTGCACGGTGCAGGCCCCACACTCACCTTCGGCGCAGCCCTCTTTGGTCCCGGTCAGGCTGGCGTCGGCCGGGGCCTGCTCTCGAATCCAGTCGAGCAGTGTTGCCGAGCCGGCGCCTGTCCCGGTCGTAGGCGTTCCATTGATGATCAACGAAATGGTGTCGGCGTCCGAGATCGATGGGGTTGGTGGTCCGACGAACTGCTCGTCGGTCGCCAGCTGCGGTGTTCGGGCGGGCCATGCGTCGCGTTGGACACCAGCGGCCAACGCAGTCAACGACCTCGCCATCAACGTGCGGATCATGTCGGTTCGGTACTCGGCGGTCGCTCGAACGTCATCGATCGGCGAAAAATGATCGGCGATTGCCATAGACGCGGCGTCGATGACAGAGTCGGTGAGGGTCTGGCCAACAAGTCCAGTGGCATCCCGGTCTACAAGTGTCACCGTTGCCGCCACGCTGCCGAGCGCGATCCGGGCTTCCGTGACCGTGTCGCCCTCCATCGAGATCACCAAACCGGCGTGAATCACCGAGATCGCCTGGGCCCGCCGATTGCCGAGCTTGACCCAGAGTCCTCGGGCGGTCGGTGAAAGTTTCGGCACGTGAATGGCAGTGATCAGCTCGGAGTCGTTCAGCACGGTGGAGCGGAAGCCGGTGAAGAATTGTTCGACCGTGACCGTGCGAACCTCGATCGACTCTCCATTCCAGTGCGACAGTTCAACGGTCGCACCCAGCGCCATGAGGGCCGAAAGGGTGTCATTCGCCGGGCTTGCGGTGGCGAGGTTCCCTGCGATCGTGGCGCGGTTGCGGAGCTGCGGCGAACCGATCTCGAGGCAGGCCTGAGCCAATGGGGTGGCGTACTGGACGAAACGCGGATCGCTGACCACCTGTCCATGACGGACACCTCCGGCCAGCACGAACGAATGATCGGTTTCCTCGATTGTGGTGAAGCGTTCGATCCCGGTCAGATCGATCAGTTCAACCGGTGACCCGACCCCACCCCTCTGAAGATCCAGAAGGATGTCGGTTCCGCCCGCTATCGGTCGACGGGCGGGATCTTCGTGAAGAGCAACGAGGGCGTCCTCGATGGTGGAGGGTCTATGGACGGTCGATATCGATCGGCCGGGTTGCTGAACATGGTGGAGTTCGAAAGTCGCAGCCATATGCCTACCCCAGCACACCGTCGGTAGTGTCGACCAGACCGGCGGCCGCTTCGGCCTGGTTTGGCAGGAGGTTGTAACGCGGAGAAGAACTCATTCGCGATCCAATCCGGTGAAGAGCACCGCCACCCTTTCGCGGCCGGATGGTGGTTGGTGGATAAGCCCGGCGAACCCTGCGGTACCGGTTGAACAGACCGGCACGCCGGTATGGGTGTGGGCCAGGTTGTACGCGTCGACGATGACGGATTCTGGGGCCACGATTGGTTCCCCGCCGGTCGCTCGGGTTTGTTTGAGCAGCGGGATCCAGTCGTAGGTGATGTCGTCGAGGATCCCGGTGGCGAAACTCTGCGGATCATCCCAGGCCGTCATGTAGTCGTCCGGTTGTGCCTCGGCCTTGGAAAAGTCGAACTCGGGCGCCATCTTGTCCCACGCCCTGCGAAGAGGCGCAGCTCCTTCTGCCTGAACCGGATGAAGGCGGACGTCGGGGAGGGCCAACGACACGGCCGTGGCCAGCGCTCCCCCACCGACTTGGATATAGATGGCGTCGAGGTCTGGAACCTGTTCGGCTAGTTCCCATCCCAGGGTTCGGCCACCGTCGAAGGCCGAGGGGGTGTCGGTGCCCTGAACGCTGAATGCACCCGAGCCACCATCGACTGCTTCGCTGAATCGGTTGTAGCAGGGGTCTCCAGTTTCACCCGGTTGGCGCTCGCATCGGTTGATGTCGGCGCCGAGTTCATCGAGTCGAGTGATAACGGATTCGTCAGCCCAGACCGGAACGAACACCTGGAGATTCCTCTTCATAGCAGCTGCGACTACGGCTGCGCCCAGTGCGGCGTTGCCACACGAGGCGATCGCAAGGTTCTCCTGCCGCGGCGCCCCGAGTGCCTCGTGGGCCAGCAAGTGCAGGGCGACACCAAAGAGGTGGCGAGCCTTGTGGGAACCGCCAACGTTGTGTGGTTCGGTTTTGATGAACAGATCAATATCTAGCCCGGCCGCGCCGGCGAGAGCCGCCCCGTCGATGACCGGCGTTTCTTCGAACCCGTGTCCCTCCACTCCGGCGACCGCAGCGTCAAGCGCTTCCACCTGCTCGACGAACCACTCGTCGGTCAGACCATTGGCGATCACATGTGAATAGCTGTCGAGGCGTTGTCGATATCTCAGGAACGGGTTCATGAGCAACTCAGGAGTTGAAGTCCTCGATCATGGCATCCCAGCGATCGGCCAACGGTCGAAGTCCATCCCAGAAGTCCTGGGACCGGCGTCGTTCGAAGTCGGGAATGTCGATGCCCTGCTGTTCAACCCATGTGTAGTAGCCGAGGTTGAAGACCCGATTCCGATTGGTTTCGTCCATGTCGAGGGTGTGTTCGGTGTCGATCTCTTCGAGGTGCTCGGTGAAGATCTTCTGCGCCTCTACGTCGTCGAAGCCACCGGGGTAGTTGCGGGCGATGAACTCTTCGCGCTCAGCGTCGTAGAGATCGCTGCCGTCGGTGGCGACGGTCATCACGACGTCGTCTGAGGTAAGGCCCCACTTCTTCGCTGCGGTGATAGCGGCCAGGGTGTTGGCGATCGAGGAGTACCCCATGTCGACCAGAGCGTCGACCAGTTCGGGAGCGATTCCTCGTTCGGTGAGGAGACGTTTGCCTGCAGGCGAATTGAAGAGCAGGTCGAGATTGTCGGTGCTCTTATCACTGATTCCCACGACGAGGTCGGCGTTGGTTACGTTGTGGATCAGCGGGATGTGTTTGTCGCCGATGCCCTGGATGTTGTGTTCGCCGAAGCCGTTGTACAGCATAGTCGGGCACTCCAGGGCCTCCACGGCAACGATACGGGTGCCGTGTTCGTCCTTCAGATAGTCACCAGCGCCGATGGTGCCCGCAGAGCCAGTAGCGCTACTGAACGCAGCCAGTGAACCCGGCCGATCCTTGGTGACGTGTTTGAACACCGTCTCCAGAGCGGGACCGGTCACGGCGTAGTGACCCATGTGGTTACTGAACTCGGAGAACTGGTTAAAGATGATGTTCTCGGGGTCTTCGTCGAGACGGTTGCACTCGTCGTAGATCTCCTTCACGTTGCTCTCGGTGCCGAAGGTCTTGATGATGTCCTCTTCGGGGTTCATACACCACTTGTTCAACCAGTCGAACCGGGCCTTGCTCATGCCCTCGGGCAGAATGGCGACCCCCCGGCACTTCATCAGACGACTGATCGCGATTCCACCCCGGGCGTAGTTGCCGGTCGAGGGCCAGATGGCTCGTTGGGTCGTCGGGTCGAAGCGACCGGTGACGAGCCGGGCGACGAGGCAGCTGTACGCGGCGAGCACTTTGTGGGCCCGGATCATTGGGAACCGGTTGCCAAACATCAGGACGATGCGGGCATCGACACCGGTCAGTTCACTCGGCAGCTCGATATGGGTCGGCACGTCGACAAACCCGGGGAAGTTGTCTCCCTCTTCGTCGGCGTGCTCGTTGAACCAGTGGACCCGGAAGAGGTTCAGAGGATCCGCGGCGTCCTTCTCCACCGACTTCAGCTTCTCGACGATTTCGGCCGGGATCGTCGACGGATCACGGAGCTGGGCAAACGTGGGCAGAACGATGTTCTGCTCCTTGAACCGCTGCTTCGCGTTCTCGTACGCGGTCTCTCCGCCCTCGGCGAATTCTCCGAACACGGCGAGGGGTTTGGTCTCTGGCATTACTTCTCTCCTGGGGCTGACATTACGCAGCGACTCATAGTTTCTTGAACAGTTTCTGGGCGGCTTCGGCCGCCTTCGCCTTGATTTCGGGAACATCCACGTGGGTGATCTGGCCCTCGTCCATAACGGTCCGGCCGTCGATCTCGATCCGAACCGGTGAAACGCCCGGGCTGTAGGCCAACCGCCACGGGTCCATTGGTTCATAGTCCCACACCACGACGTCGTTCTGCGCCTCCGGGAAGAGGCTGTATCCGTGCTGGACCCAGTTCCAGATCACGTCGGGCGTGATCGTTACGTCGTGCTCCCGGGCTCGGACATACGCCACTCGGAATTCGTCGAGCATGTCGGAGCCGATGCCGTCGGTGCCGAGCGCAATCGGATTGTTGAAACGCACCGGGGCCCCGTAACCGACCGCGTTGTTCATGTTGGATCGCGGGTTGTGGACGATGGTCCCCTTGAGACCGTGATCGTCTGGCAGGTGGACGCCGTGAACCAGCCACCAGTCGTCTTGGCTGTAGGGCAGCAGCGCTTCCCACGTGTCCTCGGCACCCTCCGCAACATGTACGTGCATCCCGACGCCGTGGTGGGCAGCCATCTCGGCCGCGGCGGCGATGGTGTCGGGTTCGCAGGTGAAGGCTGCGTGCAGGCCAACCATCCCGCGACCGCCGTCACGCAGGAATCGGTCGTTCTCCCCTAGTCCCCGGGCGGCACCGTCCGAGCCGTGACGGTCGGTGATCCCGTACGCACAGTTGACCCGCACATCGAGCTCGGCACAGGCGTCGGCGATGATGCTGAGCGAACCTTCGATGGCGTTGGGTGACTCGTGGTGATCGATGATCGCAGTGCAGCCTCGCTGCAGGGCTTCGAGAGCGCCGAGCTTCGCCGACCAGTGGATGATCTCCTCATCGAGCGCGAGATCCAGCCGCCACCAGACCTGCTCGAGGATCTCGAGAAACCCCGTCGGCGTCTTCGGTGGCGCCGGCATCCCCCGCGCCAGCGCCGAATACAAATGATGATGCGAACACACGAGACCTGGAGTTGTTCCACTCATGACAGCACCCACCCTGCCACCGACCGTTGTTCCTTCCCGGAGGGGTGAGGGACGAATTGTTTGGACCGGCGATGTCTGACGGAGCACGCCCTGCTTGTTGCAGCGTTCGCTGTGGAATGCCCGGAGGCTGCGCCTCCGTGGCGACGGAACGGTCCCCCTGAAAGGGACAGGCCCGGCTGATGCGAACACACGAGGCCGGCGGTTACTCCCACGCCGATGACCGTTCGCGGTTCTTTTCGTTGACCAGCGGTAGTTCGTTTCGCCAGACGCCATCGGCGTCGTACATCGCGGCCGCCACGGCGCCGGCGGTGGGAACAAGCCCGATCTCGCCAACCCCCTTGATCCCATACGGACTGTTGGGTTCGGGCGACTCGACCAGGATCGTTTCGACGTCTGGCATGTCCTTGGGTCGAAGGATGTCGAGACTGCGCAGCGTCGTGTTGTGCGGAAGTCCGGCTTCGTCGACCGGGAACCCCTCGCTCATCGCATAACCGAGGCCCATGTGGACCGCACCTTCCACCTGGCCCTCACAGAGGAGCGGGTTGACGGCTCGACCGACGTCGTGGGCCGCGACAACCTTCTCGACCACCTGATCGTCGTTCATGATTACCAGCTGGGCGGCATAGCCGAATGTGCTGTGGATGATCGGACTCTCGAGACCCTCGCTGAGACTGTTTGTCCAATCGACCCGGTACTCGCCTTCGTAGTCGACGCCGACCTTGCAGCCATCCGCCATCGCCTTCTGACATGCATCGGCGACCGAACCGGCCCCCATCAGCGTTCCTCGACTCCCGGTCGTTTGGCCCGCACCAAGTTCCCGAGTGCTGTCGACGATCACTTCGATCTGCTCCGCAGCAACACCGAGTTCCTCGGTGGCGACCTGTTGGGCAACGGTGTGGACACCCTGGCCCATTTCGGTCCAACAGTGCCGAACCTCGACCTTGCCATCCTCGCGGAAGTGAACAACCGCCTTGGCGATCTCTTTGAAGCCGTTGCCGAGGCCGCTGTTCTTCAGCCCGAGGCCGAGGCCCACGTTCTTGCCAGCGGCTTTGGCTGCGTCGTATGCCGGTTTGACAGCTTCGAGACATGCTTCGGCCCCGAGGCAACCATCGTCCATCTTCTGTCCGGGACCCCAGACAACTCCCGGCGTAATTACATTGCGCTTGCGAATTTCCCAGCCCGAGATTCCTACCTTCTCGGCCAGGCGGTCGAGCATGCCCTCCATCGCGAACTGAGCCTGATTGGCACCGAATCCACGGAACGCTCCGCACACGCTGTTGTTCGTCCGGGCGGCCACGGCCTCCACGTCGATGTTCGGGATCACATAGGGTCCCGATGCGTGGCCGGCGGCCCGCTCGAGCACCTTCATGCCGACCGAGGCGTACGGCCCCGAGTCCCCGAGCATCCGGACCCGCAGTCCGGTCAGCTTGCCGTCCGGATCACAACCAAGTTCATACGTCATTCGAATGGCGTGACGTTTGGTGTGAACGAGGAAACTCTCCTCTCGACTGAAGGTGGTGCGTACCGGCTTCTGAAGCAACCAGCACGCCAGTGCGGTCTGGCCCTGGTTACTCATGTCTTCCTTGCCGCCGAAGGCGCCGCCGTTGCTTACCAACTCGGTGAGCACCGTCTCGGTTGGCATGTTGATGATGCGGGCGATGTCGTTGCGATCGTCCCAGATTCCCTGTCCACCGCTGTAGACGAGCATCCGATCGAAGTCGGCGGGAACCCGGGCACCGGCGGTGAGCGGGGGTTCGGTCCCGGCCGGTACTGGAATGGCGAGAGTGGACTCGGGTTCGATAAACGCATGATCGATGCGCTGGGTCTGAAAGGTTTCGGTGATCATGTGCTCGGCCTCGGCCAGTCCGGCGTCGACATCACCGCGTACGTAGGCGGAAGTGGACAGAACGTTGCCATCCAACTCCCACACGGCGTCCTCGTCGGAGGCGACCGCTTCGGCCGGGTTGGTCATGGGCTCATGAACGTCGTAGGTGACCTCGATCAACTGGGCGGCCTTGCGGGCCGTCGCTCGAGTGTCGGCAACCACGAGGGCGAGAACATCGCCGAGGTAGCTGGTTCGGCCACCCACCGGAATGAACACCGGCCAGTCCTTGTGGATCAGACCACTCCGAAGTTCGCCTGGAACGTCGGCACCGGTGAAGACCCGAACCACACCCGACACGGCTTCCGCCGCCGACGTGTCGATCCCAAGGATGTCGGCTCGGGCGTGGTCGGTGAGGTGCACCGCACCGTGTAGCAGGCCCTCGGGTCGTAGATCATCGATGAAGGGGCGGGTCCCGATCGCCAGCGGTTCCGCCTCGTACTTGATGCCGCGTGAGCCAACACCCTTGGGCGGCAACGCCACCGGCTTTTCGTTTCGGGCGAGCGCCTCGACGGCATCGAGGATCTTCGTGTACCCGGTGCAGCGGCACAGATTGCCGCCCATCAGTCGGGCGGCGCCTTCACGGGTCACATCGCTGGTGCCGTCGGGCTGACGTTTCTTGTCGAGAATGCTCTTGACCCGCATCACGATGCCAGGCGTACAGAAACCACACTGGAGTGCGCCGTAGGCGGCGAACGTCTCGCCGTACTGTTTCTTTTCGGCATCGGTGAGGCCCTCGAGTGTCAGGACCTCGCTGCCCTCGGTTTTCTCCATGCTGGTCTGACAGGCCACGCGGGCCTTGTCATCGACCAGCACGGTGCAGGCGCCACATTGGCCCGAGGGCGAACAACCGTCTTTCGGCGACAAGACGTCGAGCTCATCCCGCAGCGCGGTGAGCAGGTGTTCGTGCTCACCAGACGCAACCGTTTCCTGGCCGTTGAGAATGAACGAGATATCAGTCATGGGACTTCCTTGAAGCGACGACGGAGTCGGGGACGATGACACCCTTCTGGGTGCCGATTCGTTGGTACATCTCGGGCCGGCGATAGGTCGAGAAGTTGAACAGTGTCTCTTTGTATTTCTTGCACCAGTCGAGGTCGGCCACGGCGGTGACCAGTTCATCACCGGTGCTGATGGCCTGCGCCACGATCTGACCGCTGGGGGCAACAATGCAGCTCTGCGCGAGGCTTTCAACCCCTTCCTCGGTACCACCCTTCGCCACTCCGACAACCCACGTGCCGTTCTGATAGGCGCCCGCCTGCATGCAGAGGTGGTTGTGGAATCCCTGCAGCGCGTTCTGTCCGGGGTCGGGGGCGTAATGGATCGGTGTGTTGTAGCCGATCATGATCAACTCGACGCCCTGGAGGCCCATCTCCCGATAGGTCTCGGGCCATCGACGATCGTTGCAGGTGGCCATGCCGACGATCCCGCCGAAGGCACCAAAGACACCGAACCCCTCGTCCGACTCTTCGAAGTACCGCCGCTCCAGATGCTGAAACGGACGCCACGGTTCATCCCCGTCGTGACCCGGGATGTGAACCTTGCGGTAATAACCGACGATGGAGCCGTCGCGTTCGACCAGGACCGTGGTGTTGAAACGGTGGACGATCCCATCGGCGTCGGGTTCGGTTAGTTCGGCATACCCGAGGGCGAATCCTATTCCGAGCCGCTTTGCCTCATCGAATAGCGGCTGGGTGGCAGGGCCGGGCATCTCGGTCTCGTAGTAGTGATCGTGGCCACCGATGTCGTCGGTGTACCACCGTGGAAAGAACGTGGTGAGAGCCAACTCGGGGAACACGACCAGCTCACAATTGGCCTGATCGGCTTGGCGCAGAAGGTCGAGGAGCCGCTCCACCACCTCTTTGCGCGTCTCGTCCTTGGCGATCGGACCCAGCTGGGCTGCGCCGATTCGGACCTCCCTCACGAGGTTGCCTTCGAGACCGGAGAGCCGCTGGCCAGCAGCTCCTGCAGGACATTGACATCGGAGTCGTTGGACCGGGAGTCCACGATCTGTCCATCCCGCACGAGGAAACCCTGGTCGGAACGGGCGGCGAACACGTCGGGGTTGGTGTAGATCTTCGGCTTCACCTGGGCGGGGTCACCGTCCTCGGGACAGAAGGTCATGCAGTTGCCGCACTCGTTACACAGTTCCGCGAGCACCAGATACTGCTGCCGCCCTTCGATCTCCTCCTGAGGGCTGGCGATGTTGAAGAAGGCGTCGTTGGGGCACACGGTGATGCAGAAGTTGCAGGCAACACATCCGAAGGTCTCGAGCGTGTGGTCAACCTCGCGCGGCAACTTCTCGTTTGCACTGAGGTGGTAGTCGCCGTTGGCGCGAATCCGGGCCGAGTATTCAGCAGCTGACAGCGGGTTCGATGCCTTCCACTCCGCCAGAGATGCGAAACCGGCGTCGGAAACGGCCTTGGTGACCGTGCGGAGCATGGGGGCCAGCCGACCGTAACCGCCCGGCTTGAGGAGGTCGGAACAGACCGTTGCGGGATTGACGCCAGCGGCGAGCGAGTCGACCAGGTTGTCCTTGGTGATCCCGGCGCTGAAACTCACCATCAGCCGCTCGGGCAGATGTGGGGTCAGTCTGTCGAGCAGGGTCATGGCCAGCACGTGCAACGGTGGCCCGCTGAGATACATCGTGTCCTCAGGCATCCACGCCTTGGCGTTATGCACCACCAGCGTGTTGGTCAGCTTGATCCCAAAGGCGCGACCCCGATCGGCGGCGTACTGGTTCAGCTCGTTGATCAACTCGATTCCACGATCGAACTGAAGGTCCTCGGCGAAGGCCTCCTCCTTCACGCTCACGTCGGTGTACCCAAGTTCGTCGTTGACGATCGACCGCACCGTTTCGTAGCCGAGCAGCGTGGGGTTGAGCTTCACGATCACGTCGAGGTCGTGTTCGTCGATCAGGTGTTTGGTGATGCCCTCGATCTCGTCGGGCGGGCAACCGTGGAATGTCGACAGTGTCAACGTGTCCGAGAGCACTGGGTTGAAATCGAGGTCGGCGTATCTGGCCCAAGGACCCGTGAGCTGGGAACGAAGGGCTTCGATCTCGTCGGTGGCGTCTCGCATGCCCTCGATGAAGGCCGACACCTTGGGATCCGAGATTCCCGCCAGGTCATACCCAACGCTCATATCGAAGACGTGGGGACCGGGGTTGGGCCCGACGAACTCGGCGATCGGTTCCCACTCCTGAAGAATTCGGAGCAGCATCGATGCCTTCACGTATTCGGTGAGGCTCTGCGGGACGGTGAGTTCCTGACTCCACTCGATGTTGTAACCGATCGTCTGCATATCTATGCAGGGTCGTTTGATCTCGAGGTCGTCGAGAATCTGCACGGTCTTCAACTCGAACAGCCGGGAGCCGCCCAGCCAGCTGAGCACGATGTTCTCGGCCAACTGGCTATGTGGACCGGCCGCCGGGCCGATCGGCGACGCACATCGACGGCCGAGGAACTCAAAGCTCAGATCCACATCGGGATCAGGTTTCCAGAACCGTGCAGTTGGCAGGTCAAAGATGCGTTTACGACTATGCCATTCGTGATCGATTCGTTCGAGCAGTTGCCCGAGCGACATCGGCGTGAGCGGCATGGTGGTCCCATGGGGCTGAAAGCCGGGGTGCTGTTTCAAAGAATTCTGGGTCATGAGTTGGCCAGTTTCAGGAGGGTGTGAAGCAGGACGTTTGCGCCGGCTTCAAGGTCGGTCGCCGAGGTGTACTCGAGCGGATTGTGGCTGAGCCCGTCGCGACTCTGGGTGAAGATCATTGCGGTGGGGCAGACCCGGGCGAGCATCTGGGCATCGTGGCCCGCTCCCGACGGCATTCGGAGCACGCTGTGGCCAAGCTCCTTTGCCTCCTGCTCGACCATGTCGATGACGTCGGGATCGAACACTACGGGTTCGAATCGGGCCAGTTCCCGGGTCTCGACGGTGCATCCTTCGGCCTCTGCGGTTGCGGCGAGGAACTCGGCGAAGCGATGTTCGGAGGCTCGGAGGGTTGCCTCGTCGGTGTTGCGGAGGTCGACGGTGAACGTGGCAGACGCCGGCACAACGTTGACGAGGTTGGGGCGCAGTTCGAGGCGGCCGACGGTTCCGACCTGTGGATGACCGATGTCGAGGGCAAGTTCCCGAACGAAGTTTGCACATGCCGCAGCGACGAAACCCGGATCCTTGCGGAGGTGCATGGGGGTCGTACCGGCGTGATTGCTCTGGCCAGTGATCGTCACCTCCTGCCAACTGATGCCCTGGACCCCGGTTACTGCTCCGATGGTGACGGTTTCAACCTCGAGCACCGGTCCCTGTTCGATGTGTAGTTCAACGAAGGAATGGGGAGCGGAAGCCGGCAGCGGAGCGGAGCCGTCGTAGCCGATTCTGGTCAGTTCGGCGCCCACGGTTGGTCCGTCGATGCCTTCGATCTCGAGCGCTTCTTCGAGCGGCATGCCGCCGACGTAAACCAGACTTCCGAGCATGTCGGGTGCGAATCGGGCACCCTCCTCGTCGGTGAAGAAGGCCACGGCGAGCGGTCGTTTGGGGGTGATACCTGCGGTCTTCAGCACCTCGATGACCTCGAGCCCTGCCAGCACTCCGAGATTGCCGTCGTAGCGACCCCCGGTCCGGACGGTGTCGATGTGGCTTCCGGTCATCACGGGCGGTCCATCGAGCTGACCGGCCATCGTGCCGACGACGTTCCCGATGCCATCGATGGAGATCTCGAGCCCGAGGTCCCTCATTTGGGCCACCACCAGGTCGCGGCCCTCTTTGTCTTCGTCGGTCAGGGCAAGGCGGGCGCACCCTTCGGTGCCCTCAATAGCCCCGATCGATGCGAGGTCAGCGAGCCGCTGCTGCAGCCGATCGATATCGATTCGAAGTTCACTCACGGGCACTCCGTAAGGGTAGACCAATTTTACAATTTGTAAAGTTCCCAGATGGCCGATGGTGCACGTCTGGCGTCGGCCACCCAAACTCGCTCAGGTGGTCACGCCAGACATCAACAAACCCACCGCCTGTGGGGTTGCGTCGGCCCTCTGCACTTCGCCCATTACCTGTCCTTCCAGCACGACCACCACCCGGTCCGAGAGCTGGAGGACCTCATCGAGATCCTCGCTGATCAACAGGATCGCCGCTCCGGCGCTTCGTTGTTCCAACAGGCGCTCGTGGATGTACTCGGCGGCGCCAATGTCGACGCCACGAGTGGGTTGGGCGACGACGAGGACCTCTGCATCGCAGGTGAACTCCCGGGCGATAACCACCTTCTGAATGTTGCCGCCGGAGAGGTGCCGCGTGGGCTGTTCGATCGTTGGCGTTTTGACCGAGAAACGGTTGACGAGGTCCCGGCTTCGTTTGCCGATGGCACCGAAATCGAGCAGTCCCCGCTTTGTGTAGGGCTCTTTCGAGTAGTCGACCAGGATGATGTTCTCGGCCACGCTGAATTCGCCGACCACGCCGTCCTTCATGCGTTCCTCAGGCACGTACGACACACCGAGTTGGCGAACCCCCTTCGGGCTGGGATCGGATCGCTCGCTTCCACCCACTTTGATCTCACCCGAAACGACGGGCCGAAGCCCCATGATGGCCTCGGCCAGTTCCCGTTGTCCGTTGCCGGACACTCCGGCCAATCCGACCACCTCGCCGGCTCTCACCGACAACGAGAGTCCATCTACTGCAGCAGTTCCCCGATCGCCGAGAACAGTGAGATCGGTGATGGTTAGCCGCTCCTCGCCAACTTCGACGTCGGCCAGGGTCCGCGTCAACTCGACGGGCCGTCCCACCATCATCTGGGCGAGCTGCTCTCGACTGGATTCCGAGGGACGGGTGTGCCCGCTCACCTTGCCATCGCGAAGCACCGTGATCTCATCGGAGAGATCCATGACCTCATGGAGCTTGTGGCTGATGAAGATCAACCCCTTGCCGTCGTCGCGCAACTGCCGGAGGGTGATGAAGAGGTCGTCGACCTCCGGCGGCGTCAGCACCGCCGTGGGTTCATCCAGAACCAACAGCTCAGCTTCGCGGTACAGCGCCTTCAGAATCTCCGCCCGTTGCCTCTCCCCCACAGCCAATTGCCAGATCACCGCATCGGGATCGATCTGCAGGCCGTATTGCTCCGACAGCTCCCGAAGCCGAGCCCGAACGGGACCCATGTCCGCCCGGCTCAGGTTGCCGCGAAGCCCCAAGGCAACGTTCTCGGCAACGGTCAGGGTTGGAACCAACATGAAATGCTGATGGATCATCCCAATGCCTCGCTGGATCGCATCGTTCGGCGACGTGAGCTTGACCACCTCGTCCTTGAAACGGATCTCACCCTCATCGGGCCGGTACAACCCGTAGAGAATCTTCATCAGCGTGCTCTTGCCGGCACCGTTCTCACCCAGCAGGGTGTGCACCTCGCCATACCCGACCGTGAAGTCCACCGAGTCGTTGGCCACCACCCCAGGAAAACGCTTCGTGATATTCCGCATCTCAAGCATGGTCACTCCAATTCCCTCCGGGGGCCGTTCCATCGCCACGGAGGCACCGCCTCCGGCGCGACACTAACCGCTCGTCTCGCTTCCCGGTTTCACACAGCAACGCGCTCACCCCTCCGGGAGGACAAGGGTTGTCCCTCAGGGGGCCGTTCTTGGCCACGGAGGCAGAGCCTCCGGCGCGACACAGCGTCTCGCTGCAACCGCAGGGTCCGCTCGTCTCGCTTCCCGGTTTCCCACAGCAACGCGCTCACCCCTCCGGGAGGAGCCACGCCCG